>JABRVU010000445.1:0-21508 GCA_039961895.1 Phycisphaerae bacterium | reverse complement strand
CCACCCAGGCCCGGCCATGATCCTGAATCTCGACCACGAAGCATTCCACCGGCCCGTCGCCGGCGGAGAGCGTCTCCCGGTGGGTCACGCGGGCGATCACCGGGTTGAATTCGGTTCGTTTCTTGAGGACGGCGGCGACCGGATCGAGCAGTTGCATCCGCCAGGACTGGCCCACGCGCAGCTTGGGCAGCACGTTGAACGGGCGGATGGACTCGCCGATCATCCGGCTGGCGGAGAGGTCCAGATTGGCCTGGCGGTGAAGGGTGCCCACCTTCAACTCGCAGGGGAAGTAGATGCCCCTTCGTTCGCCGTGCACGTTGATGGGGATCATGGGCACGCCGAACACGTCGAGGTCGAAGCTGTCCAGCTCGCCGTCGCCGTCGAAGCGCGATTCGGTCTCGACCCGGATGGGGTAGGGGAGCTGGCTCAGCCCGTCGATGAGGATGGTGCCGCTCATGCTGACCAGCCCGCTGGAGGCCGGTCCGACTTCGCCCCAGGCCCGTCCGATGAGCCGGCCCTGGCCGTCCTGGATGGCGAATTGCTCCCTTCGTTCCAGCCCCGCGAACTGGGTGGCGGTCATCGGCGGCGGGTCCTGGGCGGTCCAGGCCGGCCAGATGTCGCGGTGGACCAGCGCCGCGACCGCCGTCAGCCACAACATGACCACCGCGATGAACAACAGCCGGTACATGCCTACCCCAAGCGGGTCGCGCCCGTCCCCTCCATCCGGGCAGAACGACCGAATTCTATCCGTCCGATCGTGAGGGGGCAACGTGCGGGGATTTCGGATTCGGGATTTCGGATTGCGGAATGAGTAGACGGTCACTCGGCCCGAGCGAGAAGGTCTCGAGTGAGAAGGTCTTGGGTTCCGACCCTTCGGAATGGTACTTACGTGCGTCCGAACGCCCGCCCCCGGGCGGCTTCAAGCCCCATTCCGTAATCCGCGATCCGCAATGCCTCAGGCTTCCACGCATCTGACCAGCAGTCGGCGGTTGCGCGGGCCGTCGAACTCGCAGAAGTAGAGGCCCTGCCAGGTGCCCAGGACCAGTTGACCGTCCTCGACCAGCACCGTTTGACAACAGCCCACCAGCGACGATTTGATGTGCGCGTCGCTGTTGCCCTCGGCGTGGCGGTACGACGGCTCGTCCTTGGGAATCAGTTCGCCGAGTTTCCAGAGCACGTCGTGGACCACGTCCGGGTCGGCGTTTTCCTGGATGGTGATTCCTGCGGTGGTGTGCGGGACGAAGCAGATCGCGTAGCCGTTCCTGAGCCCGGCGTCGCGGACGGCACGTTGAACGTCGGCGGTCACGTCCACGAACTGATTGCGCTGCCGGGTGGCGACGGTGAGGCTGACGATGCTCATGTCGGGAGCTCCCATCGGGCGGTTCATCCGCGCGGCGCGTCCGGCCGCGCGGCATCATCGTCGCACGGATTCACGGCCGCCGCAACGGGTCCGACGGCTTGGCACTCCGCCGCAAACCATCGCCGCACGCCGTGCCGACCGGGTCCTCTTGCAGTTCGTTCGACGGCCGGGGGCCGAACCCCGCGCGGTATAATCCCCATGCATGGATCAGCCGCTTCGCTTCGTCGTCCTGCACCACCTGCTCGCCGACGGCCAGCACTGGGACCTGATGCTGGAGCGCCCCGCGGGACTCGCCGCCCCGGGTACACCGCGGGGGATTTCGGATGCCGGCGCTCAAGGTGCCGCGGGCTCAAGCCCGCGCGGACCCTCCGAGATCGAAACGTCGTCCGTCCCCGGGCTTTCCCCGCCGGTGAATACCCTGGCCACGTGGCAGCTCATGGCCGACCCCGTTGGGACGGCCGCACCCGGTGTCAGCGGGCCGATCCCCGCGCGGCACATCGGCGATCACCGCATGGCCTACCTCGAATACCAGGGCCCCGTGTCGCGCGGCCGGGGGCACGTCCGGCGGGTGGATGGCGGCGTGTACGAGCTGGTGGCGGAACAGCCGGATCGTTGGGTTCTCCGGCTGGCCGGTTCTCGGCTCAACGGCCGGTTCGCCCTGACCGGGCTGGCCGACGGCGCCGAAGGCATCTTTCAGCGGTTGGAATGAGGCCGCGGCAGTCGTTCGAGCGTCACGCTGATCGTTCCGGGCTCGATCCTGACGTCCACGATGCGCACCCGCGAGCCCCCGCCCGGCCAGCGGACCGTGTTGGGCACGAGAACGCCGTCCAACAGATCCTTCACGGCCACGGCCGGCCGCTCGCCGTCGGACCTGGAGCCCGCGAGGCGATTGTCGAGGTCCTCGAGCACCGCCCGCACCGCGAAATCGGGAAGGCCCAGCGACCCGCCGCTGAGGTCGTCTAGCCGGATTCGGATGCCGTCCGGCTCGCGGGCCGGAACCACCCGCACGCTCAGGACCGTGGAAACGCCATCGCCTGCATACGTGGCCCCCAGTCGAACGGCCCCTTTTTCCAGCACCACCATCGGTTCCTGGATCGACGGCGGCAGCCAGTTCCGGGACAAGGGCTCGATCGACTCGCGCACCGCCAGCCATTCGTTGAGCTGATCCTGCGTCAGCGTCACCTGGAACGGGCCCGTCGCGCGATTGAGCTGCACGTTCACCCGGTCGGTGGCCGCCAGCCAGTCGTCGCGGACCCGCTGAAGCTCGGCCAAAGGTATCCGCGCCGGGCGATACCAGGCGGGGATATGCTGGAACAGCAGCCAGAGCGTCGCGGCGCAGCCCAGAAGCATCACGGCCAGCCCGGCCAGAACCCACCGCCATCGCCGCAACAGCCGCTTCAACGGGCACCTCGAAAGGAAGTTCCCGGTTCCCAGCATGCCGTTTCCAGCAGGTGCGGCTCGGTTCCCCCCGATCCGGACCGGAAACTGAATCGTGGCGTGCCGGGAAACCCAGGTTGGTCCTACCCCCATTGCTGGATACAATAGCGTTCAGGAGCCACCCGACGCGAAGGGGTGCTCCTTCGACCCCGAATCAGCGGCCGGGCATCAGCTTGGATACCTGAGGATTTCACCCCATGGGAATGACCATCACCGAAAAAATACTCGCCCGGCGCGCCGGCAAGGCCGCCGTCCGTCCCGGCGACAACATCTGGGTCAACGTCGATATCCTGATGACCCACGACGTGTGCGGGCCGGGCACCATCGGAATCTTCAAAGAGCAATTCGGGCCCCAGGCCCGCGTGTGGGACCCCGACCGCGTCGTGGTCATTCCCGATCATTATATCTTCACCGCCGACGCCAAGGCCCACCGCAACGTCCAGATCCTGCGCGAGTTCGTCAAGGAGCAGGGCATCCGGTATTACTATGACCCGGACTTCATCCAGGGCGAAGGGATGCCCAGCCCCTACAAGGACCCCGCCCGGACCAGCTACAAGGGCGTCTGCCACAAGGCCCTGCCCGAGGAGGGGCACGTCCGGCCGGGAGAGGTCCTGCTGGGCACCGACTCGCACACCTGCACGGCCGGGGCCTTCGGGCAGTTCGCCACCGGCATCGGCAACACCGACGCCGGCTTTGTCCTGGGCACCGGCAAGCTCTGGCTGAAGGTCCCGCCGACCATGAAGTTCACCTTCCACGGCCAGATCCCCCCCTACCTGACCGCCAAGGACCTGATCCTCGCGGTCATCGGCGAGATCGGCGTGGACGGGGCCACCTACCGGGCCATGTATTTCGCCGGCGAGGGCATCGCGTCGCTGACCCTCGAAGACCGCATGACCCTGACCAACATGGCCATCGAGGCCGGCGGCAAGAACGGCGTCTGCGACGTGGATGAGAAGACCCTGCGCTACGTGCGCCAGCGCTCCAACGTCCCGACGTGGGAGGTCTTCGCCGACGACCCCGACGCCGAGTACGTCTACGAGCACGAATGGGACTTAAGCACCATGGAGCCGATGGTGGCCAAGCCGCACTCGCCCGACAACAAGGACACGGCCTACAATTGCCGCCACGTGAAGATCGACCGGGCCTACGTCGGCTCGTGCACCGGCGGGAAGATCACCGACATGATCTTCGCGGCCAACATCCTCAAGGGCAGGCAGGTCCAGGTGCCCACCTTCGTAGTGCCGGGCTCGACGCAGGTCCACGCGGACATGCTGGCCCTGAACCTCTCGGGCATGCCCCGCCAGCCGGGCGAGAAGAGCGTGTACGAAGTGCTCGAGGAGGCCGGCTGCCTGATGGGGCCCTCGGGCTGCGCGGCCTGCCTGGGGGGGCCGATCGACACGTTCGGCCGGCTCAACGAGCCCATCACCTGCATCAGCACCACCAACCGCAACTTCCCCGGCCGGATGGGCCACCGCGAGGCGGGCGTTTATCTGGCCAGTCCGCTGACCGTGGCGGCCAGCGCCCTGACCGGCCGCGTCACCGACCCGCGCGCCTTCGTCGAGGAGCCCATCCTCACCGGCGAGGCGGGGGTGGTATGAAACCCCGAGTATCCCGGCGCAGGCGGCAAGTGATGACATGAGGCTCTATCTGGACATGTGTGTGCTCAAGCGGCCATTCGACGATCAGTCACAAGAAAGGGTTGCCGCGGAGACCCGTGCGGTATTGGCCGTCATAGAACGGATTGACCGCGGCCTGGACAACCTGGTCTGGTCGAGCGCTTTGACGTTCGAGAACCAGGAGGATCCCGAAGCGGAGCCGAGAATGGAGGTGGCTAAGTACGCGGCCCGGGCTTCCATGCGGCAGACCCTTTCGGCTCAGATCGAGCAGCGCATGCGAGAGCTTTCCGCCCTCGGACTTCCGCCTTTGGACGCCGCCCATCTGGCCTTTGCCGAAGCCGCGGGTTGCGACGTCCTGCTTTCCTGCGACGACCGCTTTATCCGACGCGCAAGGCGAGTGAACACGATGATTCGCGTCTTGACTCCGTTAGAATACTGGAACGAGGTGGCCGATGATTGACGAACTCACCGACGATGAGCTACGCGACAGGGCCCTGGATGTACTTACGCGGCATCTGGGGCCGGCCCAGACCTTCCGTTTCCTGAGCTGGATGCGCCAGGCGCCGCGGGATTATCAGGCTTGGCGCGACGCCCATTTTCAAAATCTCAACGTCGATGAACTTCTGAAGCGCGTTCGGGAGCTGGAGAGTGAGCCGTAGCTCGTCCTCCGACCTCCCCTCCGGGCCGCACCGCCCACCGCGAGGCGGGCGTCGTATGATCCATGACCGGGCATCAGCGGCGGATCAGGCGCCGTGTTCCGCGCTTCGAGCGCCGGCGGTGTTTTCCTATTCGCCCAGGCAGTGGGCGCAGTTCGCGTCGTGGCAGGGTTCGACGTGGGCGGTGGCGTTGGCCTGGACGAGGGCCCGCTGAATCTCGAACTCGATGGCCGAAGCCACCGCGTGGCCCTGCTCGACGCTCCGCCCGGCCGGCACCATGATGTGCAGGTCCACCCAGTGGTATCTCCCGCTGTGGCGATGGCGCAGCTTGTGATAGGAACAGATCGTGGGGGCCTGTCCGGCGGGCCCCAGGTGGGACTCCAGGATGGTCTTGAGCATCCGCTCGTCGCCGGCGTCCTGGCGGTCCATGAGCCCCTCGACCGACTGCCGCATCAGCTTGAGCCCCAGGTACGCGATGTACAGGCCGATCAGCAGGGCGATGATCGGATCGGCCAGACGCCAGCCGAAGGCCTTCATCAGCAGCAGCGCCACCAGGGCCGCCACCGTGGTGATGGCGTCGGAGAGCAGGTGATACCCGTCGGCCCGCAGCGTGGCCGAGTGATGCCGGTTTCCCAGCCGGATCAGCACCAGCCCCACCGCGCCGTTGGCCAGCATGGCGAACGTGATCAGGGCCAGGCCGACGCCCAGCTTCTCGATCTCCAGCGGGTGAAACAGCAGGGCGTCCAGCGTGCGGATGACGATCACCACCGCGGCCAGCAGGATCATCCCGCCCTCGAACCCGGCGGAGAAAAACTCCACCTTGCCATGGCCATAGGGGTGTTCCTCGTCCGGCGGCGTGTGGGCCACCGCCAGGGCATAGAACGCGAAAGACGAGGCCAGGACGTGGACGATGCTCTCCATCGCGTCGGAGAAGATCGCCGCCGAGCCGGTGAGGTAATAGGCCAAGAACTTGAGGCTGGTCAGCAGGACGCTGACTCCCACCGAGAGCAGCGCACCCCGGACCTCGTCAGGAGGAATCCGCGAGAAGGACGCATGAAGCCAAGCCACGTTCCCACCTTCTCAGTTTCTCACCAACTCATCTTCACCAACCCACCCTATCCCATTCGCGCGTGCCTGTCCGGTCACTTTCCCGCCTGCCCGCCTCCTCTCCCTGGTCACGGTTCATCCTTCCCGCCTTCAGGCGGCGAGTGGTCGCCCGGTCGTCCGCGGAGCATGTCCACCGCGTGGGGCAGCACGTCGAGGAGGGCTTCGAGAAACTCGACCGCCCCGCGCGTCGAGCCGGGCAGGTTGATGACCAGCGCGGCGCCGATGGTACCGGCCAGTCCGCGGGAGAGAAACGCGCGCGGCGTTTTTTGCAGGCAGCGCAGGCGGGCCAGCTCCAGCAGGGCCGGGTGCGGCCGGTCCAGTACGCTGGCGGTGGCCTCGGGAGTCACGTCGCGCGGGCCCAGGCCCGTGCCGCCGGTGGTCAGGATCAGGTCCGGGCGTTCCGGCCCCGCGGCCCAGCGGCGGAGCTGCTCGGCGATGAGCCCCGCGTCGTCAGGCACGATGGTCGCGGCCACGACTTGGCCGCCCAGCCGGTCACGGACCAGGGCGGCCAGCGCCGGGCCGGCCTGGTCGTTCATCCGCCCCTGCCAGCAGCGGTCGCTGACCGTCATAATGGCCGCCTTCATCGTATCGCTCCGTGAGGCGCCGCGGGACGGCCGGCACACACGCCCGGCCGACACCACCAGGAGTGGGCCCTGAAACCCGTGGGCGCCAATTCTGACCGGAATGCTCGGGTGGGGCAATGGGGATCGGGCCGCAGGGTGGTTTCCAGGAGGCCGGGTCGCCCGAGAGCCGGTCGGAGCGGATGGTTCCGGTCCGTGCGGCAACGGCCGTCGCCGCCGGGCAGACGCTGGTAGCCGCCGCGCGGGTGGTCCTTGAGCTTGAGGTCAAACAGCCGGATCAGGCCCGTCGAGTGCGACGGGGCACAATGAAGCGGGGATGCCAAGGGCATTGTGCCGAAGCCTGAACCCGGAACCCTCGTGCGCTTTCCGACGGCCGCGGCTTCTGCTCCCGCTCACAGGGTGTGGGCGGGTTTGGGCAGGTCTTCGGTGATGGTCTGCTGGTTGGACTGCTGGCCGTCGAAGCTGAAGAGAACGTTCTCGTCGTCGATCCGGGCCTGCAAGTGCACCGGCCGGCCCCAGAGCTTCTGGAGGTTCTTGAGCGTCTCGACGGCGTACTTGATCTGGATGTCCACGCCGTTGTGCTTGTGGGCCAGGTAGAGCTCGCCGCGGTTGGCGTAGTTGCCGTCCACGACGTAGATGTACGGCCGGCCGTGGTTGGACAGCGAGAACAGCAACTGCCGCTTGATCTTGTCGAAGTCGCGGTTGACCACCACCATCCGCCCGGTGGTGGGGTCGTAGCGGTAGTGATAGAGGTTGTGGCGATCGACGAACTCGGGGGTGAGGAATTCGTCGATGAAGGTCACGTCGTTGTAGATCCTCCGGACCTGGAAGATCTTCTCGCGCCCGGGCGACTCCTTGCCCTTGACCCGGCCATAGGCCTGGCGGTCCTTGCCCCAGTTGCGTTTCTTCTCGACGTCGTCGAGCTCCTCCCACTCCTTGCCGTAGCGCCCGGTGTTCCAGCGGTATTCGATGTCGCGGAGCAGCTCCAGGCCGATCTTGTAGGGGTTCAGGCGGCCCGGCGAGCTGGCCACCGTGCCGGAGTGATGGTCGCAATAGGTGACCAGCTCGTCGTCGCGCAGGCAGTAGCGGGTCATGATGGTGCTGTGCCAGTAGGTGGCCCAGCCCTCGTTCATGATCTTGGTCATGCCCTGGGGGGCGTAGTAATAGGCCTCCTCGCGGACGATGGCCAGGACGTCGGCCTGCCAGTCCTCCAACGGAGCGTGTTCCAGCAAATAGAGCAGCACGTCGCGCAGCGGGGCCGAGGGCTCGGCCTTCCGCTCGCGGGCCTTGTCGGCGTCGAGCCTGCGGCGCTGGGCGGCGATGGCCTCGGGGGGGTTGATGAAGCGGTCCATGTAGCTCTTGGCCGGGTAGCGCACGACGTCGTCGGTCTGCCGCCGGCGGTCCTCGGCGTGCCGCGGCTCCTGGGCGGTCCGGCGCATGAACACCGAATAGGGGTCGATCAGGTCCTCCAGGCTCAGGCACACGTCGAGGAAGCGCTCGACCTCCTCGAAACCGTGGCGGTCGATGTAGCGGCGGATGCGGGTGGCGTGGTTGGCCATCTCGTCCATCATCTTGCGGTTGGTGCGGCTGAACCAGACGTTGTTCTTGAAGAAGTCGCAGTGCCCGTAGACGTGGGCGATGACCGTCTTGTGGTCGACGAAGGCGTTGTCGTTGAGCAGGTAGGCGTAGCAGGGGTCGTTGTTGATGACCATCTCGTAGATGCGGCTCAGGCCGTAGCTGTGGCTCTTGCGCAGGCGCTCGTACTCCATGCCGAAGCGCCAGTGGGGATAGCGCTGCGGGAAACCCCCGTAGGCCGCCACCTGGTTGATCTGGTCGGCGTCGAGCTGCTCGAAGATGGTCTGATAGAAATCGAGACCCTCCTCGCGGGCGTAACCCGCGATGGTCTCGACGTACTCGGCGATCTCCCTGGAGAGTCGTGTGGACATCGTGAACGTCTGGCCCTCTGCTGACCGCTCTGCCCATCGGAGAGCGGTAACGGGACAAGGCGACAAGGCGAAGGAGCGGCCCGCCGCGTCTCCCCCGCCTGGTCTGCTGGTCATTCTGCCTCACTTGCCCGGCGTGAAAAACGCCTTGATGCTGTCGTAAATGTCCTCCTTGGCGTTGACCCGGGTGGTGATGACCGACGGATCCTTGCCGAAGTGCTCGTGGAGCACGTTGATGAAGTTGCCGCTGCCGTAGGCGCTGGCCACCTGGCAGTAGCCGAACAGGTTGACCCGGGGCAGCAACTGCTCCCTGAGGATGCGGCAGCAGTCGCGGTTGTCGGACTCGCTGCTGTTGTCGCCGTCGCTGAAGTGGAACAGGTAGATGTTCCACTCGTCGGCGCTGTAGCGGGCCTCGAGCAGGTCGCGGGCGCACTTGAAGGCGCTGGAGATCTTGGTGCCGCCGTCCTCGCGCAGGTGGAAGAAGGTGTGGCGGTCGACCTCCGCGGCCCGCACGTCGTGGACGATGTAGCGGCTCTCGATGCCCTCGTAGTTGCGGCGCAGCCAGGCGTCGATCCAGAAGGCCTCCAGGCGGACGATCTCCTTCTGGTCGTCGCCCATGGAGCCGGAGACGTCCATCATGTAGACGATGACCGCGTTGGACTGCGGCTTGAGCACGCTGCGCCAGCTCCGGTAGATCTTGTCGCGGCGCTCGAAGATGATCCGCGGCTTCTGCGGGTCGTAGGTGCCGGTGATGATCTGGCGGCGGAGGGCCCGGCGGAAGGTGCGCTTGAAGTGGCGCAGCGACTCGGGGCCGGACTGGCGGGCCCCGCTGTAGCGGTCCTTGACGGTGGTGATCTGGTGCCTGCCCTTGGGCTGGATGCGCGGGAGCTTGAGCTCCTCGCCGAGGATGTCGGCCAGCTCGTCGAGGGTGATGTCCACCTCGAGGATGTGCTGCCCGGGATCGGTGCCGCCCGGACCGATGGCCTGCCCGTCCTGGGGCCCGACCGCGTCGCCGGGCTTGGCCTGGCCCTGGCCCACGCCCCCGTCGTCGTTCTCGCCGTAGCGGAACGTGGGCGTGTCGATCCCGCGCACCGGGATGCTGATCAGGTGCTTGCCCTCCTTGCCGATCAGCTCCCCGCGCGTCAGGAACCGGCGCAGGTCCTCGCGGATCCGGCCCTTGACGATCTGCCGGAAGCGCTGGTGGTCTTTGTGGATCTTCAGGACCATAAGGCACGCCGCTGCGATTCGCCCGGACGAGAAGCCCCGCTCCGCGGGCGTCAGTCCTCCTGTTTGCTGTCGCCGCGGGCGAAGATGCTGGCCACGTAGTTGAGCACGTCGGTGGCGCTGGTCTCGTTGTAGCCGAAGTACTTGATCAGCCGCTGCTTGACCACGTCGATCTTGGCCTGGGTCTCGTCGTCCACCACGCCGCTGACGATGTTCTTGAGCTTGATGGTGTCGCGCTGGTCCTCGAAGAGCTTGAGCTCCAGGGCCTTCTGCAGGCGGGCGTTGGTGTAGTATTCGAACTTCTTGCCGTCCAGGGCCAGCGAGCCGATGTAGTTCATGATCTCCTGGCGGAAGTCGTCCTTGCGCGACTCGGGGATGTCGATCTTCTCCTCGATGGAGCGCATCAGCCGCTCGTCGGGCTCCTCGTCCTTGCCGGTGTACTTGTTGCGGACCTTCTCGTGCTGGGTGTAGGCCCGCACGTTCTCGATGTAGTTGGCGGCCAGGCGCTTGATGGCGTCCTCGTCGGCGGAGATGGCCCGCTGGACCTCGCCCTTGACGATGTCCTCGTACTCCTCGCGCACCGTGCTGAGCAGCTCGCGGTAGTGCTTCTTGGTCTCCTCGTCGGAAATCAGGCTGTGGTGCGAGAGCCCGGTCTCCAGCTCGTTGAGGACCATGAAGGGGTTGATGCTCTTGTCCTGCATGGCCGCGTCCGACACCAGGCAGTTGGAGATCTTGTCCTGGATGTAGCGCGGGCTGATGCCCTGCATGCCCTCGCGGGGGGCCTCCTCGCGCAGCTCCTTGATGGAATCCTCGGTGAAGCCGGGGATGGTCTTGCCGTTGTAGAGCTTGAGCTTCTGCATGAGGGTCAGCCCGGCCTTCTTGGGGGTGGCCAGCCGGGTCAGCACCGCCCACATGGCCGCCATCTCGATCGAATGCGGGGCGATGTGCACCCCGCGGATCTTCTCCTTGTTGAAGTCCTTCTCGTAGATCTTGATCTCGTCGGACAGCCGGATGTTGTAGGGCACGTCGATCTTGATGGTCCGGTCGCGGAAGGCCTCCATCAGCTCGTTGTTCTGGAGCTTCTTGTACTCCGGCTCGTTGGTGTGCCCGATGATGACCTCGTCGATGTCCGTCTGGGCGAACTTCTTGGGCTTGATGGTGTGCTCCTGGGAGGCGCCCAGCAGGTCGTAGAGGAAGGCCACGTCCAGCTTGAGCACCTCGATGAACTCGACCAGCCCGCGGTTGGCGATGTTCAGCTCCCCGTCGAAGTTGAAGGCCCGCGGGTCGGAGTCCGAGCCGTACTCGGCGATCTTGCGGTAGTTGATGTCCCCGGTCAGCTCGGTCGAGTCCTGGTTCTTCTCGTCCTTGGGCTGGAAGGTGCCGATGCCCACCCGGTCCTTCTCCGAGAGGATGATCCGCCGGACCACCACGTGGTCCATGACCTTGCGCCACTTGCCGTCGTGCTTGAGCAGCAGGTCGTTGTAGGTCTTGCGGCAGAAGGGGTCCAGGTCGCCTTCGATGCGGATCTCCTTGCCCTCGGG
Source organism: Phycisphaerae bacterium (assembly GCA_039961895.1). Classification (GTDB taxonomy): domain Bacteria; phylum Planctomycetota; class Phycisphaerae; order UBA1845; family PWPN01; genus JAAXZI01. The sequence goes on along the minus strand of JABRVU010000445.1, from coordinate 10,043 downwards.
CAGGTCGGCGTTGAGCGAGGCCATGACCGCCCGGCGGGCCTCCGGGGGAATCAGCTTGAGCGGCTCCTCGTGCATGGGGCAGGGATGCAGGACGGTGTTGCCGTGCTCGTCGGTCAGCTTCCAGGCGAAGCTGTACAGGGCCCCCTCGTCCAGCCGCGAGTAGTATTCCAGCCCCTTCTTGAGCAGCCGGGTGATGGTGCTCTTGCTCGAACCCACCGGCCCGTGCAGCAGCAGGATGCGCCGGTCGGTCCCGTAGCCGTGGGCCGCGGACTTGAACACGTCCACCAGGTTCATCAGCGTGCGGTCCAGGCCGAAGATGCCGTCTTTGCCGTTGTCGATCGGGTCGCTGAAGAACTTGTACCGGATCAGGTCGTCCTTGAGGTAGGAATAGCGCTCGAAGCCGAAGTGCATGATCATGTCGTAGATGCGCTGGAAGGCGTTGCGGGCGATGTACGGCCGCTCGGAGACCAACTGGAGGTAATCATCGAATGAGCCCTCCCAGTGCAGATTGAGGAACTGCTTCTGGTCGATGCTCTTGTCCACCAATGCGAGAATGGCGTCTCGGTTCGCCATGAGAAGCTCCTCCCTAAGGGTGCCCCCGCCGGCCTGACCGGGGCTCTGGGCGCAAGCCATGCGCCGTCAACCCGCCGCAATGCATCCCCTCTGCCGGTCGTGGGGGACAGGAGTGAATGTCCGCTTATCTCACTTCCCATCGGCAGAAATGGGGGGAGGCCCTTTCCACCCCTTTTGCGAATCCTGTCCCCGATGCTATCGATTCGTGGCCCCCGGCTGGTTTCCGACGAACACCTGATGATAGCTGAGCCACCCGCGCCAGTCAAGGCGGTTTGGTTCGCAACTATAGACGGCCAAAAAGGTTAGAGTCGGTGTCGGGCCGGGCGCGAACCGCCCCTTTCACCGCCGATTCAGGCGGCCGGCGGGCGAAAGTTTCAGGCCTGAGAATTATACGCATCCGCCCGTCGGAAAGAGCCGCCATCGGACTTGGAATGCGACCTGAAACCCGTGTGGGAGGGCTTTCGGCCGGTCGCTGGACAGGGTTTCAGGACGCGCTCTGAAACGCTTCTCTTCGGCCCAGCGCCGTCCCCGCCGTCACGTGATGAACGGGGTCAGACCGGTCCGTGAATCGTTTACTGCTCAACTTCCCCGCCACCCCGGCCGATCTTGCCGACGATGGACTGGTCTTTCCTTCAACCGACGCTGATCCTGCTCGTGGGCACGGGCATTTTTCTGCGCCTGCTGGCCAAGGAGAAACACCGCCGCGAGAAACACCTGCAATACCGCCTGGAGGAACACGTCCGCAAACTGCGCGAGGAACAGGAGAAGGCCCGGAAGGCGGCCGGTGAGGCGGTTCTGGAGAGCGGCGAGCCGGCCGACGCCGGGGTCGTGGCCGCCGCGCCCGCGTCGGAGCCGTAACCTCCCTTCGCCGCGTTGACTTCATGCGCCCCCGGCCGTATCGTGACCCCGCCGGACGTGGTTGGTTCATCGTCCCTGGGAGTATCGCCGGTGTCCGACATCCCCTTGCGTCACAGGTCCTTTCACCGCACCTCGTCGGTGGTGACGGTGATCGCCGTGCTGATCGGCGCGATCCTGCTGGGCTTCGGGCTGGTTCTCATCTTCTCGAACGCCCTGCTGGGGGCTCTGCTCTTGTGCGCGGGGATCATCCTGGGCTGCTTCGCGCTCATCCTGAACGCGGCGGTGATGATGGTGCTCAAGGCCGAGGCCAACGTCAACCGCATCCACCACAGCGCCCTGGATCTGCTCGACGTGATGAAGCGCCTCGAGCCCATGATCCAGACCATCGCCGACAACAGCCAGATCTCCGACGCCGCCCGTTCCATCGCCCACCGGGCCCGCGAAAGCGAGGCCCTCCGCCAGGCCATCCGCGAGGAGATGTACGGCGGGAACTGGGAGGGGGCCTATTACCTCATCGACGAGATGGAGCGCCGCTTCGGCTACAAGCTCGAAGCCCAGAAGATGCGCGACGAGATGAGCCAGATCCGCGAGATGACCATCGAGGACAAGATCACTCAGGCCCTGCACCGCATCGAGGCCCTGATGAGCGAGTTCAACTGGGAACGGGCCCGGCAGGAGTCCGAGCGGCTGATGCGCCTGTTTCCCCGCCACGAGCGGGTGATGAAACTGCCCGCCGAACTCCAGGCCCGCCGCGAGGCCCACAAGCAGGAGCTGCTGACCCGCTGGCGGCAGGTCGTCGAGCGCAACGAGATCGACGAGGGCATCGCCGTCCTGACCGAGCTGGACAAGTACCTCACCCCCGAGGAGGCCCAGGAGCTGCGCGACTCGGCCCGCGACGTGTTCAAGGCCCGCCTGCTGAACATGGGCGTGCAGTTCAGCCTGGCCGTCCAGGAGGGCCGCTGGCGCGACGCCCTGGAGGTCGGGCTGCTGATCCGGCAGGAGTTCCCCAACAGCCGCATGGCCCAGGAGGTCAGCGAGAAGATCGAGATCCTGCGCGTCCGCTCCGGCTTCATCGCCGACGCCGACCTGGTCCAGGCCCGCCCGCAGGAAGCCGGAGCCTGAAACACGGTCCGGCGTCGCATTCCGTCGAGCCGGGGTGGGCGCTATCGCCGTACCTGCGCGGGAAGGCGTGGGGGGCCAGGCATGGCATCATCCCACCATGACCTGCCGTCCGCGGGTCGGGGCCACGCGCTTATCGGGCGTGAGGATGCCCTGGAAGTTGAGCGGATCGGCGGACGCGACCGAGACCGACGCCCGCGGGCCCTCGCGGCGAAGCCGCCGCAGCAGTTCCACCGCCTCGGGCAGGGCGTACTGCTCGCCGGAGAAGCCGGCCACGAACCGCCCGCCCCGAATCTCGCCGCGAAGCTCCATCCGCCGGTAGACGCGGATCAGCGCCGACCAGGGCACCGGGATGCGCTCGCGGAGCAGCGTCTTGCGGAAGACCACGCCGGTGCGGCGAAGCAACTGGCGGGCGACCGGCTCGGCGGCGTCGGCCTCGGGAACCTCCGCGCGGAACCGGCTCCACCGTCCCACCGATCGCGGCGGGCGACGGCGGCGCGACGGCGGCGTGATCATCTGCCGCAGCGACGCGAACGAATCGCAGGTGACCAGCCCGTGGCCCACCAGGTCGGCCAGGCCCATCTCGACGTAGGCCGGCGGAAGGTTGGCGGCCTTCTGAAGGTTCTGCGGGAACATGGCCCCGCCGGCACACAAGGCCTTCAGCACGTCGGCGGCCGGGCCGGAGAGGTCCTCGACCGGCGGCGGGCGCGTCAGGGCCAGCCATGAATCCAACTCCTCGCGCGGCACGAAGCTGATCGGCGTGACCCGGATCGGGCTCTTGCCCCCGCCCCACAGCCGGCCCCACGCGAACTCGCCCGACAGCGTCAGCTCGTCGAGCCACTCCCGGCGGTAATCGCGGACCCGCCGCGGCAACACGTGGCTCTCCCAGGCCCAGACCGGCGCCTCGAATCCCGCGAGCTGGCGCAGCACTTCGCCCACGCCGCGCGGGCCCTCCAGGCGGTAGTCCTCATCGACGTGCTGCCAGCAGGCCAGGAAGCGCAGAAACTCGGCGGCGCTGACCGGCTCGATTTCGCGGCGGAGCCGTTCGAGGGTGTAGCGGTGGATGCGGGCCAGCAGGCGCCGTTCGCACCAGGCCGGCCGACCCTCCAGCCGCGTCCGCAGGACGGCCCCTTCGCGCTCCAGGGCCAGCAGCAGGGCGGCTTCTTCGCCGTTCATGGCGATGCGCGGATCGTCGGGCGCCACCGGCCCGAGGGCCTCGAGCCGGCCCAGCAGAACCTGTTTCGGCTCAGTGGGGCCGTCCACGGCGAACCATCGGCCATCCCTGCGAACGGCCCGACCCTGCCCGGCCAGCAGCATGAGCCACTCCAGCCACGGCCCTGCTTCCGCGTCGGTGGCGAAGCCCATCCACAACAGGGCGTCGTGCATCTCCTCGACGGACTCGGGCTGCGGCCAGGCCTCCTCGCGGACGCGCTCGATGGCCGCCGGGTCCAGGGCCCCCACGTCGTCGAGGTGGCGATCATCCAGCGCCCGGCGGGCCAGCACGGCCTGCGTGCGGCGCTCCTCGAGGGGGGCGTCGTCGAGGAAGGCATACGGGCCGGCGTTGAGGATGCCGCGGGCGAAGGCCGAGGGCTCGGGGGTGTCGACGGCCACGCGCTCGATCGAGCCGTCGCCCAAGGCCGTCAACACCTCGATCAGGCCGGCAGCGTCGGTGGCCTCGGTCAGACAGTCTTCGATGGTCTGCCGGACCAGCGGGTGGTCCATCGGGATGGGCAGATCGCCGGCCGGCAGGTTCTCCGGGCAGGCCACCGCCGCCGGGAACGACGCCGCCAGCAGATCCCCGGCCCGCATGCGCAGGATCGCCGGCGGCACGGGCCTGCCCTTTTGATATCGTTCCAGCACCAGGGCCCGCGTCGCGTTCCAGCGCCAGCGCGACTCGAACATGGGCTGATCGAGGACCGCCTGGGTGAGCACCTTGCGCACCGAGGCGGGTTTGAGGTAGTTGAACACGTCCTCCAGCGGGAAGCTGTGCTGGAGGCCCAGCGAAATGACGATGGCCTCTTCATTGGCGGCGGCCTGAAGCTCGAAACCGAAACCCCGGCAGAAGCGCTTGCGCAGGGCCAGCCCCCAGGCCCGGTTGATCCGCCCGCCGAACGGGGCGTGCAGGACCATCTGCATCCCGCCGCTCTCGTCGAAGAAGCGTTCGAGGACGACCCGCTGACGGGTGGGGACGGTCCCGAGCACCCGGCGGCCCTCGGCCAGATACTCGGCGATCTGCCGGGCCGCCTCCGGCGACAGGCCGATCTCCCGCTGCAAGACCTGCGGATCGCCGCATTCTTCCCGCACGCGCCCCACTTCCGCGGACAGCTCCACGGTCCGCGAGGGCCCCTCGCCCAGCCAGAAGGGGATGGTGGGCGGCTGACCCTTGGCGTCGGCCACGCGCACCGTGCCGCGCTCGACCTTGAGGATGCGCCAGGAGGTGTTGCCGAGCTGGAAGACGTCGCCGACGTTGGCCTCGACGGCGAAGTCCTCGTTGATGGTGCCGATGAAGGTGCCCTCCGGGTCAAGCAGCACCTGGTAGTCGGCCACGTCGGGTATGGCTCCGCCGCCGGTGAGGGCGGCGATGCGGGCCCGCTTGCGGGCCATGATCCGCCGTCCGACCCCGTCGCGGTGCAGCAGGCCGCGGCGACCGTGGGCGTGCAGAGCCACCACCGCGTCGAAGTCCGCCCGGGACAGATCGCGGTAGGGCCACGAGCGGGTGAAGGCCGCGAACAGGGCATCCTCGGACCAGCCCTGGTCGCCGGCCTCGACGCAGGCCGCCACCACCTGCTGGGCCAAAATGTCCAGCGGAGCGGCCGGTTGCGGCGTGCGGTCCAGTTCCCCGCGGGCCGCCGCCCGCAGCAGGGCCGCGGCCTCGACCAGCTCGTCGATGGTCAGCGGGAACAGCCGCCCTTTCGGCGTGCCGCGGACGGCGTGGCCCGAGCGTCCCACCCGCTGAAGGAACGTGGCGATCGAGCGCGTCCCCCCGACCTGGATGACCAGCTCCACCTCGCCGATGTCGATGCCCAGCTCGAGCGAGGCCGTCGCCACCAGGGCCCGCAACCGCCCGGCCTTGAGCCGGTCCTCGGCGTCCAGCCGCCGCTCGCGCGACAGGCTGCTGTGATGGCAGGTGACCAGCTCTTCCCCAACGACCTCGGTCAGCCGGGCGGCCAGACGCTCGGCCAGCTTGCGCGTGTTCACGAAGATCAGCGTGGTGCGGTGAGCCAGGATCAGCTCGGCGATGCGGGCGTAGATTTCGTCCCACTGCTCGTGGGAACACACCGTGGTCAGCGGCGAGGGCGGCACCTCGACGGCCACGTCCATGTCCCGACGGTGCCCCACGTCCACCAGCTCGCATTCGCGTCCGGCGCCGACCAGGAAGCGCCCGACGTCGGAGAGCGGCTTTTGCGTGGCCGACAGGCCGATGCGCTGAAAGGGGCCGGCCAGGGCCTCGAGCCGTTCGAGCGACAGGGCCAGGTGGGCGCCGCGCTTGTCGCGGACCAGGGCGTGGATCTCATCGACGATCGCCGTCCTGACCGTGGCCAGCATCCGACGCCCGCCCCGGCTGGTCAGCAGGAGGTAGAGCGACTCGGGCGTGGTGACCAGGATGTGCGGCGGCTTGCGGAGCATGGCGGCCCGCGCGCGCTGGGGCGTGTCGCCGGTGCGCACCAGCACGCGGATGGCCGGCAGCGCCGCGTCCAGACGGGTCAGCTCCGCCAGCGGCCCTTGCAGGTTCTTCTGCACGTCGTTGCTCAAGGCCCGCAGGGGCGAGACGTACAGCACGCGGGTCTCGTCGGGCAGGGCCGCGCCCCGCCGGGCCAGATCGTCGATGGCCCACAGGTACGCCGCCAGCGTCTTGCCCGTGCCGGTGGGCGCGGCGATGAGCGCGTGCCGGCCCGCGCGGATCAGCGGCCAGCCGCGACGCTGCGGCTCGGTCGGCTCGCCGAACCGCTCCGCGAACCAGTGCTGAATCGTGGGATGGAAACCGGCCAGGGGCATGGCTCACAGTATACCCCCACGTTATCCAAGAGTGCCTCCTGAAACCCTGAAAACCGACCGGCAGGAAGCCGGTCCCACACGGGTTTCGGTTCCACACAAGTTTCAGGTTCTTAAAGCATGACATGGGCGCAAGAAGCACGCATCCTTTGGCTGCGGCCCAAGGCGGCCTTGGGATGCCCTCGAATGCGACAGCGCTGGTTTGCATCTGTTGCGACCGGCCCCTGTGCCGGTCGTGGGGCGGTTTCCGGCTTCCCACGGCCAGCACGGGGGGCAGGCCCCTGCGAGTTAGCGCTGTCATACGCAACCCCCAGGTTGCATTCGTACTCGCGGAAAACGCACGAGACGCCCCTGGCCAAAGGCTGATTGTCATGTCGCCGGCATCCGGCGAACCTCACCCGCGGCGAAAACCACAAGGACCGCCGGCGGGCAACGTTTTCTCACTTCACAGCTTTCAGTTGCCGCTTTCCCGGCGTTGCAGCAGGCAGCACCGGGGTCTATAATGATTACCCGTGGGTTTTTGTGGCGAGACCACCCCTTGATGACCTCGTGGCCCTTTTTGACATGCGTCAACCGTCCGTCAGGTTGCCTGACGACCCTGACTTCGATACGTGGACGCCCATGAAATTGAACACCGAAAAAGAGCACTCGAACGGTTCGGCCGTTTGATTCATCCGCTGGAACCACCTGGGGGTTCGGGTTGCAGGTCGGGGCAAGATGCACGTGGAGAGGTGTCCGAGTGGCTGAAGGAGCAGCCTTGGAAAGGCTGTGTACGGCTTGTCTGTACCGTGGGTTCGAATCCCACCCTCTCCGTCCCGCTGGCGGGTACGCCACAGGCTCTTGGGACCCAGGAGCGTGTGGCGTTTTTATGCGATGGTTGAGGGGCCTTCCGTCTTGAGGCCGCACCCGCTTTGAGGGCCCGGCCTGCCGGCGGGATCGGTCTGGGGCCGGGGCTGAGCCGCGCCCGGCGGCCGCCGGCCGTGACTGGAGTATCCGATGCCCGATCGTCCCTGCAAACTGGCCCTGGAAGACGGCACCGTCTACACCGGCAGCGCGTTCGGCGCCGACGGCACGCACGAAGGCGAAGTGTGCTTCAACACCTCCATGGCCGGCTACCAGGAAATTCTCACCGACCCCTCCTATCGCGGGCAGATCGTGACCATGACCTACCCGCAGATCGGCAACTACGGCGTGACCGAGGAAGACGTCGAGTCGCGCGGGCCGCAGGTCGAGGGTTTCGTGGTCAAGGAGCTGTCCGCCCGGGCGAGCAGCTTCCGGGCCGCCGGCACGCTCGAGGACTACCTGGCCCGGCACGGCGTGGTCGGCCTGGAGGGCGTGGACACGCGGGCCATCACCCGCAAGCTGCGCACGCAGGGGGCTCTGCGCGGGGCGATCTCGACGCAGGTGCTCGACGACGCCGAGCTGGTCGCCCGGGCCCGCGAGTGGCCGGGGCTCGTCGGGCAGGACATGGTCAGGTTCGTCGCCCCGCGCGAGCGTTTCGAGTGGAACTCGGGCTTCGAGAGCCCGTTCGCCATGCCGGGGCGGCGCGGCCGGTGCGACTTCCATGTCGTGGCCCTGGACTGCGGAATGAAGCGCAACATCCTGCGCAACCTGGTCGAGACCGGCTGTCGGGTCACGGTGGTCCCGCCGCAGACCCCGCCGGCCGCCATCCTGGAACACGGGCCGCACGGCGTGTTCGTCAGCAACGGCCCCGGCGACCCCGAGCCGCTCACGTATGCGATCGCGTCGCTCCGCGGGCTGATCGGCAAGGTGCCCATCTTCGGCATCTGCCTGGGGCATCAGCTCCTGTCGCTGGCCCTGGGGGCCAGGACCTACAAGCTCAAGTTCGGGCATCGCGGGGCCAACCAGCCGGTCATGAACCTGGGCACGGGCCGCGTCGAGATCACCAGCCAGAACCACGGCTTCGCGGTGGACACGCCGTCGCTGGTCAGGGTCGGCGGCGTGCCCACGCACGAGAACCTCAACGACCGGACGCTGGAGGGCTTCTCGCACCGCGACCTGCCGGTGTTCTCGGTCCAGTATCACCCCGAGGCCAGTCCCGGCCCGCACGACGCCACGTACCTGTTCGACTGCTTCGTGGACATGATGAGATCGGGCCGGGCTCCGACGGCCGAAGAGATGGCCGCCGCCCAGGCCAGGCTGGAGGGCAAGCAGCCAACTCCCTCGTGATTCTGTTGTTTTTCGTCATCCCGCCCGTTTTCATTCCCCTGGGCTCGTTCCTGGCGGGCGGGCTGCTGGCGGATGCCGTGCATCGTCCGGCACCGGCGGGTTTGGCGGGGGGAAGGACATGTGCTATCATGCCCCGTTGCCGGTTAAGGCCCTGGGCCGGCTCCACGTAGTACAAGGCTGTGTGGACGGCAGCTTGTCGATCGCCGAGCGAGGCGGGCGCCGTGACCGCGCCTCCGGCTGAGCCCGGATGCGGCGTCAGCGGTTTCCCTTGCCGCCGGCTGTTTTCGGCAACGCTAGCCCCAGGACCACGGCCCCGATAAGGAGTTCCGATGACCGACCTGACCCGCCACCAGAAGTTGATCTCCTGGGTGAAGGAGATGGCCGACTTGTGCCGGCCGGACCGCATCCATTGGTGCGACGGCTCGCAGCAGGAAAACGACGAGTTGTGCCGGCAGATGGTGGCCGGCGGCACGTTCACGAAACTCAGTGATTCCAAGCGCCCGGGCTGCTACCTGGCCCGCTCGGACCAGGGTGACGTGGCCCGGGTCGAGGACCGCACGTTCATCTGCTCGAAACGCAAGGAAGACGCCGGCCCGACCAACAACTGGGCCGACCCGGAGGAGATGAAGGCCAAGCTCATCAGCCTGTACCGCGGCTGCATGCGCGGGCGGACCATGTTCGTGATCCCGTTCAGCATGGGGCCGCTGGGCTCGAACATCGCCCACGTGGGCGTCGAGCTGAGCGATTCGCCCTACGTGGTGGTCAACATGCGGATCATGACCCGCATGGGCAAGGCCGTCCTTGACGTGCTGGGCGACTCGGGCGCGTTCGTGCCCTGCCTGCACTCGGTCGGCTATCCGCTGGCGGACGGCAAGAAGGACGTGCCCTGGCCCTGCGACGCGGAGAACAAGTACATCGTCCACTTCCCCGAGGAGCGGATGATCTGGTCGTACGGCAGCGGGTACGGCGGCAACGCCCTGCTGGGCAAGAAATGCTTCGCCCTGCGCATCGCCTCGAGCATGGCCCGCGAGGACGGCTGGCTGGCCGAGCACATGCTGATCCTGGGCCTGACCGCGCCGTCGGGCGAGAAGAAGTACATCGCGGCGGCCTTCCCCAGCGCCTGCGGCAAGACCAACCTGGCCATGCTCACGCCCACCCTGCCGGGCTGGAAGGCCGAGTGCGTGGGCGACGACATCGCCTGGATGAAGATCGGGCCCGACGGACGGCTCCACGCGATCAATCCCGAGGCCGGCTTTTTCGGCGTGGCCCCCGGCACCTCGTATCGTTCCAACCCCAACGCGATGAAGACC
>JABRVU010000444.1:0-14831 GCA_039961895.1 Phycisphaerae bacterium | reverse complement strand
TCCTCCACCAGCACGCCGGACATGCCCGGCTTGAGCCCGAACGTCTCTTCGATGCCCGGCTGCGACTCGAGCCCCTGAATCTGCACGCCCAGGTAGCCGCGGACCGGCTCGCGCCCGGCCATCAGGTCGGGCAGAAAGTCCTTGATCCCCTCGATCGGAATCGCAAAGCCCACCCCCTGGTAGCCCGAGACCAGCCCGCTGGTGGCGATGGCCACGTTGATGCCGATGACCTCGCCGCGCATGTTGACCAGCGGCCCGCCGCTGTTGCCCGGGTTGATGGCCGCGTCGGTCTGGAGCCAGTCCTGGTAGTCGATGGTGTCGCCCACGCTGCGCCCGGTGGCCGAGATGATGCCCTGGGTCACGGTCTGGGCGAAGCCGAAGGGCGCGCCGATGGCCAGCACCCAGTCGCCCACGTCCATCTTGCTGCTGTCGCCCAGCACGGCCGCCTCCAGGCGATCCGCGTTGATCTGGATCAGGGCGATGTCGGTCTTGGGATCACGGCCCACCAGCTTGGCCGGTATGCCCCGCCGCCCGTCGGCCAGGTTGACCCGCAGGCCGACGTCGGTCTTCTCTTCCGCGTCGCCGACCACGTGGTTGTTGGTCAGAATGAAGCCCTTCTCGGCGTCGATGATGACGCCGCTGCCGCTGCCCTGGCGCAGGGGGTTGGGCCGGCTGAAGCCCTCGGGCCCGCCGAAGCCCCTGAAGAACTCGCGCCACGGCGCGGGCAGGTCATCGAGATCCAGCCCCTCCCGCCCGCGGGCGGACCGCTCCGACGCGACCTGCGTCGAGATGATCTGCACCACCGCCGGTTTGACGCGCTTGGCCACCTGGCGGAAGGTGGCGGAGAGCTCCTCGACGCGGGCGAGCTGCTCTTCGTCGCGCCGGGCGTCATCGGCCAAGGCGGTTCGGCCGGACGGCACATAAACCAGGATCCCCGCCGTCGCCGCAGCTGCCACGACCACCCCTAACCACCACCGGTTCGCTTTCGACAGACTCATGATTCGATTCTCCCAATGGTTCCTGTTTCGTCACGCATGGTCGACTGAGAGTGCGTCCTGAAACACGAAAACCGACCGGCTGCAAGCCGCTCCCACGCGGGTTTCAGGATGCACTCCAAAGTCTCCTGGAAGCGCGCCAAGCTCTTCCTCGGAAACGGGCCGCCCGACGGTGCGTTTTCGGGGTTTCCGAAAGCCCGGGGATGGCTCGCCCTTCGGGGCCGCGCGCTCATCCGAGCCGCGACCGTGAGGGAGCAGGATCTCCCTGCCGCCCACGGACGGAGCCCGGAAAGGCCGTTTCCGCCCCCACCCTTCAGGGGGGTGTACTCAGATAAGTACGACGCGCAAGGGCCTTGGTTCCTGTCATCGGCACACCCGCCGGACGAGTGGCTCTCCCGGCTGAAGAGCCGTTCGGGAAGACCGCATGAGTGTAATAATAAAACCAATAGTTAACTCATCCTGGCGGACCCCGCCGGCGCGTGCGGGGCCCGGGCCGTCGAATCCCCATTGGGGGCGGTCAGCCTTGCACCCTTCAGGCCAACGGCCGCCGCGAGGATGGCGATGCCCGTCACGGACAGGACCGCTCCCAGGCCCAGACCCCGCGGGCGATAGATGAACCGAACTTCGTGCAACCCCCCGGGAACCGCCACGCCCTGACACACGCCGTTGACCCGCAGGACGGGTGCTGGAACTCCATCCACCCAGGCCCGCCAGCCGGGATCATGCGATTCATTGAGCACCAGCAAGCCGCCGCCGGCTGAGCTGACGGATGCGACCCGCTCCTCCGCCGACCGATACTTGACGTCCAATCGCCCGTCGGTGGCATCAGGCGGCGGAACCGAGCCCGCGGGCATCTCCACCAGCGCGACCTCGTCGGCCTCTCCGGCCGGGGACCAGAGCCGATCGACGACGGCCGCAAGACCGGGGACGGGCTCGACGCGCCGGGCCCAATACACGTCCGGCCGGCTGCCCGGCAGTTCGTAGAGGCTGATCGCGCCCGGCAGATCCATCCGATGAACGAATGGGCCCGTGGCCGCCGCGCCCGCCCGGCTCGATGACGACGGCGGAACCTCGGCGATGCGGCGGAACTCGGCCCGTCCGGCGGCCATTGTACCGCCCATCTCCGATTTCACGCGGATCATCAGCGTTCGAGGCGGCGGTTCGAGGCGATACACGAAACGCATCCGCCGCGGACGTTCGCTCAACTCCAGCGGTTCAATCACGCGCGTGTCGGCGATCTGCGTTTTCTCCGGCGTCTCCAGCCGGACGAACCAGCGGCTCGATAGACCACGCGGCGATTCGACCTCGAAGGACAGCTCGTAGAGCCCGCCCGCCTTGATGTCGACCGGGCCCCAGAGCGCGCCGTCACGGTCCGCGATCCGTCCAGCCCGCTCGGCGCCCGGCACCGGAACCGGCGGATCGCTCACCGCCGGCATGGCCGCCGCCGCCAGCAGGTCGCGTTCATGCCGGGACCGGACTGCCAGGAACCTCACGCCAAGTGTCCGCAGCAACCGGCCGTTCCGCAACAGGGCGATCATCTCCTCGCTGGAGCCCCAGGGCATGAAGCGCAGCAGCATCCAGACCCCGGCCTGGCCCAGCGGGCCGTAGCCGTTCAGCGTGGCCACGCCGTAGCGCACGTTGTACTGAGGCCACAACACCTCGACCGGCCGGTGATAATCCGATCGGGCCCGCGGAACCAGCAGTCGATCTCCGGGCCGAGGCGCGAGCCGCTCGATGGCCCGGACCAGGGGCGGCGGATCGATCAGCTCGCGGCGCGCATACGTCCGGGTGTCCACGTCCACGAGCGCCGCGACGGCCGCCACGTCCGCCAGGAACACCGCGAACAGCAGCGCCAGCGACCACGTTACGCGCGTCCGCATCCAGTGCAGCAGCGACCAGGCCGTGGCCATCATGACCAGGACCGGCCACCAGACGGCGGGCGTATTCAGGCGCGCGATCAGCCAACCCGCGCCGGGCCAGGGCACCAGCAGCAGGGCGGCGGCCGCGATCGGCAGCACCCGCCCGCCCAGGTGCCGGAGCGTCTCGCTCAGCCGCGGCCCCGATCCCGCCCCGCGGAGCAGGGCGGAGAGCGTCATCGAGGCCAGCACCGGCACGGCCACCGACCAGACCAGGATCCACCGCGCCGGCACACGCAGGCCGCGATACACGGGCACGTGAAACAACAGCCGGCCCAGCGGCGTGAGATCGCCCAGGGCCACGATCATGGCCGCCGCGCTGGCCCACCACCAGAAAGCCGGCTCGGGCTGCCAGCCGGTGGTTGCCGTCTGCCAGGCCAGCCGGAGCTCCCGTCCGACCGATCGGCGCAGCTTTCGGCCGTGGCGATTCCCGCCGAGCAGCTCGCTCTCCGTCGGGCCGGCCAGCAGCGTCCCGCGCCGAAACAGTCGAAACGTCCGCGGCGCATAGAAGCACGCCAGGCCGACCACCCGCCCCCATCGGCGGGAACGGCCCGCACCGATCGGCGGCGACGCCGACTCCGGCCGGGCCAGCCGCCACGATGCGCCCGCCAACAGCAGCACCAGGATGCCGAAGTACGCCGCCTGCTCGCAGTAATGCGATTCGCCGTGCCAGGGCTCCACCCACGCGTTCGGCGTACGGGCCCCATAGACGAACGGAAAAAACGACAGGATCGCCGACCGTGGCCACCACGCATTCTCGTTGAACAGATCGTAACTGGGAACCGCGCGGACGCTGCCGGCCACGTGCAGCCAGGTGGGCACGATCTGCACGCCGGCGACCATCGCGCCCGCGGTCATCCCCGCCGGAAACGCCCACAGCAGCGATCGCCGTCCGCGCGCGACCAGGGAGGGGCCCGCGCCGTCCGTTCCTCGGCGGCCGGCCAGGACGATCAGCACGTAGGCGCCGACCAGGACCGCCGAGATGATCGAGATCTGAATGTGCTGGACGAGTAACTGGGCCCCGAAAGCAGCCGAGGCCAGTCCCGCGTGCCGGAGCCGGCCCGTCTGCGCGAAGCGCCGCCACCCGTACAGCATCCAGGGCAGCCACGCGGCGGCGTGATGGATGGTCAGGTGGGCCCGGTGGGCGATGAGGGTCCCGCCCATCTCGAACGCCACCGCACCCAGCAGCGCCGCCCGCCAGTCGTGTCGGCCGGCGCGCAGGAAGCGGTACATCCCGCCGCCGGCCAGCGCGAAATGCAGTACCAGGCTCAGCGGATAGGCCGTCAGCGGCGGCAGCAGCGCGAACAACAGCGTCGGGGGATACCACAGCCCGCTCTGCGGATCGGCGGCTACCGAGGTGCCCAGCGCGACGTGGGGGTTCCACAACGGCCACTCGCCGGCCCGCACCCGCTGACCGATGTAATCTCGAATGGGAAGATAATAGATCAGGTCGTCTTCAAGCGCCGAGACCCCGCCCAGCCGCCAGGCTCCCCCGAGAACCGCCACGGGCAGCAGCGCCAGCGCCGTGCAAACCCAGGCCCGTCGTTGGACCGGAACGGTCATGGTCGTACCGATTCTGGATCGTGGGTTTCAGATTCCGGATCCGCCACCGGCCCCGCAAGCCCGAAGATCCAAAATCCAAAAACCGAAATCCAAAATCGCGAGGCTCAGCCCGCCTGGACCGCGCCGGAGGCGGGGCTCAGCGTGCCGCTCACGGCCGGCTCGCCCTCTTCGATCACCACCCAGCGGCGGCGCGGGCCGGAGGCCTCGGGGCGCGACATCCAGCCGATGGTCAGATAGCCCACCGCGTAGATGCCCAGGAAGAAGCTCCAGACCACGTGGTTCATGGTCACGTAGATGGCCCAGTTGGCCAGGCAGTAGGCCCCCAGCAGCATCTCGAAGAACCACATCGACTTGTGCCGCGCGACCTTGTAGCGGCTGGTCATGCGGGTGGTCTGGGTGCTGCCCGATTTGGGCGTGCGCACGAACTCGCCGCCGCGCTGGTACAACCCGCGCAGCACGGCCAGGCCGTTGCTCACCGACATGCCCGTGCCCAGCACCATCAGCGCCGGTACCGTCTTGAGCCCCGTCCATCCGCCGCCCAGGCTGTAACGGGCGTAGCCGTAAACCAGCGGCGGGGCCAGCGAGCTGAGCACCACCAGCAGCCAGCCGGAGTTGAACGCCCAGGCCATGGGCATGGGGTCCAACGCCAGCAGCATGGGGCGGGCCAGCACGGCCAGGATCAACATCCACAACGACACCGAGAAATGGGTGAGGTGCAGCGTGGCCTCGACCTTCTTGTGCAGCCCGAGGGGGGCCTTCCAGATGCGCGGCAGCAGCTTGATCGCGGTCTGGATCGAGCCGGTCGCCCAGCGCCGCTGCTGGGCCTTCAAGGCCATGACGGTGTTGGGCAGCTCGGCCGGGCAGGCCAGGTCGCGGCAGTAATCGATCCGCCAGCCGGCCAACTGCACCCGGTAGGACAGGTCCAGGTCCTCGGTCAGGGTATCGGCCGACCACCCGCCCACGCGCGGGTCGTCGATGGCCGCCTTGCGCCAGACCCCGGCCGTCCCGTTGAAGTTCATCATCAGGTCGTTCCAGGCCCGGGCCCCCTGCTCGATGGCGAAATGCCCGTCGATGCCCACGGACTGGGCGTTGGTCAGCCAGGACTCGTTCGGGTTGAGGTGCGCCCAGCGCCCCTGGAGGCAGGCCAGGCCCTCGTCGCGGGCCAGCAGCGGCGTGGCCCGCTTGAGGAAGTCGGGCGGCGGCACGAAGTCCGCGTCGAACACCGCCAGCAGCGGATGCCGGCTGCGGGCCGCCCCTTCGCGCAGGGCCCCGGCCTTGAAGCCCGCGCGGTTCTCGCGCCGGAGCACCTCGATGTCCACCCCCTGTTGACGGAGACGGCGGACGGTGCGGTCCACCAGGAAGCGCGTCTCGTCGGTGCTGTCGTCGAGCACCTGGATCGCGTGCTTGCCGGGCGGATACTCCATCGCCGCCACCGCCCGGATGACCCGGACGGCCACGTCGGCCTCGTTGTAGATCGGTATCTGGCTGGTCACGCCCAGCCACTCTTCCGGCGGGACGGTGGCCTGGTAATGCTCGATGAAGGCGCGCTGTTCGGCGCTCTTGCCCTTGTTCCGCCGACAGAACAGATACAGCAGCACGTAGAGGTGTGCGCCGTAGACGGCCAGCGCACTCGTGCTGACCAGGAACACGATCATGATGAGATATTCAAGAATCAGTCTCACGGCCATCAGTTCCTTCGCCTGCGTTTCCAGACCCGCGCGGCACCGGCGATGCGCGTGGAAGTTTCAGGGGCCGGCATACGCTTCGTCAGTATAGTCTCTCCCGGTTCGTTGTCGCGGCCGGCGCGGGAGTCTTTCCACGTTGATCCGTGACGCCATGGTGAAGGCCCGCCGGCCAAAGGCGGATACCCGTCGCCTGGCGCGCTCCTGTTCCTATTCGCATCTCGGAGGGTCGAAATTACCCGCCCGGGGACGGCGCCCCGGCCTGTCGTGGGCACCGGCGGCCGCTTTGGGGGGTCCGCGCCCGTGCAGCCCCATGCAGTCCGTCTACAGCCACGATATTCTCGTGGACACGTCCTGTCAATGTCGCGTCGCATCGTGACGGCCCCGCCCAGGGGGTCATCGCCGGACGTTGCGTACCTCTCTGAGCCGGATGGCTTCACCGGCGACCGGGGGCTGGGCGTCGAGACTCCGAAGTTCAAGCCCGTCCACGTCCTCGCAGACCAGGGCCGGTCGGTGCTCGGGCTTCTCCACCTCCAGGCGCAGTCCGTCGAGGCGCAGATTGCGTACGTGGCGGCAGTAGAGGCCGTAAGCGGGCAGATACCCGAAGATGGTGTACTCGGGGTAGCTGTCCTCGCGTTCGGGCACGGGGCGATCGACCAGCTCGGCCTTTCCGCCGCCGGCGAAACGGACGCGGACGTTCTGAAGGGTGACGTTCTCCACCGGGTGGCCGGGCAGGCCGGTGATCGAGCAACCGACCGGGTCGGCGCCGGTGGCGGTCACGTTGCTGATGGTCACGTTGCCCAGCGCCCCCACGCCCGGCGCGGGCATCCCCTCTTCCCGGACGAACGCGCCCTCTCCGCCCGGTCCTTTGGCCAGATAAGGCCGGGCCCGGTTGCCCAAGCGCAGGAAGATCGCGCTGCGCGTGTTGACCATGGTGACGTTGGAGATCAGCACGCGGTCGAGCGCGCCGCCGTCCACTGCCTCCAGGGCGATGCCGCTCAGGCGGGTGTCGTAGATCACGCAGTTGCTGAAGGTGACATCCTCGAACCCGCCGGTCGATTCGGTCCCGCACTTGAAGGCGTTGCACAGGCTGCGGAGCGTGCAGTTGGTGATGGTCACCCGTCGGCACGGGCGCGGCGAGGTGCTCTTGAGCACGATGGCGTCGTCGCCGCTGACGATGTCGCAGTTGGCGATCCGCACGCGGTCGCAGGAATCCACGTCGATGCCGTCGTTGTTGCCGTTGACCAGGCTGTGCACGGTGACGCCGTCGATCAGCAGGTTCTCGCAGGCCAGGTAGTGCTGGACCCACATGGGCGAATCCCTCAGGGCCACGTCGCGCAGGATGACGTTGCGGCACTCGATCATGCGGATGAGATAGGGCCGTTCCTTGTAGGGCCGGTTTTTGAAAGTCTCGGCCCCGCCCTGCCCGTCGATGACGCCGCGCCCGACGATGGCGACGTCCCGGGCCTGCTCGGCGTAGAGCAGGCTCTTGTCCACGTAGTTCACGTCGGTATACGAGCGGAACGCGGGTGTCTTCGGCGGATAGTCCTTCAGGTCGGTGCTGCCCAGCAGGACCGCGCCGGACTCGAGATACAGCATCACCCGGTCGCGCAGCACGAGGGTGCCGGTGAGGAAGCGCCCGGCCGAGAAATACACCGTGCCCCCGCCGCCGGCCGAACAGGCGTCGATGGCCTGCTGGATGGCGGCGGTGTTGAGCGTCCGGCCGTCGGGCACGGCCCCGTGATCGACGACCCGATACACGTCGGCGAAACCCGCCGCCGGCAGCATCCATGCCAGCAGGAACACCGTCGCCCCGAGGCGCGACCGATTCACGTGATCGTGAGAGAGGATGAATGCCGAGACCACCATGCACCTCCAATCGAATGGGTCATTCCCTCTGTCGCACCTGCCAATCCGGCGGAACGCCGGGGACGACTGCCGGCACAGTAGCTGAACCCCCTGCGTTACCGGATGCGCAGGGGGAGTCAGATCAATCCGCCCGAACGCCGCAGGGCCCAGCCGGCCGTCCAGGTGGCGAAGACCAGGAGCATGGCCCACCAGCGGTCCCAAACGCTGGTGCGGCGGATGCGCGGCGGGCGGTGGGCCTGGGTGTGTTCGCGGAAGCGCTCGCGGATTTCAACCGCCGAGGCCTCGGCCAGGACCGCGCCGCCGCTTTCATCGGCGATGCGGGCCATGAGGTCCGGACGGGCGTTCAGGTCCAACTGTTCGTCGATCGGGGCGGCCACCTCGAACAGCGTGCTCTCTTCGCCGCCCTCCGCGGCCGGTCGGGTGCCGGCGGCGCGGCGGGTCGCGGGCCGGCCCGCGGCGGCAGCGGCGCGAAGTTCATAGCGTCCGACCGGCAGCCTGCCCATCAACACGCGATAGGTGCCGGGCTCGTCCTTGAGCGCGGCGGCGGTCAACGTCCGGGCTTGACCGTCGGGCCCGATCAGTTCCACCTGAGGCAAGGCCCCGGCCGGCGCCTCGCGCAGGCGCAGCGTCGCCGCCGCCGGCTCGTTGGCGGCGAAGCGCATCTTGTCCGCGCGGAGCGCCAGCTTCTGGCCGGGCATCAATCCGCCGCCGGTGGCCAGCCAGCGGAGCAGACTGTGCCACAACGTTCCATAGACCGCGTCGTGCTCCTGCTGCTGGGGCGGCAGAAAGGCCCATCGCCACAGGCCCGCTCCTTCGATGACCACGGCCCGGCCGGTGCCGTAGGGCTGGTAGCTGACCACGGGGGTCTCGGGGCCGCCCTCGGCGAAGACGGCCGTCGCCAGCACCGCGGTCAGCGGCTTGGTCCGCCCGACCTGGGCCGCCGTGGCCAGCGTCGGCAGTTCGGCCAGCCGGGCCGCCGCATCCGCTTCCGCCGCGCCGGGCAGCCAGCGCAGGGCTCGACCGCGCTCGGTCAGCTTGACGTGGAAGCGGGTCTCGCGCCCGCTCGTCCATTCGACCGGCAGGATCCCCGCGAGCCGGCCGCTGATCTGGGCCATCGGCGAGCCGCGATAACACAGCAAGGCTCCGCCGTCGCGGGCGATCCAGTCGCGCAGATGGGCCAACCCGGTCTCGGACAGAAACGCTTCAGCGTCCCGGCCGAGGACGATGACCTGATACGACCGAAGCGCGTCGGGCCCGGCCAGCACCTGGGCGGGGTCGGTCAGGATGTTCCATTGCCGCAGCCGTGCCGGTTGCGTGGCCGCCGGGCCCCCGTCCGCGGCGGCAACGGCCGACTCCGGCGAGGCGGACGCCGCCCGATCGGCGCTCAGCGTCTGCCGCACCAGTCGGCCCTCGGCCACTTTCACCACGCAGTCCAGCTCGACCAGCGGATCGCCGGCCAGCGTGCGCATCAGGAACTTGGCATCCCAATAGGGCTTGCCCTCCAGCAGCAGGATGCGGATCGGCTCATCGACCACGCGGACCACGATGGGAGCGGTGTTGTTGGCGGCGGTGGCTTCGCCGGGCAGCGGTTCAGCGCGGACCTCGTAACGATAAAGCCCCTTCCGGGGCCGGGTCACGTCAAAACGGGCGACGGCCGGACCGGTTTGCGGTAAGGTGACCTCCTGGCGGGCCAGTTCCCGGCCGTCGTGGACCAGCGCGACCACCGTCCGACCGCCGGCCAGCCCGCGATGCGCAAGGCGGGCCTCGATGCCGATGCTCTGACCGGCGAAGGCCAGCTCCTGGGTCGCGTCGATTTCGACCGACAGATCGCGGACGTCGGCCTGGCCGCCCAGCGTATGGGTGTAAACGGGGGCGGCCATGGCCCGGGCCCGCCGTGCGGCCTCCAGCACCGGGCCGCTGCCCCCGCCGGCATTGTGAATCCCGTCGCTGAGCAGGACAACGGCCTGGCCCTGCGGGTGGTCCTCCTGCGAACTTGAGCCGATGGCCGTCGCCAGGTCGGTAGTCAGGGCGCTGGGCCTGACGCCCGCCATCCGTTGAGCGTCGGCGGGGGACACCCCCTCCGCGAACGTTCGCGTCTGGATATCGAAATCATCGTTCAAGCGGCGGGCGATTTCGCCGGCGGCGCGGGCCGCCTGCTGAAAGCGGCTCCGCCCGTCGCCCCCATCGGGCGTATTCATGCTGGCGGAGGCATCCACCAGCAGCGTCAGCCGCGGCTTGCCGGCCGGCGGCGGTAGGGATTCGATCCAGGTGGGGTTGAGCAGGATCAACAACACCAGACCGATGCCGGCGCCGTGCAGCGCGAGAGTGGCCGCCCAGCGCAGGCGCGGCAAGCGTCCCGGTCGGCTCAGGCCGTACCAGGCCAGCAACGGAACGGCCAGGACCGCCAGCGCCGCCCACAGCGCCGGTACGATCAGCGGTTCAAAGATCAGTGTGCCCATCGTTGAGACTTCACCACCCCAAGGAGCCACCAACCTATCCCATAACCCCCGCGGCACCGGCTTCCAGCCGGTCGGTTGTTGGGATTGCAGCACGCCTTCTCCGTCAGGTTCGCAACAACCTGAGGGCCAGCACTTCGACCAACAGGCACGCCACACAGGCCACCGCCAGCCAGACCCACCATGAATCCCGTCGGTCTTCCCGACCCGTGTGGGCCAGGAAGTGAATCGGACGGCCCGGCCCTGAGCCGCTCTCGAAAGCGTTCGCGTCGAGCGGCCGCAAATCGCTCTCCTCCGGCGGGATGGCCGCCGCCAGCGCGAAACAGGTCGTCTCGCCGCGGGCGACGCGATACACGCCCGGCCCCCCGACCGCCGGACAGCGCCAGACGCTCCCACCCGGCTCATCGCTCAACGCGCCGGTCTCGGCGGCCGGCTCAGGTGGAACGACGCGCAGGCCGGCGGCGGGACCGGCGTCCGGCGGAAGATCGACGATGACGGTCTCGCCGCAAAATACTGTCTCCTCCCGCCGGCCACCGCCCAGTAGGCGGTCGACCAGCTCGCCCACCATCGGCACGAACAACGGCGAACCCGGCAGATTCGAGGCGGGCAGGTCGGCGTTCAAGACCGCCAGCGTCGCGGCGCCGCATGTGGCGGTCACCAGCGCCGCCGTGGAATCGCCATAGGCGGCCAGCACGTCATCGGCCAAGGCGCCGGGCAGGGGCCGCGCGTTCAGCCCGCCGTTGAACCGCAGCGGCGCGACCGCCGCCGAGACGGCGTCGCCGAACAGGCTGAACGGCGTCAGGTTGGCGCGCACGAACGTCCAGCGCTGCTCTTTGCGGGCCGGGCCGGACGGCGGCAGGAACTCGACCGGCATCTTCAGCGCCGGACCCGCGGCGTCCGCCAACTGTTTCAGATTGACCGCGTCCACCGGTTCGGCGGCCACGTAGAGTATCGACCTGCCGCGCTGGAGAAACGCCGCCAGCAGCGCGACGTGCTCGGCGGAGAGCTTGCCGGGATGATCCACCGCGACCAGGTCCGCGGCGGCCAGGGCGTCCCGATCGAGCTGATCCGGCCGGACGCGGATGACCTTCTCCGTGCCCCGGGTCTCGCGCGGCCGCGCGGGCACCAGGGCCCGTTCCAGGTAATAGCTGGACGAGGCCAACTGCGAGGCCGGCTCGCGCGTCACCAGCGCGTAGACCGTGCCCGGCCGGACGTCGAGCACGAACGGGCGGGCGTCGTCTTCGGGCAGCGCGTCCTCGACGTTCAACAGGCGGGCCCGGCCGGTCTGCCAGCCTCCGGCTTGCAGAACGGCGGTCGTGGTCAACGTGGTCCGGGCCTGGGGCGGGCAAAGTCCCTCGGCCCGATAAACGCCGTCTCCCGCCGTGAACTCGACCCGCACCTGCCGGGGCGCGGGCGAGTAATTGCCGACCTCGGCTTCGAGCGTGACCGCGCCGCCCAGCTCGGCCTGGCCCTGGCTGCCGACGCGCAGCACCGCGAGGTTGGCCGGCGTCTCCGGCGGAGCGACCGATTCGAGCTGAATCCGCGTCCTCTCGGGCAGCACCGAGAAATCGACGCGGCTCCAGTTGTCGCGCTGGAAGTCGCTGACGATGACCAGTTCGAGGCGGGTCTCCGCGTCGCCGGCGGCCTTGGCCAGCATGTCGGAGGCGGCCGTGATCGCGGCCTGGGCGTCGATGCGTTCCGGCCGCACGCGGGCCTCGGCCAGCGCTTCGCGCAGGGCGGCCAGGTTGCTCGAGGGCCGCTCGAACACCGCCCGCGGGCGGGCCCCGGCCAGAACCAGGTTGGCCCGCAGGCCCGGAACGTAGGCCAGGTAGCCCGCGGCGGCCGGTCGGGCCCGTTCGAAGAGTTGAATTCCGCGAACGTCGGCGGCCAGGCTCTGGCTGACATCGAGAATCACCACTCGCGCGGCTTCGCCCGCTTCTCCCGGCGAGACCAGCGGCCGATCACCGATCAGCGGCCGGGCGAACGCCCACACCAGCAGCAGCACCGCGGCGGTCCGCAGGCCGAGAATGAGAAGGTCGCGCAGCCGGTGCACGGCTCGGCGCTGGCGGATGGCCTCCTGGATGAACCGCAGCGTCGATATCGGCAACCGCCTCGGCCGCGGCCGGGTCAGCCAATGGATCACCACCGGCAGCGCGACCGCCGGCAATCCCAACCCCAGCAGCCAGGGGTGAAGAAAACTCATCGGTGAACCTGAACCCTTCTATCCGCTTCTTTCCACCAGGAAGCCGCCCAGGGTCTGGAGATACGGCGTGGCGGTGGAAACGCGGCGGTAATCGCAGCCGCCGGCCAGGGCCAGGGTCCGCACGGCGGCGGCGTGGGCCTCGAACCGCTCCTGGTAGAGCCGGCGGATGTCGGCCGGCGTGACGTCCACGTGCCCGTCGTTCTCGAGACCCTCGAACCGGTACGCCAGCCCCTCGGGCAGGCGCTCTTCATCCGGGTGGACCAGGTGCAGGATCACGACCTCCCAGCGCCGGTGCCTGAACAGCCGCAGGGCCGCGAAGACCTCCTCCGGCCGATCCACCAGGAAATCGCTCATCACCAGCAGGACGCCCCTCCGCGTAAGCCGCTGGAACAGCGTCCGCAATCCGCCGGCCAGGTCGGTGACCGGGCGGGTGTGAATCTTCTCGATGGTCTCCTGCAACAGGGCCACGTGCGGCCGGGCCCCGCCGGGAGGCAGAAACTCTCTCAGGCCCTCGGAGATGACTCCCAGACCGACCTGGTCCTGCTGGCGGGCGATGATCTGGCTCAAGGCCGTGGCCAGGTACTGGGCGTATTCGAGCTTCGAGCCGCCGGCGTCCGGCCCGGCCCCGGCTCCGAAACGCATCGAACCGCTGGCGTCGATGACCAGCATGCAGCGGAGGTTGGTCTCGTCCTGGAACAGCCGGATGTAGGCCCGCCCGGTGCGGGCGAAGACCTTCCAGTCCAGCCGCCGCAGATCCTCGCCATCCACGTATTCGCGGAAATCGACGAACTCGCCCGCGCCGCCCTGCTGGCGCGAGGGATGCCGGCCGCTGTAGGCCCCTTCGATGCGGTGCCGGGTCGTGAAGCGCCTGTGCTGCAACGCCGCGAGGGCCTTGAGGTCGAGGAAACGGCCGGCGGCGTGGGTGAGCGTCGTGGACATGGAACACCGACTCACTCCGTGACCATCAGGTGCTTCACGATGTCATCGGCGGTCACGCCGTCGCCGACGGCGCGGTGGTTGGGGATGATGCGGTGGCGCAGGATCGGCGCGGCCAGGGCCCTGAGGTCGTCGAGGGTCGGGGCGGCCCGGCCGGCCAGCAGGGCATGGGCCTTGGCGGCTAGAACCAGGTTCTGGGCCCCGCGCGGGCCGGCGCCCCAGGCCACGTAATCGCGGACGTAGCCGTCGGCCCGCGGGTCGCCCGGGCGGCTGGCCCCGCACAGGCGCACCGCCGCCGCCGCCACCGTTCGCGGCACCGGCACCGCCCACACCAGGTCGCGCAGCTCCAGGAACGCGCCGCGGTCGAACGCCGCCTCCGGCAGGGGCACCTCGCCGGAGGTCGTCTTCATCACGATCTCCTCCTCCTGCTCCGGCGTGGGATAGTCGATGCGGATCTCCATCATGAACCGGTCGAGCTGGGCCTCGGGCAGCGGATAAGTCCCCTCCTGCTCGATGGGGTTCTGCGTGGCCACCACCAGGAACGGCTCCTCGAGCGGGTAGGTCTTCCCGCCGACGGTCACGTGCTTCTCGGCCATGGCCTCCAGCAGGGCCGACTGCGTCTTGGGCGCGGCCCGGTTGATCTCGTCGGCCAGGACCAGGTTGGCGAACACCGGCCCCTGGCGGAAGACCATCGACGGGCCGCCGGCCTGCCCGTCGCGGGCCAGCAGCTCGAACCCGGTGATGTCCGAGGGCATCAGGTCGGGCGTGAACTGGATGCGGGCGAAGCGCCAGTGGAACGCCGCCGCCAGGGCCTTGACCATCAGCGTCTTGGCCAGCCCGGGCACGCCCACCAGCAGGGCGTGCGAGCCGGTCAGGGCGCAGGTCAGCAACAGGTCGATGGTGGCGTCCTGACCGACCACCACCTGGTGCAGGCTCTGCTGGATGGCCCGCACGCGCTGAATGAACGACTCGACGCGCTCGCGCGCGATCTCCACGTCCGCGGTTGAAACAGGCATGAGACGATCCCCTGGCCGAGGCACGATCCCCGGCAACACCATAGCACGACGCCACCGACGTGGAAAGCGGCCCCGTGGGTGCCCCAGGAGCGGTGGCGTGACGCCATCAGCGGGGGCGATGAAGCGGCTGGCGGCGGCTTGAAACGCGCGTCCGGCCTATCGCCGGCCGGAAGCAGGCCCATGACCGCCGGCCGG
>JABRVU010000443.1:0-12809 GCA_039961895.1 Phycisphaerae bacterium | reverse complement strand
GCCCAGGTGCGTGCGCCAGTAGAACCGCAGGCCGCTGAGCACCAGGCGCGTCGGGGTCATGAGCCCGCCCCCGTCTCCACCAGGGCCCCGCCGGTCAGCTCGAGCCGTCGCGACATGCGGGCGGCCAGCCCGAGCGAATGCGTGACCAAAATGAGCGTGACGCCTTCCTCGCGGTTGAGTTCGACCAACAGTTCGCCCAGCTCGTCGGCCGCGGCGCGGTCCAGCGCCCCGGTGGGCTCGTCGGCCAGCAGCAGCTTGGGGGCGTTGATCAGCGCCCGGACAACGGCCACGCGCTGCCGTTCGCCGCCGGAGAGCTGTCCCGGCCGGTGGGCCAGCCGGCCCGCGAGCCCCACGCGCTCCAGCAGCCGGCGGGCTCGCGCCACCGCCGCCGAACGCTCCTGCTCCGATCGCCGTTCCACCAGCGTGGGCACCAGCACGTTCTCCAGCGCGGTGCACTGGGGCAACAGGTGATGATTCTGAAAGATGAAGCCGATCGCGCGGTTCCGCACGCGGGCCAGCTCGGCGTCGTCGAGGGCGGCCAGATCGCGGCCTTGGAGCAGGACGCGCCCGGCGGAAGGCCGGTCCAACCCGCCGATGATGCTCAACAGCGTGGTCTTGCCCGAGCCCGACGGCCCGACGACGGCCAGCGACTCGCCCGCCGATACCGTCAGGTCCACGTCGCTCAGCACCACCACGTCGGCCGTGCCGTCGGCGCCGGGATAGCGCCTGGAAACGTGCTCGAGGGCCAGGAGGAGAGTCGCTTCCGCGGCCATGTCACACCGTCTCGACGCGCACCCAGCGGCGGGCCTTCATCTCGAAGCGCGGCAGCGTGCCGGGCGGCACGATGATAACCGGAACGCGCAAGGCCAGCGCGTCGCGCAGGGCCTTCTCAACTGCACCGGCCAGACCGCCCGGCTCCGCGCAGCCGGCCGACGGCTCGACACAAACCCGCAGTTCCGCCTGGGCCGCCGCCTGCATGACCTCAACGCGATACTCGGCCACCCCGTCGCATCCGCGGACGATCTGATCCACCGCGCCCGGATAGACGTTCACGCCGCGGATGCAAACCATGTCGTCGGTCCGGGCCAGGATGCCGCCGTCAAGTCCAAGCTCGTAGCTGCCGCACGCGCAGGGCGACTCGATCACCGGCCTGACCACGTCCCCGGTCCGATAGCGCAGCAGCGGCGAACCGACCCGCGCCAGCGTGGTCAGCACCAGTTCGCCGGGCTCGCCGGGCGGCGCGGGCCGGCCGCTCCACGGATCGACGACCTCGGCCAGGAAGGCGTTCTCCATCACGTGGAGCCGGTCCGGCCGGCGTGGGCAGGGGTAGCTCACCGGCCCGACTTCGGTCATCCCATGATGATCGAAGACGCGGGCCCCCGGCCAGCACCGCTCGATGCGGGCCCGCGTGGCCGGGATGCTCCCGCCCGGTTCGCCGGCGACGAT
Source organism: Phycisphaerae bacterium (assembly GCA_039961895.1). Lineage (GTDB taxonomy): Bacteria > Planctomycetota > Phycisphaerae > UBA1845 > PWPN01 > JAAXZI01. The sequence goes on along the minus strand of JABRVU010000443.1, from coordinate 11,363 downwards.
CAGGGCCCGCACGGCCGACTCGCCCAGGTCGAGCCCGTCGGCCGCGGCCACCTCGGCCAGCCGCAGGGCATAGGTCGGCGTGCAGCACAACACGCTCACTCGATTGACCATGACGGCTTGCAGCCGGGCGCTGCTGCTCAGGCCCCCGCCGGGGATGCACAGGCATCCCAGCCGGCAGGCCGCCTCGAACGCCGTCCAGAAGCCCAGGAACGGCCCGAACGAGAAGGCGAATAAGACTCGGTCGCCGCCGCTTACTCCGGACGCCTCGTAGACCCGCCGCCAGTTGTCCAGCATCCCCTCCCAGCTCTCGGGCGTGTCCAGCCAGCGCAGCGGCGCGCCCGTCGTCCCGCTGGTCTGACTGAAGCGCGTGTAACGCTCGAGCGGGAAGCTCAGGTCGCTGCCGTAGGGCGGGCAGGCGGCCTGATCGGCGACGATCTCCTGCTTGGTGGTGAAAGGCGCGCGCGAACGGAAGGCCTCGAGGCTCTCGACTTCCGCGCCGAGGCCGGCGGCGGCCAGCCGGGGCTGATAGAAGCGGTTGCCCGCGGTCAGCGCCGCCAGCAGGGCGCGCAAGCGGCCGAGCTGATGGGCCTCGAGATCCGCGCGGCTGGGCGGCGTTGGGGGGCTCATAGCACGTGTTTCGATTCGGCCGCCGGTCGCGCGGCCGGCGCCGGCGGCGCCGCCGGGCCGCCCGGCTTGTACAGCGTCACCAGACAACCGCCCAGCGCCGCCAGGAGGATGCCCGCAACAAACGGCCAGCGCACGCTCCTGAGCCCCCCGGCCGGCGGATGCATGGCCAGCGCCACCAGGGCGTTCACCACCGGAGCCCCCGCGAAGACGATCGACATCACCACGCTGGGCGTGCCCCGGGCCCCGAAGGCCAGCAGCACGCAGAACGCGCCGGCGGCTCCCACGATCCCCGCCAGCAGAGACCAGCTCATGCCTTTGACCGGAAAACTCCAGGTCGCTCCGTTGACCACCAGCAGAGCCAGCGGCGCCAGCACCGCGGTCAGGAAATAAGCCAGCCCGACGAAGAGGAAGGCCTTGTAGCGCCCGTTGGCCGGATCGGCCATGTTCACCTGCCCGGTGTGCAGGAACACGCCGTAGACGCCCCACGACGCGACGGTCATCAGCGCGAAAGCCAGCCAGGTCATGCCCGGCTGGGCTGTGTTTCCGCTTGTCGGCATCCGTTCATCCTCGCTTTCAGCGCGCCTCCTGAGCCGGGGCGAAACCTGCCTGCGGCGCCGGCTCGATCAGCGCGGCCACGGCCGGGGGTATCTCGATCGCGCTCATCCGCCCCGCGGCCGGATCATAGGTGACGCACACGGTGATGACCCGCCCTCGGGCCACCTCCTCGGGCGGCGAGGCGTTGAGCCTGCGGAAGACGAAATGGAAGTGAATGGCCTTGGGTTTGCGCTCCTGCACGCGCAGGTGAACTTCCACGTCGTCCTCGAACCGCAGCGGCAGCAGGTAGTCGCATTCGGCGTGGACGCGCGGCCAGGTCACCAGCCCTTCGTCGGTCTTCATGTGGATGGACAGGCCCAGCGAGCGGAAGAAGGCGTGCTCGGCCTCTTCCATGAAGCGGAAGTAGTTGGCGAAATGCATGATGCCGGCCATGTCGGTCTCGGCGAACTCGACCTGGCGTCGGAGTTTGAACTCGCAGGCCATCTTCGGGCTTCCGTCGCCGACGCGCGGCGATCACGCACGAGCTTCCACGCCGGCGGCCCGCCGGCAGACGTCCAGCACCTCGCGGGCCATGCGTTCGACGCCGAAGCGCTCGAGGACCGCCTCCCGCCCGCGCCGCCCCAGGACCCGCATGCGATCGGCGTCCAACAGCAGGCTTTCGATGGATTCGGCCAGGGCCTGGGGGTCGTCCGGCGGGCAGAGAATACCCCCGCCGGTGGCCTCGATCAACTCGGGGAACGCGCCATGCCGCGGCTGGACCACCGGCACGCCGCAGGCCCAGGCCTCCAGGCAGTACAGGCCGAAGGCCTCTCCGTAGGTGGCCGGCACCGACAGCACCGAGAGGCTCCTCAGAAACTCCTGCTTGTCGCCGTGACTGACGTTGGGCAGGAACTCGGCCGCGCTGCCCAGGCCGTTCTCCGCCAGTCTGGTCCGCAGCCGGCTCACGAACGGCTCATCCGCGGGGATCGTCGTCCCCGCGACGCGCAGCCTGACCCCCGCCACCCGGCCCCGCTTGCGCAGATGGACGAACGCCTCGATCAGCGTGTGCAGGCCCTTCTGCGGCGACCAGCGGGCCAGGTAGCCCACCACCGGCGGATCGGGCGGAGCCGCGGCCGGGGCGTAGCCGTCCAGCAGGATGCCGTTGTGCACGACGTGCACCTTGCCGGGCGGCAGCTCCAGCCGGCGGCGCATGACCTCGCCGTAGTAGCGGCTGACCGCGATGAAGGCCTCGACGTCGGCGGCCCGCCGGGCCAGCTCCGACCAGGCCCGCTCCCGATACGGGTCGGGCAACCCGTCGAGAAACGCATCCTCCCCGTGCAGCGTGCAGAGCACCGGCACGTTCAGCCGGCTCCTGATGGCCCCGGCCAGACCGGCCAGCATGACGTTCGACAGGCACACCACCTGCGGCCGGTGCTCATCCTTCGAAAGCCAGGCCAGCAGCTTGTGGAGCTCCTTGACCTGCCGGCCCTGTTCCCCCTGAAGCATGGACAGGGTGATTTCACCAAGGTCCTCCTCGCGGGTCAGCCCGGCGCGCCCGGCGGCCCAGCGCAGCAGGCGGGGCCGGTCCAGCAGCCGGTCCAGCCACGCCGGCGTATGGCGGAACAGCGCGGATTTCTGCTGCAAGTAGACGTTGATCCCCCCGAAGAACATCGGAGCCTCGCCCGCCGGAGCGGGCTCGTCGATCATCATCGGCAGGTACATGGGCACGATGACGGCGTCGTGCCCCAGCCGGCGCAGCGCCGCCGCCAGCGTGCTGTCGCGCATGCACAGCCCGCAGTAGAAGTTGCCGGTGCCGGGGGTGAGCTGAACGATCTTCATGCCCCGCGCACCGCCGCCCGCCCATAGGGAAGCGGCGGGGGGAGTTTGGCGAACTCGCCCACCGCCGTGAACAACGGGTCGAAGTCGCGGAACAGGTTGCCGATCAGGCAGTCGGTGGTGTCGCCCTTGAGGTGCGGATACTTCCGAAGCAGATCGCCGAAGCTGAAGGCCTGGTCATAGAAGGCGTAGACCAGGTTGCGCATGGCCTCGATGCCGCGGCAGAGTTCCCGCCCGTACGCGTCGAACTGCCCGGCGGAGGTGTCGCCGATGGTCAGGGCCCGGTCCACGGCGTCGGCGGCCATCTCCCCGCTGCGCAGGGCCAGAAAGACCCCCGACGAGAACACCGGATCGAGGAACGCAAACGCGTCGCCCACCAGCAGCAGCCCGTCGGCCGAACAGTGCTTCGAGCGGTAGGAATACTCGCTGGTGGCCCGGAAGGCCTCGATCCGCCGACCGGGAGCCAGGTGCTCCTTGATCCACAGGTTATTCTCGACCTCGCGGTCGAAAATCTTCTCCAGGTCCCGTCCCTCCCGATAGAGGTAGGCCATCTCGCCCACGATGCCCACGCTGATGACGTCGTCGGGCAGCGGGATATACCAGAACCAGCCCTTCTCCGGCAGGTAGGCGACGGTGATCCCGCCTTCGTCGATGCCCGGCTCGCGGACCGCCCCGCGGTAGTAGGTCCACAGGGCCATCTTGTTGAGATAGGGGTCGCGGACGCGCCAGTCGCGCCGGACGATGGAAAAGGCGTCGCGCCCGCTGGCGTCGATGGTCATGGGGGCGCGGAACTCGTAGGTTTCGCCGTTCCTGCCGGCGGCCTTCACGCCCACCACCCGGTCGTTGTCCAGGACGGCCTCGCGCACCAGCGTCTCCTCGAGCACGCGGGCCCCCTTCTCCCGGGCGTTCTCCAGCAGCATGTGGTCGAACTCGCCCCGGACCACCTGCCAGGTCTGGGCGGCCTCGTGCTTGAGGTGCTCGAAGAAATAGAAGGGCTGCGAGACCTTCCCGTTGGTGCTGACGAACTTCACGCTGTATTTCTTGGGGAAGTGCGAGGCCTTCATCCGCTCGATCAACCCCAGGCGCTGAAGGATGAAATAGCTGTAGGGCAGCAGCGACTCGCCGATGTGATAGCGCGGGAACTTCTCTTTCTCGATCAGGACGACGCGCCGACCCATGCCGGCCAGCAGGGCGGCGGCGGTCGAGCCGGACGGGCCCCCGCCGATGACGATCACCTCGTATTCCTGAGGGACGCTCATGGTTCACCTGTATTCACGTGCCCGGGCCCGGCCGGCGGAAGGATTTCGACCACCTCCGCCAGCGGCCGGTCCGCCGGGTCGTAGAGCACGTTGTATCGGCCGAAGAGCGGCTGCTCGCCGTCCAGCTCCAGCACCGTGTTGATGATTGTATCCGAACGCACCCGGAAGAAGGCCCCCGGCCGGCAGCGATACGACAGGCCCTCCTCCTTGAGGATGCCGCCCAGTGGCCGGCGACCTTCGAGGATCATCTCCCGGGGCCGAGGCCCGAAGCGGTCCAGGTGGATGCGGATGGCCCCGAACTCCACCGGCTTGCCGCTGCCGGAGGCCACCAGCACCACCTCCCGCGTCCAGGCGCCGTCCTGCGGCCCGGCCCGCAGCACGCGCAGACCGATCGCCTCCCCGTGATAACGCTCCAGCACCGAGGTCATGTCCTCTTCGTGCACCAGCAGGTCGCGATAGGGCCGGGGGACGTCCGGGCCGGCGAGCAGGGTAACGGCCGGCAGGGGCCGGCCCGCCGATGCGTAATACGACCGCAGCGGCTCCAGCCATTCGCCCCGTTGTTCGTGCACGTGAATCATGGTCGATGTTTCGGTTCGCGCTCGAACACCCGCGACCCCGGCGTCGCGTCGGAACGTTTCCCGGCGTTTCAGGGATCAGCCCTCACGTCCGGCCCGGTGCTCAGGGAGGAAGAACTCATGGAGGAGATCGTCCACCTGCAAAAGCGCCTCGCGGGTCAGGATGAGGGTCTCGTCCTCGAGGGACAGGTTCCCGGCGTCGCGGAGGCGGGCCAACGGCTCCGCGAAACGCGCGCTCACGTCCACGCCGAACTTCTCGCGCAACGGCCCCAGCGGCACGCGCCCCAGCTTGAGCTGCAAGACCAGTTGCCGGATCAGCCGCTCCTCGTCAGTCATGACCAGGGCCCGGTGCACGGGCAAATCCCCGGCCTCGACCCTCTCGAGATAAGGCCCCATGTCCTTTTCATTCTGGTAATGCGTGCCCCCCAGGTGCGAGAAGGAGGCCACGCCGATGCCGACCAGGTCGGCCCCGCTCCAGAGCGCGTCGCGGTAGACGAACCGGATCTTGTCCGGCGATCGCACCGCGGTGTAGGCGCTGCCCACGGTGTAGCCGGCCCGTTCCAGCTCCGCGAAGGCCTGGCCCACCCAGGCCCGCTTGGTCCGCCAGTCGGCCACCGGCGCGACCCGCTCGCCCCGGGCCCGCATCTCGTGAAAGATCGTGGTGTTGAAGGGAATCTCCATCTGGTAGATGGTCACGCTGTCGGGGCCCAGGGCCAGGGTCTTTTCGACGCAGGCCCGCCACTTCTCGTCGGTCTCGCCGAGCATGCCGGCGATCAGGTCGATGTTGATCTGCGGAAAGCCGACTGATCGGGCGAAATCATAGGCCCTCCGAATCTCGTCCGAACCGTGGGCCCGGTTGTTGGCCTTGAGCACGTCGTCGTCGAAGTGCTCGACGCCCAGGCTCAGCCGGGTGACGCCCAGCTCCCGAAGGGCCGCCAGCTTGGACTCCTGGAGCGTTCCCGGCTCGCACTCGAAGGTGACTTCCTCGGCCTGGTCCCACGGCAGCAGCCGCTTCATGGCCTCGACCAGCGAGCGAAGCTGCTCGACGGACAGGTAGGAGGGCGTTCCGCCGCCGAAATAGATGAACCGCGGGCGGCGACCGCCGATGCATGGCCGGGCGGCGACCATCTCCAGCTCGCGGATCATGGCCGACAGGTAGCGGCGAATCTCCGCGGCGTTCTTGTCGGTGTAGACCTTGAAATAGCAGAAGTGGCAGCGCTTGCGGCAGAAGGGGATGTGGACATAGAGGCCCAGGGTCGCGCCGGCGGCGGGCGCGCGGTCGAGGGCGGCCAGCGCCGCCGGCACGTATTCGGGCCTCCAGAAAGAGAACGGCGGGTAATTGGCGACGAAGTAATTGCCGCCGGTGGTCTGGTGAACGGCCGGGGCCGCCGGCGGGAGAAGAGTTGGCGCGGTCATGGGCGTCTTCCCTTCCGGTCAGGGTCTGGCCTCGAAAGCATAGACCCGTCCATCTTCACCACCGACGACGACCATGCCCGCGGCCACGGCCGGCGAAGAGGTGACGGCCTCGCCGATTTCGTAGGACCAGCGCTCCTTGCCGTCGGCCAGGCCGACCACGTACAGCCGCCCGTCGTCGGAACCGACCACCACCTTCGAACCGCAGATCACCGGCGAGCTGTCGATCTTGCCGCGGGCCTGAAACGTCCAGAGCCCCTTGCCTTCTGCGCGGGTCACGCAGTGCAGCCGCTTGTCGCGCCCGCCGAAGACCACGTGACGGTCATCCACGGCCGCCGACGAGAAGAACGGGAAGCTGCCCTGGCCGTACTCCCACGACACTTTGCCCGCGGCGAGGTCCACGCAGACGAACCTGCCGTCGTAATGCCCGACGAAGGCCCGCGAGCCGATCAAAGCCGCGGTCCCGGCGATGTAAGAGCCCACCTCCACGCCGCCGAGCCTCCCGCCGTCGCGCACGGATACGACGTGCAGCACGCCGTCGCAGCCGCCGAACACCGCCCGCCCCTCCGAAACCGCCGGAGCCCCGTTGACGTAGTTGTCGGTCTGATAGGTCCAGACCGGGCGGCCATCGGCGGCGTCCACGCAGTGCAGCCGGTTGTCGTAGCTGCCCACCAGGACGAGCGTCCGGCCGTCGGAGGCGACGACGTTGGCCGCGCCCAGGATTTTGTCCTCGGTCGCGTATTTCCACTTCAGCGCGCCGGTGTCGGCGACGAGGGCGTAGAGGCGGGTATCGGCCGAACCGACGTAGACCATTCCATCGGCCAGGACGGGCGGGGCGTCGATCGCCCCCTCGGCCTTGAACGACCAGATCAGGCCGCCGTCGCCCAGCGACAGGCAATAGAGCCTTCCGTCGCCGGAACCGATGAACACGCGCCCGCGCTCGATGACCGCGGAGGATGCGATCGGCCCGTCGGTCTTGCTGGTCCACTTGAGCGCGAGCTGGTCGGGCAGCTCGGCGCGGGCCACGCCGGCCATGGTCGGACCGCCGCGATACATCGGCCAGGAGTCGGGCGCGGGAGCCGGCGCGTCGGACGAAGGTCGGCTGCTCGCCGGACGGCTCAACGAACCACCCGCCGCCGGCGCACCGGCGGAGGCGGGCGTGCCGATCGCCGCGTGCAGACCGACCAGCAGCGGCAGGATCATCGCGGTGGTTGCTTCCATCGCCGGCTTCGCCTTGCTTCGTGAACCAGGGGCTCCATCGGTCCGGCCCGAGCCATGAAGACACCGTTTACTATACGTCGCGAAGACGTTGAAAACCAGCCACGTTGCGCAGCTCCCCTCGTCAGGTATCCCCCCTCCGTCCCGGGCCCTCCGCGTTGACGGCCGCGATCCCATCCGCCAGAATGCAAGCCACCAGGTGTTCGTGTCGCACAGATGGCTCGCTGGGGTCCGGTGTCTCGGGTGAAACCTACAGTTGCCCGCCCATCCAGGTCCGCCGAGGTTCCGGCGGATCAAACCCTTCCGCAGGTGCTCCTGGCCGGCGAGTCGGACATCCGCAGCCGCTGGCCGATCCTGCTCATGGCGGCGGTCAGTTGGGTGCTGAGTCTGCCGCTGTTCGCGCCGTGGGGGTTCTGGCCGGCCGGGTACGTGGCCTTCGTGCCTTGGCTTCTGGCCCTGGCGCTGTCCGCCCGGTCGGCGTGGGTCTATCTGGTCAGCTATCTGCTGGGAGCCGCGTTCTACCTGATGCATTTCCGCTGGCTGTACGACACCACTCCTGAAATGTACGTCGTGGCCTGCCTGCTTTACGTCGCCCCGCTGTTCGTGCCGGCGGCCTGGATCACGCGGCATCTCTGTCGGACGCGCGGCTGGTGCCTGACCTTCGCCTTCCCGCTGGCCTGGACCGCCCAGGAACTGGTCCACTCGCGCGGACCGCTGGCGTTCCCGTGGTTCCTGCTGGGGCACAGCCAATACCGCTTCCTGACCGCCATTCAGATCGCCGACCTGGCCGGGGCCTACGGCGTGTCGTTCGTGCTGGCGGCGGTCAACGGGCTGATCGCCGACCTGCTGCTGAGGTTGTTCAGGCGCAAGCCGTCCAAAGCCGAGAACCCCTGGCGCATCCGCCGGGCCGGGGCTTTCGCGGCGGGACTGGTGGGGTTCACGCTCCTGTACGGCCAATACCGGTTGCACCAGGGCGGCCAGGTCGAGGGGCCCAAGGTGGCCGTCGTTCAAGGCGACTTTCCGCTGGTGCCCTTCGACAACCCGAACGCCCCTTCCGAGAACGAGAAACGCTTCGAATACATCCGCCTGGCCCGTGAGGCCTTGGCCGATGATCCTGATCTGATCGTTCTGCCCGAGACGCCCTGGGCCATGTATCTCAACCCCGAGGCTCTGGCCGACGGCGGCCGCACGCTGCTGGCGGGCTTGGCCTGGACCGCGCGCCACAACCCCCGCGCCCGACAGACCACCTGGTCGGCTCTGCATCGTCTCAGCGCCCTGTCCGACCGCGAGTTCAGGAACCTGGCCGCCCTCCGGGGTATCCCCATCGTGGTGGGCGGCATGTCCCTGATGGAAGACCCCGACCCGCAGGCTTACCCGCGCTTCCATAAGTTCAACTCGGCCTTCGTCTATCCGCCCGAGGGCGGCCCGCCGGCACGCTATGACAAGATCAACCTTGTGCTGTTCGGCGAATACGTTCCCTTCCGATACAGTTGGTACGGCCTGTACCGGTTCATGAACGACCATCCGTGGAACCCGTGGGGCAAGGACGGCGACGAGTATTCGCTCACGCCCGGCCGGGAGTACACGACGTTCCCGCTCCGGCTGAAGTCCCGGCCGCGGCAGCCGGTCGCCTTCGGCGTGACCATCTGCTACGAGGACGTCGTCCCGCAGGTCTTCCGCCGGTTCATTCTCGACGGCCAGGGGCACAAACGGACGGACTTCATGCTGAACATCAGCAACGACGGCTGGTTCGGCTACGGAACCCAGCAGGCCCAGCACCTGGTGAACTGCTCTTTCCGCGCGGTCGAGAACCGGGTGAGCGTGGCCCGGTCGGTGAACACCGGCGTGAGCGGGTTCATCCACCCGGACGGTTCCCGACACGACCTGGTGGGCAACGGGCCGAACGGTCTTCGGGCCGGCGGCGCCGGCTGGCGCAGCGCCCTACTGCCCATCGACCCGCGGGTGACGTTCTACAGCCGGTTTGGCGACGCCCTGCCGGCGGGCTGGTCGCTGCTGAGCGCGGCGGCCCTCCTGGACGCGGGGCGGACGGCGTGGAAGAATCGACGCCGGTCCACGCGCAGGACCCGGCGCGAACGAAAGGGCAAGACATGACCAGCAACCCGGCTCGAACCCCTGCGTCAAGCACCCGGCCTGGCCGGATGGGTGAAGAATACTTAATCGCGTCGCCGGCCCGCCGTTTCCGCGGCGGCCGCATCCGGGGCCGCGCACCCGGGGCGAGGTGTCTGGGAAGCCTGTTGTTCGCCGCCTTGGCCCTCACGGGCTGTGCCGATCCGTCGATGTCGTCGTCGGGAGTGCAACGGCCCGCCTCCGATGCCGAGCTGCGCGAGCTGGCCGCCGCCTACGTCCGCCGCGGGCTGCGCTATCCTGAGAACCCGGCGGTGCGGGCCCAGGCGGTCGAGGCCTGCGAACAGGTCCTGGGCTCGGACGCGCCCATGCTGATCCGCGACGCGCTGTCCGATGAACACCCCGGCGTGCGTTTCGCGGCCTGCATGGCCCTGGGGCGGCTCAAGCACGCCGAGTCGCTTCCGCGCCTGCGCGAGATGCTCAACGACCCCGACCCCAGCGTGCGCGCGGGCGTGTACTTCGCCCTGGAGCGCATGGGCGACTATTCGCATCGCGTGGCCTGGCGCGACCTGGCCCGGCGGCATGAGGACCCGGCCGTCCGCCGCAACGCGGTCATGGCCCTGGGCCGGCTGGGCGATCCCAAGGTCGTGCCTCTGCTGCGCGTGGCCGCCGACGCCGACAAGGACGAGGGCGTCCGCGTGCAGGCGATGGAGGGGCTGGCCCTGCTCGGCGACCGCGACGTGGTCGCGCACCTGCTGCGCGACGCGCTGGCCGGCCAGGGCCGGCAGGTGTTCGCCCTCCTGACCTTGGGGCGGGTCCACGACGACCGCGTCGGGCCGGCCTTGCGGGCCCGCCTGGAAAGCTCCGAGTATCTCGAATCGCGCCTGGCCGCCGCCAGAAGCCTGGCCGAACAGGGCTCGCCGGCCGGTTTCAAACTGGCCTTGAACGCGCTGAACTGGAACGACCCCAAGCCGGATCTCCCCGACGACCCGCCCGCCAACCAGGTCATGCGCATCCAGTCGATGGCGGCGATGGCCCTGGGCCAGATCGGCGACCGCCGGGCGCTGGACGCGCTCTGTCGGCGCATGCAGACCAACGAGGACTCGCGCGTGCAACTGGCGGCGGCGACGGCCATCCTCATGATCCTCGATCGAACCAACCCATGAGATGGTTCCCCTTCATCCTGCTGGCCATCGCCGGCATCGTGTGTCAGACCACGCTGGTGGCCGCCATCCGCGCTCACGGGGTGGGGCCCAACGTCATGTTCATCCTGGCGGTCTATTACGCCCTGTGGGGCCCCTGGCCCGACGCCGCCCTGGCGGCCATGGCCCTGGGCTTCATGACCGACCTGTACACCGGCAGCCCCGGACGCATCGGGCTGCACGCCTTCTGTTACGGGGGCGTGGCCTGGTGCATCATCCAGGTCCGCCAGGTTCTCGTGCGAACGCACCCGCTGGCCCAGGTGCTGATCGTGCTGGCGTTCGGCGGAGCGGTCGAGCTGGCCGTCGCCTTGTATCATTATTGGATCGCCTCGCAGAGCGGGCTGCCCAAGGCCCTCGGCTTGGCGGTTCTCTCCGCGGCGTATACGGCCGCCCTGACGCCGGTGCTGCTGTGGCTGCTCTGTCGGCTGGGGCGACTGACCGGCCTGACGACCGACCCTCGCGCCGGCGTGAACCGGCGAAGGTGAGCCGGGAGGCAACGAACCAGGCATGTTTGAGCGCCGGCTGAAGGCCCTGCTGCTGCTCATGGCCGTTCCCGCGGCGGGAGTGGTCGCGCGCCTGTTTCATTTGCAGGTGGTCGAGGCGGACTATTACCT
>JABRVU010000442.1:0-9099 GCA_039961895.1 Phycisphaerae bacterium | reverse complement strand
GGTCCGCTTCGCCGCCGCGTTGGACGATCCGAAGAAGTGCCCGCTGCTGGGCGAGGCGAGCATCCGGGAGATGCTGGCGCCGCCGCCGGGGCCGGTCGGGCACCGGCCGGACGGGCGGCCCAAGCGCGAGTATTACGCCTGCGGGTGGAACGTCCGGACGACCGAAGGGCGGCCCGGCCGTTGCACGAAATCGCACAGCGGGCTGCTGGCCGGCAGCTCCACCCTGCTGGTCTGCGGCGAGGAAGGCGTCAACTGGGCCGTCCTGTTCAACAGCGACGCGAAACCCGACGGCAGCCAGTATGCCGGGCTCGTCCGTCCGCTCCTTCAGCGCGCCCTGGGCGAGATCACGACCTGGCCGGATGAAGACCTGTTCGGCAGGTCCGCGTGACGGATTCCGCGACGCGCCGGTGTGGTAGCGGCCGGGCTTGACCCGGCGGCTGCCTTCGTGTTCGCGCTCCAACGCAGAAGAAGCCCATTGCCAAAGGCTTTTCTAACCTCGATCGGTCCGCGGCGCGCCTCACCGCCGGTGAAATCGAAAAACGCTCGCGGCAGACGCACGTTTTCATCCTTCTCGCTTCTCGCTTCCCGGCGTTGCGGTCGGCGACGGTTTGGTAGGGCCGCGCCCGAGGGTCATCCGCGCCCGACGCGATTTGATGAAAGCCGGACGCGGCATTAGCATCGCATCGGGAGTCCGACATGCCCCTCTGGCAAACCGACGCGGAGATGTTCGAGCTGGTCCGGCGCGAGCTGTACACGCCGGTGGTGGGCGACGTTCTCGACGCCCTGGGCGAATATCATCGTTTTCTGCCGCAGCCCATCCAGCCGATGCGCGAGGAGATGAAGGTGGTGGGCCGGGCCATGCCGGCGCTGTTCATCGACGTGTACGGCCCGCAGAAGAAGCCCTTCGGCCTGCTGACCGAGTCGCTCGACGACCTGAAGGCCGGCGAGGTGTACGTCGCCGCCGGCGGTCGGATGCGCTGCGCCTACTGGGGCGAGCTGCTGACCGCCGCCGCCAGGGTCCGCGGCGCCGCCGGGGCGGTGATCGACGGCTTTCACCGCGACTCGCCGCAGGTCCTTGCGCAGAACTGGCCGGTCTTCTCGCGCGGGCGGTTCGCCCAGGACTCGGCCGTGCGGACGCAGGTGGTCGACTTCCGCTGCCCGATCGAGGTCGGCGGCGTGCGCGTCGAGCCGGGCGATCTGATCTTCGGCGACCTGGACGGCGTGCTGGTCGTCCCGCGGGAACTCGAAGGAGACGTGCTGGGCAAGGCCCTGGAAAAGGCCCGCGGCGAGAAGACAGTCCGCAAGGCTCTCGAGGCCGGCATGTCCGCGACCGAGGCTTTCAGGACGTTCGGAATCCTGTAATGGCCCTGCCCCGCCCAAGAGGGATCATCATTGGCATCCGCGCCTGATGGCCTTCCCTCATCGCTTCTCGAAGTAACGCCCGACGATGGGCCGTAGGCGTTCGATCGTCGCGGCGTCCACGCGGCTCTTGTCCGACCAGATGGCCAGGGCCAGGGCGTCGCGACAGGAACAGGGGGCGTCGATCTGAAGGGCCAGCCTGGGCACGGCCGCGCGCAGCAGCTCGATGGCCGCCGCCGTCGCGGCCTCGAGATGGCCGATGATCTCCTTGAGCAGGCTGAGCCGGTCGGCGCCGGGCGGATGCGGCCGCCAGCAGTCATAGTCGGTCGGCAGGCCGATCAGGGCGTAACACATCTGGGCCTCGCGGGCCAGCCTGGCCTCGGGCAGGCAGGTCATGCCGATCAGGTCGCCGCCCCATTGCCGGTGCATGCGCGACTCGGCCTGGGTCGAGAACGCCGGCCCTTCCATGCACACGTAGGTCCCGCGCGGGTGGACGACGGTGTTCAGCCCCGCGCCGGCCTCGACCAGCAGGGCCCGCAACGCCGGACAGAACGGCTCGGCGAACTCGACGTGGGCCACCAGGCCCCGATCGAAGAACGTTCCCGCGCGAAGGCAGGTCTTGTCGATGACCTGATCGCAGATGACCAGGTGGCGCGGCTGGATCTCCTCGCGCAGACTGCCGGTGGCCCCGCTGGCCAGGACGTGGGTCACGCCGAGCGTCTTGAGCGCGTAGACGTTCGCCCGGTAGGGCACGGCCGAGGGGCTCAGCAGGTGTCCCGGCCCGTGGCGGGAGAGGAACACCAGGTCCACGCCCTGCCAGCGCGTCAGGACGATCGGGCCGCTGGGCGGGCCGAACGGCGTATCCAGCGTGACCGACTCGCCGCCGGCCTGGTCGGCAAAGACCTGCCCCAGACCGGAACCGCCGATGATGGCAATACGCGGGCTGCTCATGTCGCTCCTTTCGCGTCGCGCTGGTGGCCACAGGGTCTCCTGCCGCGAGCGGTTATACCTGTCGCTTGGTCGGGATGCCACTTTCCATTAAACTGCCGGGGCGGCGATCGGCCGTTCCGAGGCGAACCCGCTTCGCCGGACCGGCTCCCGACACACAAGCAAGTCACGTGTTCGTCTTTGAACGCAAGAGCCTGGCATGGGAGGAACCCACATGAATCGGCGCGAGGTGCTCAAGAGCGCGGCGGGGCTGGCGGCGTGGTCGGGTTTCTGGTCGGCCCGGGCCCGGGCCCAGCAGGGCGCGGAACCGCCCGCCGTCACGGCACCGGCCGGGCAGGAAACCCGCAGGGGCGACATGCTCTATCGGGTCCTCGGCAAAACCGGCGTGCAGGTCTCGGCCCTGGGACTGGGCGGTTATCACATCGGCACCATCAAGACCGAAAAGGAATGCATCCAGCTCGTGCGGTCGGCCATCGACGCGGGCGTCACCTTCATGGACAACTGCTGGGACTACCATCAGGGCAAGAGCGAGGAATGGATGGGCGCCGCCCTGCGCGACGGATACCGCGAGAAGGTCTTCGTGATGTCCAAGTTCGACGGGCGGACCAGGGCCTCGGCCGCCCGGCAGATCGACGAGTCGCTTCAGCGCCTCAAGATCGACCGGATCGACCTGATGCAGGTGCACGAGATCATCCGGCTGGAAGACCCGGACCGCTGCTTCGCCAAAGGCGGCTGCATCGAGGCCCTCGAGGAGGCCCGCCGGGCCGGCAAGGTCCGCTTCGTGGGTTTCACCGGCCACAAGGACCCCATCGCCCACAACCGCATGTTGGACCTGGCCGATCGGCACGGCTACCGTTTCGACGCGGTGCAGATGCCGCTCAACGTCCTGGACGCGAGCTTCCGCAGCTTCGCCCAGGACACGCTGCCGCGGCTGGTGGCGTCGGGCATCGGCGTACTGGGCATGAAGCCGCTGGCCAGCGGGGCCATCGTGAAAAACGGGATCGCCACCGCCCAGGAGTGCCTGGGCTATGCGCTGACGCTGCCCACCTCGGTGGTCATCACCGGGATGGAGAGCATGGAGCGGCTGCGGCAGGCCCTGGAGGTGGTCAAGAACTTCAAGCCGATGGACAAGGATCAGATGGCCGCCCTGCTGGCCCGGACGGCCCCGGCGGCCAGGACCGGCGAGTACGAACAGTTCAAAACCACCGCCCATTTCGACGGCACGGCACGCTTCCCGCAATGGCTGGGGTGAACGTGAAGCCCGGCGTTGCCTACCGCAACGCCCGGGTCATTCCGTTCCCGCATCGCCCACCGCGTTCCGTTCGCAGGACTCATCGCCGACGCGACAGAATCTTGAGTACCGTTCCGGCGCCGCCGGCGGCGTAGGCGGTGTCCGGGCTGGTCCGCGTGAACCTGACGACGGGCGGCACAGGGACGGCCTGGCGCTTCCAGTGGGCCTGGTAGCCGGCGACGAGGGCGGAGGCCAGGTCGGCGCGGGCGAGCCCGTCGCCGGTCTCGGCCGCCTCGAGGGCAACGCGAACGGCGGCGGCCAGACCGTCATAGCCGAACGTCGCCCGACCGGCGGGTTCGACCGGCAACTTTTCACGCAGGTCGAGGGCGTCGCAGGCGATGACCTCGGCCACGCCCGCGGGCAGATCCTCCCACGCCAACTGCGAGCCGTCGGCCAGCGGGATGCGCCCGAAGCGCTGGCGGCAGACCAGCACGAGCCGGGCCGCGTCGGCGCCGCCGGCCGCCAGGCGCCGCAGATCGGCGGTAGTGCGGACGCGCTCGACCCGCCCCTCGTCGATCAGAGCCTTGAATGCGAAGTTGGCCGAGGCCCCGCGGCCGAAGATGCGCATGGCCTCGGCGGGCGTCTCAGGCGCGACCACCGCGAACCGGCGGCGGACGGCCGGACCGGGAGCGTAATCCTCCAGCAACAGGCCGTCATCGGCCACCCGCCACCCGACCGCGTGCCCCGTCGAGGCCAGGGTCCTGTCCAGCGCCGCCGCCAGGTTCGCCTTGCCGGCGGCTTCGAGCAGCTCGGTCGTCAGGATCACCCGGCCGGCCGAGGCCGACTCCAGCATCGGCCCCAGCCGACGCAAGCCGTCGTGACTCAGCGGCACGCGCTGCGTCCCGCCGGCCGTGCACACCTCCACGAGGGGACGCGCGGCTTCGGACTCCTTCATGCATCGCAGCACGACGCAGTCGCCGAGAAAATCCATCCCCGGCCGCTGGTCTGTGCCGGCCAGGAAGCCGCTCAGGGCCTTCGAGCCGGCCGGGTCCAGCCGTTGCCGCAGCAGCCATTCCATCCGCGCCAGCAGTGTGGAGTCCTCGCGGAGGAGCTCGATGCGACGCAGGGTTTGCGGCAGGGTCGACAGGCCGGGATCCAGTGCCTGCCGGCTGTTGGAATAAACTCCCCAGACGTGCTCCTGTCGAACGTTCGTGAGAAGCCGCTCGAGCAGTCCGCGCGGACCGTCCGGGAGAGCCTCGACGCGCTGTTCCACGCCGGCCAGGTCCTCGAGCAGTTCGAGCACGGCCGGCGGCACTTCGGCGGGCTCGGCCCGAGGAGGAAGGGCCTGGGCGCCGGGCAGGAACTCGATCGCATCCCAGCCGGGTACGCGCACCTCGGCCAGCAGGCGCTGGCCCTGACCCGAACCGCGGAGCACGACCCAGCCGGATTGCATCGCCTGGTTGATATCGATGCGCTGCTCGCCGGCCGGCCCCTCGCGGACCAGAAAGGCCCGGCCCGGCGTGACCCGCGCGATGAGGTCCCGCTCGGTCGCCGCGGGAATGCCGTAGTCCAGGCAGGAGACCGCCAGCGGCACGACTGCGATCGTGCCCGAGAGCCGGCCCCGCCGCGGCTGGACCAGCGATCGCTGAAACTGGCCGACCGCCAGGTCCGCGCAGCCCAACCACACGCAGCCGCACAGCAACACGCGACGGAGGTTCATGGCCCACCTCATCGGTTGGGAACGTGGCCGATGGATATCCAAACTCTACCAACCGGTAGAATGTGTTTCAAGCCGCCCGTGCCCCATCTCCCTCCGTGGGGTCCGCAACGGATTCCGCGGCGCGCCGATTGTGCAGCGGGCGGGATCGAGTACCGCCCGGCCGGCCGTCATGCTGAAACGGCCGG
Organism: Phycisphaerae bacterium; assembly: GCA_039961895.1. Taxonomy (GTDB): domain Bacteria; phylum Planctomycetota; class Phycisphaerae; order UBA1845; family PWPN01; genus JAAXZI01. Next base: position 3,656 of record JABRVU010000442.1, on the reverse strand, counting down.
TGCGGAGCCGGCCGCTACATTCATCGCCCCCGCCTGAGGTGTTACGACCCCGTCTGCGCGGGCGTCGCGCCGATCCGATCGAGCAGGGCCCTTGACCGCGGACCGCCCGCCGAGCCGTGGAACCGGCGGCGATGCTCGTCCACCGGCTCGAGGACCAGCGTCAGCCGGTCGGGCGGCAGCAGGTCCGCGACCCGGTCGGCCCACTCGATCAGCACGGCCCCGTCGGCGACCATCTCGTCGAAGCCCAGGGCCTCCAGGTCGCCGGCGTGCCGCAGGCGGTAGGCGTCGATGTGATACAGCCGCAAGGGCGGCGTGCGGGCGGCGGCATCGTATTCATTGACGATGACGAAGGTCGGGCTGTTGACGTCGCGCGGGTCGGCCACGCCCGCCCCCTCGGCGACGCCGCGCACGGTCGCGGTCTTGCCCGATCCGAGCGGGCCGACCAGAGCGACCACGTCGCCGGCGGCCAGGGCGGCGCCCAACCGGCGGCCCAGCGCATGCGTCGCCTCCAGGCTGTCGCTGTGCAGGATCATCGGAAGTGCTCGTAACCTCGCGGCTCGACCGGCTCGCGGGCGGCGCCGGTCCGGAGGGTGATCCGCGTCCGGCCGCCCCGGTCGCGCGGCACCATCCGCCCGACCCGGATCAGCCCGAGGCCCGCGTCGGCCAGCGACGCCTCGCCGGCGATCAGCAGCTCGAAGTCCTCGCCGTCGTGGAGGGCATGATCGCGGGCGGCCGGTTCCGCCGCGCCGCCATCCACGGCATGAGCCGCCGCCAGCCCGCGGGCCTCGGCGCTGATGGCCGATTCCAGCAGGGCGGCGTCCAGCTCGGCGTCGCAGCCGGAGGCCGCGCACATCCGATGCAGGTCCATCGACAGGCCGTCGGACAGGTCCATCATCGCGTGCAGTTCGGGGCGGTTGGCCAGTTGCCGGGCCAGGGCCAGCCGCGGCGTAAAGGTCAGGTGCTTTCCCAGGATGCTGCCGCCCAGCGGCCCGCTGACGAAGAGGGCGTCCGTGGCGCGGGCCTCCGACCGGCGGATGGGGCCGCGCGGCGACATGGGTTCGGCCAGCATGGCCACGTCGATGGCCAGTTGGCCGGGCCAACTGGTGGTGTCGCCGCCCACCAGCCGGCAGCCGAACTCGTCGGCCAGGCCCGCCAGCCCCTCGTACAGCCGCTGTACCCCATCGAGCGAGAAAGTCTCCGGCAGGGCCAGGCTGACCGTGGCGGCCACCGGCTCACAGCCCATGGCCGCGCAGTCGCTCAGCGAGCAGGCCAGGGCCTTACGGCCGATCAGGGCCGGATCGTGCCGGGCGGTGTCGAAGTGCACCCCGTCCAGGAGCATGTCCGCCGTGATGCCCACCAGGGCCTGGCCGTACCGCACCACGGCCAGATCGTCGCCGATCCCCACCAGGACCCGCGCGGGATCGGGCGGAAACCGGCCGGTCAGCCAGGCCACCAGCGCGTTTTCGCCTCTCTCGGACATCCGCCTCAGCTTAGCGACGGCAGCGCGGTTGGTGAAGCCGTCGGGACGGATGCACACCCCCGACTGAGGGCGCAGCGCGGGTCTCATGGCCCGGCGGTCATCGCGGCCGGCCCCTAACCGCCCACCCCGCCACCCAGGTTGCCGAGGGCCTGGAACAGGAAGTTGAGCCACGCCGGGATGGTCAGCAGGGCGACGGTGAGATAGCTCATGAGATCGAAAATCAGGAAAAGCATGGAAAGCTCCTTCTCAAACCGCTCGGCGTACGGGTTCGACGGGAAACGATGAACCCGGCCGTAAGACCGCATCCGCCGCCACCTCGCGGAGACAGGTGTCTCATCGTAACAGGTCTCCACCGCGCAAGACGAACGCGCGCTCCTCGGGACGGAGGTGCTCGAGCACCAGCATCGAGGGTTTGAACAGCGGACCCTTGTAGCCCCCGTTGCGCAGGGTGATGAAGTTTTCGTGAGCCCGTTCGCGGGTTTCGGCGTTGGCCTCCTGGGCCTTGCCGCCGCGATCGAACACCACCAGGTCCTGAAAACCGCCCAGCGGCCCCTTCTTCAGTTCGGACTCCTTGAGCGGCCGGTAGCTGCCCAGGCCCAGCACGTTGGAGACGCCCTCCATGAAGGCGTCGCCGTAGGCCTCGGCCTGGCGCAGGAAATGGTTGGCCACGTCGCGGCGGACCCAGCGGATCTCCTCCTCGCTCAGTTCGCGCAGGCGGTGGCCTTCCAGGAACCGGTATTCGGACCGGGCCAGACAGTCTTGGACGTAGGCATCCGGGACGAGGGTGGCGCCCAGCTCGTCGATCATCTTCACCAGGCGCTGAAGGGCGAACCGTCCCGGGCTGTTGTTGAGCACCGCGACGACCCGGTCGGCGTCGTTCCAGTCGTACATGGTGCGCATGGCCACGCCGGGCTCGTCGAAGAAATCGGCGTCGTACTCCAGCAGCGAGCGGACCTCGGTGATGAACTGCCGGCGGTAGCGCGGGGCCAGGGTCGTGTCGCGGTTGGGCGAGTCGCCGATGATCCTGAGATTGAGCAGCATCCGGGACGTGGCCGTCCGCCACGTGCCCTCGCTGATGGTGCCGGCCAGGACGTTGGGCTCGAACAGGCTGGCGCGGCGCCGGATCTTGCCGTGCTGCAAGGCGTCGAACATGGCCCCCATGCGGAACGAGGCCAGCCGCTCGAGCGGATGTTCGGAACTCGACAGGAACGGCAGGCTGGTGGTGCTCAGCGGCTCGCGCTCCAGGGGCAGCTTGAAATAGCCCAGTTGCCGGCCTTCCTCGACCTCGCGCTTCTCGCGGTCGACGGTGGGGAAGCGGGCCCGCACCAGCAGGTGGGCCATGGTCTTGGACTCATCCGAGGATTCACCCTTGTTGAGCCCGACCAGCGGCGAAGTGCTGTCGGTGTTCTCCAGCGACTTGAGCACGAACGAGGAGATCGGCGTGACCGCGTTCGGGCGCAGCTCGGTGGTCAGGGCGGTCAGGTCGTTGGCCGAGCCGAGCTGGGTGGCTCCCGGCGACTGGATTATGTTGCCCTGGCTCGAATAGAAGGTCAGGGCGATGACCGAGTTATCCTCTTTCTTCTTGACGGCGGCCCCGTCCACGGCTTCCGCGAACCGCTGCTCGAAGGTCGCGGCATAGGTCTTGGCCTGCGGGCCCTTCACGATGGGCAGGTTGCGCAGGTCGTCCAGGTGCTCGGCGAGCAGGCGGGCGAGGTGGGCGACCGCCCCCGATTCGAGGAAGGCCCGTTTCTTCTCCACGGCGGTGTTGGGATCGCGCAGGAACATGGTCAGCAGGGTTTTGGTCCTGATATCCTCGAGTTCCTCGTCGGTGACGGCGGTCGACGAGCCCGGCACCGGCGCGATCTGGAAGTCCTGGATGACCAGCCAGGTTCCGGCCTTGGCGCTGATCTGGCTGATGGCCCCCGTGCCGGTGGCCACGATGAGGTTCTGGTCCTCCTGCGAGATCAGGGCGGCCAGACCCTCGAAAGTGTTGGTGCTGGGGCCCACCGGGACGGTGAACTTGGTGGGCGGAATCAGCGGGTCTTTCTTGATCTTGTGGACGATCAGGTTGCGTTCGATGCGGCTCCAGTACTTCCGCAGACTGTCCACCACGTCCAGGCCCAGGGTGTGCTGGACGCCGTTGATGTCGTAATAGGTCAGGCCGAAGGTCTGCTCG
>JABRVU010000441.1:0-7339 GCA_039961895.1 Phycisphaerae bacterium | reverse complement strand
ACCGGCTGGCAAGCCTCTGCTGCCTACTCTATAGCGACCTGTGGGCCGCGTTCTGGGGTTCCAAGGCGGCCTGATCACCATAATCCGTTGCTGGACCCCCCGGCACTGCCCAACGATGCAGGCCGTTGCGGCTGGTGGGATGGATGAGTATGATCGTTCGGCTTCCCCGGCTCAGGCGGCCCGTACGGTCCTTCCCGAGGTGCGGGGGATGGTGAATGCCCCAACTCCGCTCGCCCCCGCAACCGGACGATTGGCCGTCCGTATAATGGTAGCAAGCTCGCGGGGCGTGGAATCGCTTCTGTCGGGTCCAGGGTTCCGTCGGGCCGTGGGTTGGGTGGCCGCCGCGGGCTCATGAGACGAATCACCGCTGACCCCATCGCCGATGAATAGGGGGAAGCGGCTCATCCGAGAGGACAGGCCTTATGCGACCACGTGCAAGGTGGTGTCTGGCAGGACTGGTGCTGGTGGCTGGGACTTCCGCCTGGGCCCAATCCCGTCCGGCCGACAACAAGCCCGGACTGGCCGAAACCGCCCAGAAGCTCCGCGACGCGGCCCGCAAGTCGCCGCTGATCTGGGACGTGCAGACGTTCCTCGACGGCTACATCGCCCACATGGCCCGTTATTACGACCTCAACGAGAAACAGGAGCAGTACACCCGCGAGCTGCTGACCCAGCGCGTCAAGCAGTTCCTGAAGGAATACGAGAAAGACGCCCGCCTGCTGTTCGCCGAGTATTACGACTACCAGGTCCGCGGCGAGATGCCCACGCCCGAAGCGGCCAGGGAGTTCGCCCGCCGGGCCATTCCCCTGGCCGACGCCATCCGCCGGGAGATCATGGAAGGCAACATGCAGTGGCGGAAGATCCTCAACGAAGAGCAGCTCAAGAAACACGACACCGATCTGGAGCTGATGAACCGGCAGTTCGAGGCCTATAACGTGATGATGCAGCGCTGGGCCGACGGGCGGGTCCAGCCGTCCGACGTGGGCATCCGCGAGACGGTCGTGCCGCGCAGCATCAACCTCGAAGACGCGATGACCTATTACGTCCGCAACTTCATCTCCCGCTTCGACCTCGACAAGGGGCAGCAGGAAACGGCCCAGTCGGTCCTGCGCGAGGCCAAGGAGGAGGCCCGGCGCTACCGCGAGGCCCACAAGGACGAGTTCGAGGAGATCGACCGGCAGTTGAAGGTCCTGACCGCTTCCGAACCCAAGAACGACCTGGAGGAGCTCAAGAGAGTCCAGGCTGAGGGTCGAAAGCTCACCGCCCGCAAGGCCGAGCTGGAGCGGCCGTTGAGCACGGACGTGTTCAACCGCCTCAAGGCCCGGTTGGATGACATTCCCACCGCGGATCAGCGGGCCCGGCACAACGCCCGCCAGGAGGCCCTGCTGGCCAGGCTGCGCGGCCAAGGCTCGACCCGGCCCGCGGGCGCGACCCGCCCGGCGGTACCGGCGACGCATCCAGCCGGCGAGACGGCGGCGGTGCCGCAGGCGGATGCCCCGGACACCACCCCATAGAAGGCGCCATCAGAGGCCCCGGCTCGGAAGCGGCCGCTTCCCTTCCATTCCGCGACAACGGAGGTATTCCAAAGCCGTCGACGCCGCGGGGTTCAGCTTCCCCGCTTGGCGAAGCGGTCGAAGTTGTTGGCCAGCAGGTCGCCCACGTCGCGGCGGATGTCGGCCTCGGTCACGTTCCAGCCCGCCGCGGCCAGGTCGATGTACTTGTCCGCCAGCACCTCGGCGATGAGGGCCCGCGAGTGGGCCCATTTGTAGATCAACTGATCGAGAACCCGGGCGTCGGAATGCTGCGGCACGAACGACAGCCCCAGCAGCTCCATCCGCATCCGGGTCAGCTCGTCGATCAGCGACGGGTTGTTCATGAACCACCAGCAGCCGAAGAGCATCAGGTTGGGGTGCTTGCGGGTCGAGACGGCCAGTTCGTGCTGGTTCTCGCGCGAGAGCATGGTGACCAGGAAGCGGTTCTCGGGGAACCGCCGGCACAGGGCGTCCACGGCCGCGACGCAGGCCCGGCCTTCGCCGTCGCCGGCCAGCCGCAACGCCGGGTTCACCTGCCGCCGCACGCCGATCATCATCGCGAACGGAATGCCGGCCTCGCGGGCCACCGGCAGCACGCAGCGTTCCAGGATCACTCCCCGCGTGCTGTCCTCGGGAAACATGAACTCCGGGGGCAGCGAGACGGCCAGGTACCGCGGCCGGAGCCGCCCCACCCAGTCCAGCAGGAACCGGGAGATCTCCTCCACGTCGCGGTGCATCAGGTCGCCGCTGACGCGGTAGCCCCAGGCGCGCAGCCGCCCCGCCGCCGACTCGAACGAGTTGAGCAGCGGGTCGATCCGCAACGCGGTCTGGAAGCGGGGGTCCACGTCGTGATGACCCTCCCACACCGGGCGTTCCACGTCGTCGAACGGGTCGTTGGTCATGACCACCGCCCGGACGTTGGCCGTGGCGAACACCCGGTCGATGTACTCCTCGGCCGTCAGGCGCGCGAAGTACTCGCGCACCGCCGCCAGGCTGCGCGTCCCCGGGTCGATGTCGAGAGCCCTGAGCACGGTCAGCACGCCGCGGCAGGCCTCCGAGACCGGCGAACGCTCGACGAACAGATGCTTCCAGATGTAGTCGGCCTGTTCGCGCTTGCTCAGGCCCCAGAAGCGCTCGTAGGGCAGGGGGGCGACGCGGAAGACCTCGGCCACGAGGTAGTGGTAGGTAAGCAGCTCGTCGATCCCCCAGAGCATCAGCGGCCCGAAGGCCGGGGGGAACAGGTGCGTGTGCATGTCCAGGACGGGCGTTTCGGCCACGATCCTGCCGACGACTCGACGCAGTTCAGCGGTATCCTGCATGGCGGTATCCTCGGGCGGCCCCCGACCGCAGCCCGCGGTCGGGGTGTCCTGTTCGGACCGGCGCGGTATCCGGCAGCGTCCGGGCGTCACCTCGCGGCCAGAGCCCTGGCCTGCTTGATGATGTCGGCCGTCGCCAGGCCGCAGAGGGCCAGCACGTCCGCGGCGGTCTTGCCGGATTTGGGCATGCGTCCGACGGTCATGGCGTGCACGCGGACGTCGCCGGTCCGGGCGGCGGCCTCGGCCAGCTCGCTGCCCACCCCGCCGATGAAATTGTCCTCGACGGTCAGGATCACGCCTCCGGACTTGCGGGCGGCCGCCAGGATCGGCTCCGTGTCCAGCGGCAGGCAATAGGCGTCGAACACGTTGCACTTCACCCCGGCCTTCTCCAGCTCGCGGGCCGCCGCGAGCGTCTCGGTGGTCATGTAGCCGCTCGAGACCAGCGTCAGGGCGTCGCCTTCCATCAGCCGCCCGCAGCCTCCGGTCGTGAACGTCGCCTCGGGATTGTACAGCAGGGCCACGTCCGGCCGGTGCGTGCGGACGTAACAGATGCCCGGCGTGTTGGCGGCCAGTTCGGTCAGCCGATACGCCGAGACGGCGTCGGCGGGGTGAAACACGTGCACGAGCCGGCGCCCGAAGCCGTCATCGGCCCGCGTGAACGAGCGGAAATAGGCCATGTCCGGCAGGCTCATCTGCGACGGCCCGTCGGCCCCCAGCGACACGCCCGCGTGCGAGCCCACCAGGTTGACGTTGGCCCGGGTGATGGCGGCCATCTCGAGCTGGTCATAGCCGCGGGCCAGGAACTTGGCGAAACTGCTGGCGAAGGGCACCAACCCGCCGGCGGCCAGACCCACCGCCACCGAGATCATGTTCTGCTCGGCGATCTTGCACTCGAAGAAGCGCTGCGGATAGGCCTTCTTGAACATGTCGGCGAAGGTGGAGTTGCTCACGTCGCCGTCGACGGCCACCACCCGCTCATCGGCCCGGCCCAGGGCCAGCAGGGCCGCGCCATACGCCCGCCGGGTGGAGAGCCTGTTCCTGGCCACCGCCTCGGTGAGTCCGGCCCGCTCCATGGCTTCGGCGAACGGCGCGACTACGATGGGTTTGGATGTCGGACGAACCGCCGGCGGCGGCAGCGGCGGGCGCGGCGCGGGCAGGCCCGCCTGGACGTTGAGCCGCCGGGCCGTCGCGTCCAGGCTCGCTTCCGCCGCCGGCACGTCCTTCTCCGGCAGCGGCTTGCCGTGATTGCTCTTGTCCTTGAGCGAATCCACCCCCCAGCCCTTCTCGGTCCTGGCCACGATCGCCACCGGCTTGGGCCCGGCGCCGACCTTGGACAGCGCCCGGCTGATGGCCGCCACGCTGTGCCCGTCGATCACCTCGACCTCCAGTCCGAACGCCGCGAGCTTGGCGGCCAGCACCTCCGCCGACTGCTGGGGCGACACGTAGTCGGCCTGGCCCTGTCCGTTGCAGTTGAAAATCACGCCGACCCGCGTGAGCTGGTGATCCACGAGGAAGTCCAGGGCTTCCCACACCTGGCCCTCGCGCGATTCGCCGTCCCCGACGATCACGAAAATGCGCTTGTCGCACTGGTTGAGCCTGGCGGCCAGGGCCAGGCCCGCCGCCGCCGAGAGCCCCTGCCCCAGCGACCCGGTCGCCGCGTCAAAGAAGGGGAACCCCTCGGCCGGGTTGGGATGCCCGTCCAGCACGCTGTCGATCTCGCGCAGGGTTTTGAGGTCCTCGACGCGCAGGACGCGCTTCTGACTCGGGCTGCGGCCCACGACGCCGCCCACGTCGGCATAGGCCGCGTAGACGATCGGGACCGCGTGCCCTTCGCTGAGCACCAAGCGGTCATTGCCGGGGTGCCAGGGGTCGGCCGGGTCGTAACGCATCTCCTGGCTCATCAGCGTGGCCACCAGGTGGGCCAGCGAGAGGGCGCTCGAGGGATGCCCCGAACCGGCCGCCGTGGTCATGCGGATGACGTTCTTGGACATTTCAATGATGCGGGATTCGATCGCGGAACTCATCGGGTGGCTCAACCATCCTCTCCCTGACGGGAATGACGACCGTACGTTTTCGGACCACCGCGCGGACGGTGAATCATCCGCTGCTCTGGGGGCGAACCACGAATGGTCAGGCCGGGCGCCCCGTTCCAAGGCGGGTCATTATTCACAAATCGGAGTGGATTTCAATTGACGAGGCTCCGCCGTTTCGCTAGTCTGGACAGGGAGTTGCGCGGCTGTCGGGCCGTGACCGGGGCGTGAGCTTTTGTCGTCGCGGCGCGCCGACTCCGCCCATCGCCGAGCGCTCCTGGACATCACATCGAGGCACCGCAGGGAGGGGCGGTGGCCGCTGCACATCGCTCCGTTGACGTATGGCCTTGGAGGGCGCGGCCGCACCGGCCGAATCCGGCAAACGTGAAACCCTTCGGCTGATGATGGGCCCGTCACACACGACAAGACTCACAACCGGGTCATAGAGCGGACAAATGAATCGTGCTGAGCGTTTCTGGGTAGCTTGACAGGCTCGGAGGGCGGTCCGGCCGGTCGCCGCGCGGCCGCGCGCATAATCGAACCGGTGAGGCCGATTCCGGGCCCGGGACGCGACTATTGATTGGTCACGTCAACCTCAAAGGAGGTCAGAATGGGTCTCGAGCAGTCTGCCTCACACCGGCAACAGTCCCTGTTTCGCGTGATGTGGACGGCGGGCGTGGCCTGGTTCGCCGTGGCTTTACCCTGCGCCGCGGGCGGACCGGCCACGGGCCCCGCCGCCGCGCCGGCCACGCGCCCCTCGGCCGGTCCGGTCGGAACCGCGCGGCCCTGGCTGCCGCCCGACGTCGGCCCGGCCGCCGCCGCCGCCGTCGAACGCAAGGCCGCCAGCCTGATGCTCGACCGCAACGACCAGGTGGACCTGGACGACCCGCGGGCCGTCTTCGCCTACGTCTTCAGGTCCATCCCCGCCCAGGTCACCGCCCGGCCCAGCGAGAACTATCTCTACTGGCGATTCCACGCCCGCGACAAGTTCGTGTGGGGCAACATGCGCCTCGAGCCGACCGACCGCTACGACGGCAAGGTCCACTTCGGCTACTACGAGTTCCGCGAGGAGCTCACCGGACCCGAGGAGGCCAACGTCCGATACCGCGAGTTCGGCCCCGCCGACGGCGTGCGCGTCGACAAGGTGGACGACTTCAACCACGCCATCACCGCCGACGGGCGGACGGTCGCGTTCGCCTTCCACCGCCTGCCGCTGCATCAGCCGCTGGCCTTCCCGCTGCCCGACGACGAGGTCTTCGTCTTCCGCACGCTGGATGAGTCCGGCGTGGGCTTCCACCTGCTGTTCAACACCCGGACCCGCAACTTCCTGTTCGTGGCCGATGAGGACGAAGGCCCGCTGGACCAGATCGTCGCGGTCGGCGACCGGCTGGCCCTGGACGCGGGCACCGGCTTCTTGTTCTACGTGGACGCGGCCCGCAACGAGCGCAAAATCCTGATCGGCGTGTACCGGCGGAACACGCAGCAGAACAACTACTACGACGGCCCGGCCGACCAGCTCGCCGACAACTACATGCGGGAGGTCCCCGAGTACAAGCACTACCTCCACGCCGCCTATCCGTTCACGCGCGGCGTGATCGACGATCACGGCTTCTACGTTTATGACGCCGGCAACCGCGTGGCGGTCGCGCCGTATTACACCTACACCAGCCTCGAGGAAGTGCGCGGGATGATGGCGGTGTGCGGGCGGCACGAGAACGTCGGGGACGTGCTGTCCTGCCTGATTCCCGGCGGCTGGCACGAGGAGTCGGAGCGGACGACGGCCCGGGCCGGCGATTCCGTCGAGCCGCTGGCCGGCCTGCCCGGCGTCATGGGCATCCCCGCCCTGATCGGGGCGGGCACGCTGGCCGGGGGCGCCGCCCTGAACGGCCCGGTGTTCCATGAGGACTGGGAAGGCCCCGACCCGCTGGGCGCCGGCGGGTGGACGGCCAGCGGACTCTGGCACCTGACCAAGGACCCGCCGACCCACTGCCCACCGGAGGGCAACTACAAGTCGGCCGTCACCAGCGCCTATTACGGTCAGGACCCCACCTGCAACTACGACAACGGCGGCCGCAACTTCGGCTTCCTGACCTCCCCGGTCATTCCCAACCTTCCGGACAACGCCTTCCTGAGCTTCTGGCAGCGCCACCAGACCGAAAACGACCTGCGGACCCATCAATACGACACCACGCGCGTCGAGATTTCGGTCGACGGCGGGCCGTTCACCCTGCTCTACGAGACCTTCGATGAGACCAACAAGTGGGTCAAGGTTGGTCCGCTGACCCTGAATGCCTACGCGGGCAAGAACATCCAGATCCGTTTCGCGTTCGACACGGTCGACAACCGCGGCAACGGCTTCCTGGGCTGGATGGTGGATGACATCGACATCACGACGGGAGTGGCCGGCGGCGGGCTGGGCGGCATCCGTCCGCCCCGACACATGTTCCAGGTCACCTGGCAT
>JABRVU010000440.1:0-5222 GCA_039961895.1 Phycisphaerae bacterium | reverse complement strand
GGTCGGCAACACGTCGTAGAGGCTCGCGTCGTCGCGCCGACCGCGGGACGGCAGCGAAGGGTGAGCCAGAATGTACATGCCCTGCTGGGCGTGATTGGCGTCGTCGGGGCCGGTGTCGTTCTCGAAGACGTGCAGGGCGGTGTTGCCGATGGTGCCCACGCTGCGCCAGCTCAGGTCGCCGAAGATCACCACCAGGTCCGGGGGCACGCCGTTGACCCGGCGATAGATGTTCTGCGGCTTATAGGCCCGGGTGCCCATCGGCCGGCCGGCGTCGTCGGGCAGGGCCTCAAGCCTGGCGATGAGTTCGTCGCGCAGCGGCTCGTACTGATCGACGGGAACGAGCCCCTGCGGCTCGCGGCCTTGCAGGTTGATGAAGCACCGCCCGTAGTAACCGCCCTCGCCCCAGACCCTCGTCCGCGACCAGTCCACGTCGGCGAACTGGAACCTGCGGGCCCCCGTCACCGGCGTCTTCATCACCAGGTAGCCCTCGCGGATGAGCCAGTCGTTGAAGGCGAAACCGCCCTTCATGCACTTGGCCCCGTGGTCGCTGACCACCCAGACGGCGGTGGTCTCGAGATCGATCTCGGCCAGCAGCTCGCCGATCAGGCCGTCGAGCCGGACGTAGTAGTCGTGGATGGCCGTCTCGAAGGGATTGCCTTTGACGTAGCGGTGATGGGCGGGGTCCATGAACTGCCAGAAGCCGTGGTGGATGCGGTCGGTGCCCATCTCGACCAGCCAGAACAGGTCCCACGGCCGGGTGCGCAGCAGATGACGGGCGAGCCGGAAGCGCTTCTCGGTCATCTCGTGGATCTGATCGAGCAGCCACTGCTTGTCGTCGGTGCGGAAGCCCTTGACGTCGATCATGTATTCCCCCACGACCTCGGCGATCTCCTGCTTGAGTTCGCGGGGCCAGGTGTAATCGGCGTTCAGATCGGGCGTGAGGAAGCAGGCGGCCATGCATCCGCGCACCGGACGGGCGATGGGGTAGGTGCCCGGCACGCCGATGACGATGCTGTTCAGGCCGGCGGCGTCGAGATAATCCCACAGCCGGCGCTCCCTGACGTCCAGCGACGTGGCGATGGTGAGCTTCTCATACGAGTGATCGGCCCGATTGCGAAACCCGTAGATGCCCAGCGTGCCGGGGTCGGCGCTGGCGGCCATGCACGACCAGGCCGGCACGGTGATCGGCGGCATGCAGCTTTCGAGGTTCCCGAAGGTCCCGCGGAGGCAGAGCTGCTTGAGGTTCGGCAGGTCGTCGATCCAGCGGTCCAGGACCAGTGAGGGCTCGGCGCAATCCAACCCGATGATGGCGATCTTCTCGATGCGCGGCATAGACGGTATGTTACCGCCGGCCCGCGCCCGGACAAGACCGGCGGGCGCCGAGGGACGGGCGCACGTCGAGTCCGTGACACGATCGGCGGCGCGCCGATACGGGTGCGATGGAGCTCTCGGGCGGAGCGCGGCGCATTCCAATCGCACGATCCCCCGCGGGGGCGCCAGAGGCTAGCCCGGGACGCAAGTCCCGGGTGGGCGGCGCGAGTTGCAGGGCCGCAGCGGCGTCCCGGCGCCGCTACAGCCAACCCTTTCCCAGAGCGGCCAGGACGACCGCCCCCAGGACGATGCGATAGACCGCGAAGGGGGTGAAGCGGCGGGTCTGGATGTAGCGCATGAAGGCGGCCACGACGGCCAGCGCGACCACGAACGCCACCGAAAACCCCAGCCCCAGCAAGGCGACCTGGTCGGCTTGAAGCTCGTGGCGGTGCTTGAAGAGGGCATAGCCCCCGGCGGCCAACAGCGTGGGGATGGCCAGGAAGAAGGAGAACTCCGCCGCCGCCGCCGGGCTCAGGCCCAGCAGCAGGGCCCCCAGGATGGTAGCCGCCGATCGTGACGTGCCGGGCACCAGGGCCAGACACTGGGCCAGGCCGATACAGAAGGCCACCCGCAACGGCACGGCACCGGCGTCGGGGTGGATGATCCGCCGCCGGGCCCGCTCGATGATCAGAATGGCCAGCCCGCCGACGATCAGGGCGGCGGCCACGACGGTCGGCGTCTTGAGTCGGGCCTCGACGAAGTCACCGGCCAGCTTGCCGATCACCACGGCCGGCAGGAACGCCACGAACAGCTTGACGAGGATATGCTCATGCCACGGCACGCCGGCAGCGGCTGATGCGTCGTCCAGCACCACCTGGGCCGGCGGGTCCGCCGGGCCGGAAGCACCGGCCTCGACCAACGTCCTCCGGTTCCCGCCCAGGGCCAGCCGGTACAGCCGCCGCCAGAAATACACCACCACCGCCCCGATCGCACCGATCTGGATGAAAATGTCGAACGCTCCGCTCCAGAAAGGATCCTGCTCGCGGATGCCCAGCAGCGGCTCGGTCAGGATCATGTGCCCGGTGCTGGAGATGGGCAGGAACTCGGTGAGCCCTTCGACGATGCCCAAAATGATCGCGCGCAGCGTGTCGGTCATGAATGCCTTTCGATTCCGGGGTTCGGATTTCAGATTCCGGGCCCGGGCCCCAGGCGGCATCGCTAGGGCTACAGGATCACTCGAAACACCACCTGCCCGACCAGGTTGGCGTACGCGCCGGCGGCCAGGTCATCAAGCAGAATGCCCCAGCCGAAGGGCAGCTTCTCGAGCTGCCTGGCCGGCGGGGGCTTGAGCACATCGAACAGCCGGAAGAGCACGAACTGCACGGTCAGGACCAGCAGCATCCGCCGGGCGTCGGGCATGGCCAGCCCGATCAGCGCGAGCCACTGCCCCGCGAACTCATCGAGCACCACCTGGCCGGGGTCCTTGTCCTTGCGGGCCCGGTCGGCGTAGTAGGCGCACGCCCAGGGCCCCCAATGGACGCAGCCCCAGGAGGCCAGCAGCGTCAATCCCAACACGATCGGATGAATGGCCCAGCAGGCTGATCCCGCAAGGCCCAGAATCGCCCACGCGGCCGCGGTCACGGCGAGAGCCCCGGCCGAGCCGAACGTTCCCGAGGCCGCCGGGGCATAACCCAGCCCCAGGCCGCTCATCACCCAACGAGCCACCCTCATGGGAGCGAAGCCGAGGTTTGCGAGAGCATCCCCCGGGCATTCCAGACGTAGGGAATCATCGAAAGGAGAGTCGCGCCGATGGTCAGATAGATCATGATGACGCGCCCGACGGTGAACGGTGCCTGGCCGAAGAAGCCGTCGGGATGAGCCACCGTCACCAGCACCCACCCGACGGTGATGGACTGAAGGGCCATCTTGGCCTTGCCGTAGACGGTGGCGCCGAACGACTGACCGGCCGCTTCGCTGACCCCCCGCAGGCTGGTCACCAGCAGCTCGCGGCCCAGAATGATGACCACCATCCACGCGGACACGTCGCTGACCTTGACCCCCTGGCGGTTCACGAAACCGTCGCCGGCCAGGAAGATGTACGCCCCGATGACCAGGATTTTGTCCACGAACGGGTCGATGACCCGCCCGAACGAGGTGATCTGCTTCCACTTGCGGGCCAGGTAGCCGTCGAGAATGTCGGAGAGCCCCGCGACCACGAACAGCACGAAGGCCACGTCCAGCAGCCAGAGCCGCGGGTGGCGGGCATCGAATGGGGCGATGCAGCAGAAGAACGCCACCGACAGAATGAGCCGAAGAATAGTGATCTGGTTCGGCAGGTTGATACGGAGCCGAGCCGGGGGATGAAAGCTCGAGGCCTGCGTGGGACACTCAACGTTCATGCGCGCCAGCCACCTGCAAGGAATCCAGCACCGGGAGCATAGCATCGGTCGGCCGGGCGATCAAATCGTAGTCCTGGGCTCCGGTGCACAAGACCCTGCGGAACTGCCCCGGCTGAAGCCCCCGCCCGAGCACGTAGGTGACCGAATCCACCTCCGGGGCCTGGCCGGCGTGGCGGGCGGCGTACCGGCCGGGCTCGACCTTCGCGTCGATCAACACCTCGAAGAAATCGCCTTTGCGTGCGGCGGCGGCGGCGAAAGCCACCTGCTGCTGGGCGGCCATGATGGCGTCGGCCCGGGCCTGCCGGACCTCGGCCGGCAACTGCCCCTTCATCCTGCCGGCCGGCGTGTCCGGCTCCAGCGAATACGGAAACACCCCCACCGCCGAGAAGCCGAAGTCCTTCACGAACGCGATCAGCTCCTCGTGCTCGGCCTGGGTCTCGCCGGGGAAGCCGGCGATGAACGTCGTGCGGATGCTCACCCCGGGGATGGCCCGACGCAGCTTTTCCAGCAGCCGTTCGGTCTGGGCCCGCGTCACCCGCCGGTGCATGGCCTTGAGGATGCGGTCGTTGACGTGTTGCAGCGGGATATCGATATACTTGACCACCCGCTCGCATTCGGCGATGGCCGCGATCATCTCGTCGGTGAAATCCGTGGGGTAGACGTAGAGCAGGCGGATCCACGCCACCTCCTCGACGCGGTTCAGCTCGCGGAGCAGGCCGGCCAGACCGGGCGCATAGCCGATGTCCCGTCCGTAACTGGTGGTGTCCTGCCCGATCAGGTTCAGCTCGACGGCTCCATCCCCGGCCAGCTCGCGGGCCTCCGCGAGGATCACCTCCACCGGCTTGCAGTGCATGGGGCCGCGGATGCTCGGAATGGTGCAGAAGGTGCACTTCTGGTCGCAGCCCTCGCTGATCCGCAGGTAGGCATAATGACGCGGCGTGAGCCGCAGCCGGGCCGTATCGATGCTCACATGCGGATGATAGTCGCCCAGGTAGAGGTCCGGCCGGGCGCGCCGCGGCGTCTTGCGTCGCTGGCCGGCCGGCAGCGGCCTGAGCGCCGCCTCGACCACGTCGTCGCGCTGATGCACACCGACCAGGGCGTCGATGCCCGGCACGGCCTCGAGCAGCTTTTCGCCGTCGCGCTGCACGAGGCAGCCGGCCACCACCACCCGCCGGCAGCGCCCTTTCCGCTTGCGCTCGACCGCCTCGGCGATGACCTCGTGGGCCTCGGTCCGCGAGGCCTCCAGGAAACCGCAGGTGTTGATGACGATCACGTCGGCGGCCGATTCGTCGGCCGTGATCAGCGCCCCGCGCTCGGCCAACTGGCCCAGCATCTTCTCGGAATCCACCAGGTTCTTGGCGCAACCCAGGGCCACGAATGCGACTTTGGTCGGCTGGTCGGGCAAGGCGATCTCCTCTGGCAACCTCATAGAATAGCGGAAAAGGGGGCGCGGGACGAGGGGGGAGGGAATTGCGGATTGTGTATTGCGGATTGAACCAGGGGGTCGTCGTC
>JABRVU010000439.1:0-12122 GCA_039961895.1 Phycisphaerae bacterium | reverse complement strand
GAAATAAACGCGCTCTTCGGCGGGGAACCGGGCCGGTCGAGTCTCCTCGAAGATCATCCGCTTGCCGGCGAAGTCGATCCGCACGCGGAAGTGGGCCAGCAACCCCGTGCCCAGGACCACTTCCGGCCTGGGCTCCGCCCTGCCGGAGAGGTCCTCCGGGCGGAGGGCCACGTAGCCGGCCACGTTGAGCGGACCCAGGGTCAGCACGTCGAACGCCCCGCCGGGCGAACCGGCCTCGCGGGCCAGGGCCGCGTCGATGAGCGTGTCGTGCGCGGCGGTGGAGAAGGCCACGCGGACCGGACGGTCTTCACCGAGCAGGCCCGACAGCAGATAGCCCGAGCGCGCCTCTTCGTAGCCGACAATGACCGCCTCCGGTCCGGGCGGGGTCGGGTCTTCCATCGGCAGTAGCCTGAGCACCTGACCGCCCACCTCGAGCTGCGGCGTGTAGCCGGCGAAGGCGGTCATGCCCAGGATGGCCACCGCCGGCACCTCGCCCAATTCGCTCGAAAAACGGGCGGAGAGGTCCTCGAGGCTGCCCAGGTTCCCGGCCGACACGCGGAGCTTGTCGAGCGAGAAGTCGGCGAACTTGACCTGCCCGGTGCCGCCGGGGGACATGCCCAGCAGGCGGGCGCTGCGGGCGTGAACCAGCAGGGGCACGCGCGAGCCCAGGTCGATCACCACGTTGGCGTCGATCGCGGTCTTCGGGCCCGACAGCGTGCAGCGGGCGCAGAGCTTCCCGTCGATGACCTTGAAGGGCACGTCCTGGGCCGCGTGGGCCCGGCTGAAGGCCACCGCGACCGCCAGGAGGACGGCGGCGCGGACGGTTCCCGCCGGCCGCCGCATCGCCTCACGGTAAGGCCGCGTTTGACACCGCCGCCGCCCGCCACCGGCGTGCGCCGTCATAGGTTGAAGAATCGACGATAGCATCCCGTTCACGTGGAGGCCCGTCGGTGCGGGTTTCAGCCATCCCCCAGACCTCGGATCAAGGCCCGCGACACCGAGAGGATGGACCCCGAACTTTCCCACCGAAGCCATCGTATCCGCCGGAGGCGGAGAACGCCACACGGGTCGGGCACGGAGACGCCGCCAGGCGCCGGTTTGACGGCGCTGGCAGGGGCGCCGACACGAAAGCCGCCCGCCTCGTCAAGCGGATACACGC
Source organism: Phycisphaerae bacterium (assembly GCA_039961895.1). Classification (GTDB taxonomy): domain Bacteria; phylum Planctomycetota; class Phycisphaerae; order UBA1845; family PWPN01; genus JAAXZI01. The sequence continues at coordinate 10,963 of JABRVU010000439.1, read as the reverse complement.
TTCCGGGCCGGCCTCATCAGCCGGGGTTCGGTCGATGTTCGGATGCCGGGGCCTGAGGCGGGCCGGTACAAGGAGTGCGGATTTTGCAGTCGCCGCTCGAACCTTCGGCCATTTCCGGTCACACTCCGCCGGGCTCGTGCAAATAAGAGAAGAGCGACAGGGGCGGTCGGTTCTTGAGCCTATGGAAAAGTCTTTCGAGGTTCTGGTCCGCGAGTACGAGCCCGCGTTGCGGGCCTTCGTGATCGCCTGCCTGTGCCGGCGCTACGACGTGGTGGATGAGACCACGGCCTCGGACCTGGTGCAGGAGACCTTCGTGGCCGCCTGGCGCGAGTTCGACCGCTACGACAACAGCCGGCCTTTCGCGGCCTGGCTGCGGGGCATCGCCCGGAACAAGATTCTGATGCACGCGCGTTCGGCGGCGACGGCCGATCAACACGTGCGCTTCCTCTCCCCGGAGGCGGTCGAGGCCATCTCCGACAGTTTCGCGCCGCTGACCCGGCGGGGGGACACGTTCAGCGAATGCCTGTCGGCGTTGCGGACCTGCCTGGCGGTACTGAGCGGGACGGACCGCCGCATCATCGAGGACGCCTACGGCCGGCGGCAATCCTGCCCGACCATCGCCGACCAGTTGGGTCAGAGCGCCGACGCCGTGCGCAAGCGGTTGCAGCGGGCCCGTCTTCAGCTTCGAGAGTGCATCCTTGCGAAACTCAGAATGGGGGAGCCCGGTGTCTGATCACAGGCGCGATATCGAACCCGACGAGGTGCTGGACCCGGCCGAGCCGTTCGACGCCCGGCAGGCGGCGATGCACGGCCTGCTGCACGTGTTCTACGCCGGATCGCCGACCGAGGAGAAGGACCGCGCCGACCGGATTCTGGAGGTCATCTCCCGCCACGAGCGGGCGGCGCTGGCCGACGCCCTGGCCCGCCAGGCCGAGTCGCTGCGCGCGGAACTGGAGCATCGGGCCGCGCAACACGCGCCCCCCCTCGAACGCGACCTGGGTCGGTGGGATCCGGCCAGGCCGGCCGGTCATGACCAGTTCCGCACGGCTGTCTCCTCACCGCGGCAGCGCAGGCACTTCGCGTTCGTGGTGACGGCCCTGGTCCTTTTGGTCGTGGGCGCCTTTGCGTGGCAGAACCCCCTGCGCCGGAATCGCCCGTCGCCGCCCGCTCGATCCGCCCAGGGACCCGAGACTCAGCGCGAGCGCGGCTTCCAGCACGTCCGCCTGGCCTCCGGCCAGATGCGCGAATTGGCACTGGGCGACCTGGGTTCTATCATGGTTCAGGGTCCCGCCGATCTCGACCTTCTGGGCACGTCGCGGGCCCGGCTGCGGCAAGGCCGAATCCGGGTCCGCATCACTTCGGAGACCGGCCGGGGCTTCATGGTCCAGACCCCGCGCGCGGACGTGATCGACCTGGGCACCGAGTTCGGCGTCGAGGTGGCCCCGGGATCCGACGACACCGGGGTGGTGGTCTTCGAGGGGGCGGTGGACATGGCCGTCGATGGCGACGGCTCGCGCGCCGGTTTGCAGGTCGAACACCTCAGCGAAGGCGACGGTGTGGTCATCCGCGGCGCCGGGCAGTTGGATCGCCTCATGTCGATCGTCACCGGCACGACGGACTGGACCTATCAGCAGACTTCCGAGGCCTCGGCCCACGGCGCCGGTCCGATCATCGCCGACGTGCGCGACAACCTCAGCGTCTCGCAGTCCAAGAAGGCCTATCAGATCGTCCCCGGCGGGTTGCGCGAAGACGCCCGCTGCTACGCGGACCGGCCTCGGCACGAGTGGAACGGCCTGGACGAGAACGGAATGCCCGAACGGCTGATCGGGGCCGATTACGTGCGCACGTTCGAGAGCACCCGGTCGCGCAAGGACATCCGCATCTACGTGCGGCTGGCCCGGCCGGCTCGGCTGTTCGTGTTCCTCGACCGGCGCATCGACCCGCCCCGGTGGTTGCGCCGGGACTTCCGCGAGACCGGCGAACGCATCGGGCTGGATAAGGGCCCCTACCGGATCCGCAAGAACGTTCACGCCACCTTCGAGCGCGGCATCGGGGCCGGGATTTCGGTGGATCACATTTTTTCGGTCTGGGAGCGTCTCGTCGAGCAGCCCGGCGAGGTGGAACTGGGGCCCAACCCGGGCGGGTCGGGTTCGGCCATGTACGGCATCGCCGCCGTGGCCCTGGACAGGCCGGGAGGCGGGCGCGCAACCGTCGCGCCGGGAGTTTCAGGCACCCGTCCGGCCGGCGAGTGACCCGGCCGGCGGAGGACGTATTTGACAGAGGTCGAGCGTATGCGAACGCCAACGGGCAGACGTCGAGCCGGCTTCACCCTCATCGAGGTCCTGGTGGTGGTGGCCATCATCGCCCTGCTGGTGGCCATCCTGCTGCCCAGCCTCAAGGCCGCCAAGGAGCAGGCCAAGCGCGTGGACTGCGCCAGCAACCTGCACCAGATCGGGCTGGCGGTGATGATGTACGCCAACGCCCACAAGGAAAATCTCCCGCCGCTGTACCGGACCTCGACCTCGTTCACCACCTACTACATGCGTTCCAGCCCGGGAACGATCAACCTGGGGCTGCTCAACAACCCGAAGTATCTGACCGCCGACCCGAAGGTGTTCTACTGCACGGGCCAGAACAGCTTCGAGAGCGCCAGCCTGGCCTTCAACGGCCCGGACAACCGCTGGTATTCGGAGAAAGAGTGGCTGGCCCTGAGCCCTCGTCCGCAACTGCGCTCGTCGTATCCGGCCCGACTGATCGAGATTCCCGGCGGGACCCAGATCGGCGGCACCACCAGCATGGTGCCCATGCCGGCCGGAGAAGTGACCCACTGGAAGCTCGGCCGGTTCCACAAAAACGTCATCTACGCCGATTTCACCGGCGTGATCGGATATCAGGGCGGGGGGATCGAGACCGGGTTCGTCTCATCGCCGCACAACAAGAAGGGTTTCAACCGGCTGTTCGCCAACGGGGCGGTGCGCTGGGCATTCCCCGACCTGGTCAACAGGCTGCGTCCGCTGGGTCCGACCGCGCCGACGCCGGTGGAGCAGGTGGCCTATTACAAGCTGCTGGACCGGATCAACTGATCGGTCCAAAAAGCGCGCGGGCCGGCGGGCGGCCCGTGATACACTGAAGGGCGCGTCCGACGAGACCGAGCGGAACGGTGTGAAAGCAGCCGGCCCGCGGGGAGGAGCGGACGTCCCGTCCACGGAGCGATTCACGACTCTTCTCCGGCGGCACTCGTCCGCCGGGGGTGGCTGAAAATGGAAGGAGGCATCATGCGATTCATGTCACCGTCCGTCCACGATGAGCAGGGCCCTGCCCGCACGGTCTTGGCGGCGGCGCTGATGGTCCTGTTCGCGGCCGGCGGGGCCCTGGCCGGGCCCGTCTGGTGCTCGCCGTTCGAGACCGAGAACAACGTCGCCGTTATCCATCAGCAGACCGCCAGCGTGGTGGACAACAACGTGGGCCCCGCCGGCCAATCGGTGGGCGGCGTCTCCAGTCTCGACCCCATCCTCTATATCCAGCACGGGCTGATCCTGCCCGGCGTGCCCGGCGCGATCGACCCCAACAACGCGGCGGCGAACTTCTGCATCTCGACCCCCGACCACCGCGGCACCGGCATCAACCCCAACATCCCCAGCAACGCCGGGAACCTGGCCAACGCCTTCACCTTCGAGGGCTACTTCCTGGTGCCCTATTCGAGCCCGGTGAGCGATCAGACCGACGTGGCCCGACGGCTGGTGACGCAGAAGCGCTCGGACGCCGACGGCCAGTCGCGCACCGCGGTCGGGCTGCACGCCACCGTGACCGGCGCGGTCAACGGGCTCTTCGACTACGAGGGCTTCAACTACCTCGGCCCGAACCTAGCCGGCGAGGGCGGCGGCATCGGGTGGAACGGGCCGTGGGTGTTGCGGAGCGGCACGAACTTCAGCAACTACCTGCCCGCCGACGATCCCGATCGGGTCAGCATTCCGCCGCCGGAGGGGGCCACCGACCCCTTCCCCTTCACCCGCGGAGGGTCGCGCTTCAGCGCCACGGGCGTGGACATCTCCCGCCCCTTGAGCCAGGCGGTCAACCTCAACGCGGACGGGGTGACCTATCTGAGCGCTCTGATGCGCAAGACGTCGACGTCGGCCAGCGCCGGCGACAACCTGGAGATCGGCCTGGCGACCGGTCCCAACGTCGGCGCCACCGCCTCGACCATCCGCCTGGGCATGAGCAGCCCGGACCGCTTCTTCGCCGTCGATTCCAGCGCCGCGGCCCAGCGCGGCGAGGTGCTCGCCAACGTGCCGTATTTCATCATCGTCAAGATCGTGTCCAGCTCGACCGCCCCCGACCGGGTCTCCATGAACGTCTATGCCCCCGGCGACACGGTCCCGGCCGTCGATCCGGGCGACAACCCGGCCGACTGGCTGATCTCCAACACGCTCAACAGCACGGCCCTGCTCACCCACCTGAAGCTGACCGTGGGGAACCAGCTGATCAAGGGCGAGGTGGACGAGATTCGCGTCGGCGGAACGTACGAGTCGGTGATCGACCCCGACGCCCCGCTGGGCGTTCCGGGGCAGCTTCGCAACGTGCTGTCGATCTTCTGGGCCGAGGCCGGGGCGGGCGATCCGCCGGCGGTCATCAATCACATGCACGCCGGCGTCACGCCGATCGAGGCCAACACCTGGTATCACTTCGCCATGATCTACGACGGCAGCGACATCCGCTGGTATCTCAACGGCCAGCAGGAGGGCTCGGTTACGCCCACCAACCTGTACGTGGCCGGCGGGGCCATGCTGGGCATCGGCAACCTCTCCACCAGCGGGGCCGGCAACCGGGGCTTCTTCGGCCTGCTCGACGAGATCAGGATCTGGGACCGGGCCCTGGCGGTCAGCGAGCTGACCGTCAAAGGCGGGGGGCCGGGGCCGAACCTGCTGTGGCGCTCGCGGTTTGAGACCAACAACGATCAGCCGGCCACGCATCAGCTCGCGGCCACGCAGATGAACTGCATCGACAACAGCGCCGGCCCGCCGGACGGCACGCCCGCCGGCATCGTGAGCAGCACCTACGCGGCCTACGGTCAGGCCGGCGTTCCGCCCGTCCCGGACGCGATCGACCCGGCCGACCTGGCCGGCCTGTTTACGTTCTCGATGCCCAACCTGTCCAACGTGGGCATCAACACCAACGTGCCCAGCAACGCCGGCAACCTGGCCGCCGCCGTCACCGTGCAGGGTTATTTCAACTCCGCCCGGACCACGCCGGTGGGCGCGGGCAACGCCCTGGGCAGCCGCCTGGTCAGCATGATGCGTTCGGCCTCGCAGGGCCAGTCGCGTCTGGCCATCGGCCTGGCCCCCAACGCCGATGCCGACGCCACCCACAACGTGCTGGGCATCGCCTGGGCCGACGCCGGCGGCACCGTGACCGAGGTCAAGGGCGCCACGCCGATCACTCCCGGCACGTGGTATCACTTCGCCCTGGTCTATGACGGCACCGACGTGCGCTGGTATCTGAACGGCCAGCAGGAAGGGGCCCTGCTGGCCCCGGACCTGGCCGGGCCGGGCTCGGCGCCCATCATCATCGGCAACGACCGGGCCACCGGCGCCGGGACCCGCGGCTTCTTCGGTCTCATCGACAAGGTGGTGGTCAGTGACGTCGCCATCGCCCCCGAGCAGTTCATGATTGAGGGCTTCGACGCCTGCCTGGCGATCTTCTGCAACACGCCCTTCGCCGATTTCGACGGCGACGACGACGTGGATCAGGCGGACTTCGCCGCGTGGCAGACGTGTTTCACCGGCCTGGGCGGCACGGCGGTGGGCGACTGCCGCTGCTTCAACCGCGAGGGCAACGACGAGGACGTGGATATCAACGACCTGAGCGCGTTCGTGAAGTGCATCACCGGCCCGGCCATCCTCTGGAGCCAGGCCGTCACGCCGGACTGCGTGCCGAACTGAGCCGCGCGGCACCGGTCTGTACGAGCGCTCTCGGCCGCGGGCCGCGTTGAGCCCGCCGCCACCGGTGGACACGATGGACAGAAGGCGAGTAGAGAGAAGCGATCTTTTTTTGCGGAGGAGGAGACGAAGCATGAAACGCACGTGTGTTCTGACTGCGGCGGGAGTATTCCTTGCCGCCGGGCCGGCCTTGGCCGCGCTCAATGACTATGACGGGTTCGACTACGCCCAGAACGCGATCCATACGTTGAGCGGAGGCAGCGGCTGGAACGGGGCGTACAACGACACCGACGGCGACTATTCCAACTCGCTGACCAACGACGGCGTCAGCCTGAATACGGCGAGCTTCCCCTTCGCCGCTTCGGTGGTCGGTTCGCGGATGAAAGTGGCCGCCGGCGAGGTGATCCGGCCGGTCAGCCCGGCCTCGTCCATCGCCATGAACGCCGACGGCAACACCCTCTACGTCAGCTTCCTGATGAAGAAGATCAACATGGACCACGCCAGCGGCGACTACATGGAGGTGGACATCACCACCAGCAACCAGACCACCCGCCAGCTCCGCATGGGCATCTCGGACGACGACCAGTTCTACATCGGCAACAACACCACGCAGTACGCGATGAAGGCCGGCGCGGCCGTCCTGAACGAGACCTACTTCGTGGTGGGGAAGATGCTCAGCCGGGCCAGTTCGCCCGACGAGCTGTTCATGAACGTCTACGGTCCGGGCGACGCCGTTCCGCTCACCGAGCCGAGCACCTGGCTGCTGAGCGCGACCGCCACCTACAACGCCGTGCCCATCAACGTCCGGATCGAGACCGGAGGCGGGACAACGGCCCCGGTTTTCGCGGAGTTCGACGAGCTTCGCATCGGCACGACCTGGGCCGGCGTGGCCGTGCCCGAGCCGGCCGGCGTGGCCCTGGTCGGGCTGGGCGGCCTGCTCCTGGCCCGCCGGCGGCGCGGGTAGCCGGCGCGACGGTCGCGGCTCGGAGTGCGCATCCCGAAACCCGTGTGGGACCGGCTTCCAGCCGGTCGGCTTTCGGGGTTTCAGGACGCACGTGAAATAATGCCGGACACCACGACCGCGGCGCGGGAATGGGTTCGTGCGGAGCGTCGCCGGCCCCGTTGGGTTCATCAGGCACCGCATCCGGGAGGCAGCAGGGGAGGTTTTCGCGCATGCCGTATCAACCTGGCCGTGCATCCGACGCGAGGAGTCCGCGTCCGTTCATCTGGTGGTTTCTCGTCCCGGTGCTGTCCGCCGCGCCGGCCCTGGCCGTGCCCCCCAACAGCAAACTCGACGGCTACCGCGGCATCTGGTTCTCGATCGGGCAAGCCAACGCGTGGGGTCCGAAATACTCCGGCGGGCTGGGCACCTACACCGCCAACCACGTGCCCATCGCCGTCTACGCGCCGGCCGTGGACAAGACCTTCTTCGTCTACGGCGGCGTGGACGAGGCCACCGGCGACCTGCTTATCATGGCCTCCTGGTACGACCACGCCACCTGCACCGTCCCGCGCCCGACGGTGGTCTATCACAAGGTCGGCGTCAACGATCCGCACGACAACGCGGCCCTGCTCATCGACCGCGACGGGCGCCTGTGGGTCTTCATCAGCGGGCGGGGCTCCGCCCGGCCGGGCTTCATCTACAAGAGCACGGCCCCCTACTCGACCGACGAGTTCGTCCACGTGCTGACCGATGAGCGCACCTATCCGCAACCGTGGTATCTCGACGACGGCTCGAACCCGCCGCGGTTCGTCCACCTGTTCACCAAGTACACCGCCGGGCGGGAGCTTTACTGGGCCACCAGCGCCGACGGCGCGACCTGGAGCCCGCATCAGAAGATGGCCGGCTTCGGCGGGCACTACCAGACTTCGATGGAGCGAAACGGCAAGATCGGGACGGCCTTCAACTACCACCCCGGCGGCGACGTGGACAAGCGCACCAACCTCTATTACATGCAGACCACCGACGGCGGGCAGACCTGGACCACCGCCGACGGCACGCCGCTGACCACGCCGCTCAACACCGTGGCCAACCCCGCCCGGCTGGTGGATTACCAGGCCCAGGGACTGCTCTGTTACATCAACGACACCAACTTCGACGAGCAGGGCAACCCCTACATCGTCTACATCACCTCGAAGAACTACGCGGCCGGCCCCGGCGGCGACCCGCGCGTCTGGCGCCTGGCCCGCTGGACCGGCCAGCAGTGGGTCTTTTCGGAGATCACCACCGGCGATCACAACTACGACGTGGGCAACTTCTGCCTCGAGGGCAACATCCTGCGCCTCTTCGGACCGACCGGCGAGGGGCCGCAGGCCTACGGCACGGGCGGCGAAGTGCGGCTGTGGCTCAGCTATGACTTCGGGGCCACCTGGACGAAGGTCCGGGACGTGACCACCCACAGTCAGTACAACCATTCTTACGTCCGCCGGCCCCGCCACGCCCGCGACCCGTTCTACGCCTACTGGGCCGACGGCAACCCACTGGTGCGCACCGAGTCGCGGCTGTACTTCTGCAACCGGGCCGGCACGCGCGTGTGGCGCCTGCCCGAGCGCATGACCACCGACTTCGCCCGGCCGGAGCGGGTCCGTGATTTCGGCGGCGGCGGCGCGCCCCTGTGGCGCTCGCGCTTCGAGGTAGCCTCGGATCAGCCCGTGGTCCACGGGCAACAGGCCGTCGCGGTGGTCAACGCGGTCGGCGGGTCCGGGACGGCCGTCGGGGCCGTGCCGCTGACCTATGCGGCCTACGGCCAGAGCGGCGTCGGCTCCGCCCCCGTCGCCGGCGCCGGGCAGTTCGCCCTTTCGTTCCCCGACCATCGCACGCTGGCCATCGATACCAACCTGCCCAGCGACGCCGACGGCCTGGCCCAGGCCGTCACCCTGGAGGGCTTCTTCCGGACGCCGCAGACCGCCCCCATCACCTCGCCGAGCAACGTCGGCCGGCGACTGGTGACCCAGAAACGCCCGGACGGCGAGGGCTCGTCGCGGCTGGCGGTCGGCCTGCACGCCAAGGGCTCGGTCAACGTCCTGGCCGTCTACTGGCGGAGCCTGACCAGCGTCGATCACCTGGAACTGGGCACGACGACCGTGCAGGCCAACACCTGGTATCACTTCGCCGTGACCTACGACGGCACGGCGATCAGATGGTATTTAGGCGGCGTGCTCCAGGGCACGGTCGCCAACCCCAATATCGTCGGGCCCGGACCGTTCGACGTGGCCATCGGCAACAACCGCATCAACGGCGAGAACGACCGCGGCTTTTACGGGCTGATCGACCAGGTCCGCATCAGCAACCGGGCCCTCTCGCCGGACGAGTTCCTGCTGAACGGCGGGTCATGCCAGCTTGCCTGCGGCGCCGGCGGCGGCAGCACGCTGTGGTGCTCGGGCTTCGAGACCGTGGCCGGCGGCGCGGTGGCCCACGGCCAGACCGCCTCGCAGACCTGCGGCGCGATTCATAACCAGCACGGCACGGGCGGCACGCCGGGCGGGGCCGCGCCGCTGGCCTACGCGGTCTACGGTCAGCCGGGCGTGGGACCGGCACCGTCGTCCGCGGCCGGCAACGCCGCCATCCGCTTCGGCGACGACCGCAGCCAGTTCATCGACACCAACCTGCCCAGCAACGCCGGACAACTGGCCGCGGCCCTGACGTTCGAGGGCTTCTTCAACCATCACGAGGCCGCGCCCATCCTCAGTCCCGACCGCGTGGGCCGCCGGCTGGTGACGCAGAAGCGCGGCTCCGACGCCGAAGCCCGCCTGGCCATCGGGCTGCACGCCAACGGCGGGGCGAACGTCCTGGCCGTCTACCGGCGCGGGGCGGATGGCGCGGACCAGGTTGCGCTCGGCGGCAGCGCGATTCAACCGGGAACCTGGCATCACTTCGCGCTGGTCCTGAACGCCGGCGTCCTGACCTGGTATCTGGACGGCCAGCCGCAGGGGCAGGTGCCGGCCGGCGATCTTGACGCGCCGGGCGCCGCACCCATCATCATCGGCAATGAGCGCTCCGACGGCAGCGCCGACCGCGGCTTCTACGGTCTGATCGACGAAGTCCGCATCGTGGACCGGGCCCTGTCGCCGGGCGAGTTCCTGAGCGCCGCCGGCCGGCTTGCCGATGAGCCGTGCCACCCGGCCTGCAACGATCCGTTCGCCGACGCGGACGGCGACGGCGACGTCGATCAGTTCGATTTCGGCCGCCTTCAGACCTGCCTGACCGGCGGCGGCATGATGGGGCCGGGCGCCGACGCCGACTGCCTGTGTTTCGACCGCGACGCCGATGGCGCGATCGGCGGCGGCGACCTCGGCGCTTTCATCGAGTGCGTGACCGGCCCGGGCATCCCCTGGGACCCGCGGCGGGCCGGCCGCTGCGTGCCGTGATGGACCCCGCCGTCGCCAGCCGCGACGGCAGGCGAGGAGTTCCAACCGTGTTCATGGTTCAGAGTGCGTTCGCAGGGTGGATGCTGGTCGTGGGTGGACTTGCCGCCGGCGGCTCGCCGTCGCTGTCGCCGCCCGCCGACGGCGTCGCGTTCAACGGCCACACCGCCTATGCCGTGCCCGTCGAGGCCCTTTCGCTGGATCCCAAGACCCTCACCGTGGCCGCCTGGGTCAACCTGCCCGAGGTCCGGGAGTCGCAGGTCTTCATGAACGTCGGCAAGGCCAATACCGGCTTTACCTTTTACCTGTTCGGCGGGCGGCTGCGCATGCTGATCGGCCATCGCGCCCACGCCTACGCCTTCGCCGACGCCGATCCGCCCCGCCCCAACGCCTGGACGCACTGCGCGGGCAGCTTCGACGGCAAGCTCATCCGGCTGTACGTGAACGGCCGGCTGGTGGGGACGCTGAAGGCCACCGGCCAGGCCGAGGGGCTGGTCGGCCGGCTTTTCATCGGCGCGCTGAATGAGCATGAGCGGTTCCTGAAGGGCCGGATGGATGACCTGCGCATCTGGCGCCGGGCGCTTCGCGATGAAGAGATCGCCGCCGTCGCCGCCGGCCGGTACGACGCCGACCTGGCCCGCGACCTGGCCGCCCGCTGGACC
>JABRVU010000438.1:0-13751 GCA_039961895.1 Phycisphaerae bacterium | reverse complement strand
CACCGGCGGGACGCTTCGGCTGGTGCGCGGACGGGTGGCGGCGGCCGGACCCCGGTCCATCCGCGTCTGTGTGCTGCTGCGCAAACCGGCCAAGGCCCCGCTCGACCTGGCCGCCGACTTCGTGGGCTTCGACATCGAAGACGTGTTCGTGGTCGGCTACGGGCTGGACTACCACGATCACTACCGTAATCTGCCGGACATCGGCGTGCTGAAGCCGGAACTGTATGCCGGGACGATCCCGGAACTGACCACCGAGAGCTGAGCCCTGAGAACCGAGACCGCCACAACGCCGGATCGCTTGCCTCTCGACGTCCGCCCGGGGCGCGGGAGCGCGCCGCTCCTGTCCGAGGCGCCCGGCGCCGAGTCTTCGGACGCCCTGAGCCCGCAGTCGCTGGTTCCGGCGCAATGGCTTGACGGCGGCGAGATCATCATTCTGGCGGTCAAGCCCTCGCTGTGGTTCGTGGTGTTCAAGTCGGCCCGCTGGCTGGCCGGGGCCCTGGCCGCCATCCTGGCCACGGTGTGGGTCGAGCCCGAGTGGCTGCCCGTCCGCGACACGACCGTGATCCAGGCCTGCGTCGCCCTGGCCTTCGCCCGCGTGGGGCTGGCTTTGCTGGCGTGGGTGTCCCGGCTGTACGTGCTGACCAACCGGCGGATCATGCGCATCACCGGGATCTTCAACATCGACCTGTTCGAGTGCCAGTTGACCAGGATTCAGAGCACGTTCCTGACCATCGCGTGGTACGAACGGCCCTTCTCGGTGGGGACGATCTCCTTCGCGACCGCCGCCGCCGGCGGCGTCGAGGTCCACTGGACGCACGTGAACCATCCGCTCGAAATCCACGAACAGGTCCGGGCGGCCATCCATCGCGCCCAGCGGCCGGGAAACGGCGTGTAGGGATTCGGGATTGCGGATTTCGGATTGCGGCTTGGGGATCTGAGGACAGAGTGAAAAGAGCCGGAGGCTGAGCTTATGCCCGCGCGGTCCAGAGGCCTCGCGGACCGTCGCCCGAGATGCTCTCCCACGGTCCTTGAGTCTTGAGAGTGCTTTGGAATCCTTCGAGGAAGTTGCCGCCTTGATCGCCCGCTACCGCCACCTGTTCGTCACTCTGGCCGGCGTGTACGCGGCCATGACGTTGCTGTCGGGGTTGAACACCAACGGACAACCCCTCAAGCCCGCCGCGTGGCGTTTCGAGGTGCCGCGCTTCCTGCTGGTCGAGCAGTATGACCGCAACGGGGCCGTCCGCTGGACGATCAACGCCTACAATCAGCGGAAAATCCTCGAGCAGGCGGCCATCAACGTCACGCTGGGCGTGGGCATGACCTTCGTCATCCTCACCGGCGGGATCGACCTGTCGGTCGGGGCCATGCTGGCACTGTGCAACGTGGTCTTCGTCCGCGTGCTGTTGGGCAGCGCGGACGCCGGGGGCCCTTCAGACTCGGCCCTGCTGCTGGGCATAGCCGTCGCCGTGGGGGTCGGAACCGTCAGCGGTATCCTGAACGGCTGGCTGGCGGTTGGGCTGCGCATCCCCTCGTTCATCGTGACGTTGGGGACACTCCTGGTTCTGCGCGGCGCAGCCTACTGGGTCAGCGAGGGACAGACCTACCTGCGGGCCTGCCCTGCGGGCCTGACCATCGCACTGCCCATCGGCGTGTCAGTGGCGGCGGTCCTGGCCGGGGGCCTGTTCCTGTCCACCACCGCCCGCGGAAGGCTCGTCTATGCCGTGGGCGGGAACCTCACCGCCGCGCGCTACGCGGGAGTGCCCACGGCGCGGATCCGGGTGATGTGCTTCGCGTTCAGCGGGTTGTGCGCGGGGCTGGCCGGGGTGATCTTCTGGTCGCGGACCTCGACGGGCAGTTACACGGCCGGCGAGGGCGCCGAGCTGTACGCCATCGCCGCGGTGGTGCTGGGCGGCACCCGGCTGGCCGGCGGCGAGGGCACCATCATCGGCACCTTCATCGGGGCCCTCATCATGGCCGTCCTGGCCAACGGCCTCAACACCGCCAGCGTCCACGAACTCACCCAGAAGATCATCGTCGGTTGCGTTCTCATCGCCGCCGCGTACATTGACAGCCGGCGGAACCGCGGCGGTTCTTCTCTTGTGGTATGACGGCTTCCGACGAGAAGACCCGCCCGCCGGCGTCACCGCTGAATGGATACGGAGCAGCCACCGATGCGCGAACCCGCTCGCTCAGTGCTCAGTTCACAGTTCTCAGTTCACAGTTTTCGGCCTGCATGCCGGCGGCGCGGCTGTCCGCGACCTCTGGCCGTTCCGGTTCTGATGCTCTCGGTGCTCATGAGCTGTAACAAGGATGCCGGCTCGACATCGGCGACTCAGCCCGCCGCCCGGCCGCGCGTGGCGCTGTCCATGAAGTCGCAGCAGAACCCGTTCTTCGCCCGCATGAAGGAGGGGGCCCAGAAGAAGGCCGACGAACTCGGCGTGCAGCTCGAGGTCCTGGCCACCGACAAGGAGACCGACACCGAGAAGCAGACCGCCCAGGTCGAGACGCTCATCAGCAAGGGCGTGGACGTGATCCTGATGACCCCGGTGGACTCGAAGGCCATCATCGCGCCGCTGCTGGCCGCCCAGGCCCGGGGCATCCGGACCATCAACATCGACAACCGCATCGACCCGGCGGCGGCCAAGGCGGCCGGCCTGAAACTGGCCGCCTTCATCGGCCCCGACAACGTCGAAGGGGCCATGAAGAGCACCCGGGCCATGATCGAAAAGGTCGGAAAAACCGGCGGCAAGATCGCCATGCTCGAGGGCGTCCGCGGGGCCGACAACGCCGAGCAGCGCAAGAAGGGCTTCCTCCTGGCCGTCGAGCAGGCCAGGAAGGACGGCTACGCCGTCGAGATGGTGGCCATGGACACCGGCGAATGGATGACCGAGCCGGCCCAGAAGAAGATGGAGGGCATCCTCAACCAGCACCCGGACCTCAAGGGCATCTTCTGCGCCAACGACATGATGGCCCTGGGGGCCATCCAGGCCATCGCCTCGGCCGGCAAGACCGGCCAGATCGTGGTGACGGCCTACGACAACCTCGCCGCCGCCCAGCAGGCCATCCGCGACGGCCGGCTCCACGCCACCATCGAGCAGCATCCCGACCGAATGGGCGCGATGGGCGTCGAATACGCCGTCAAGCTGCTCAACGGCGAGACCCTGCCCGAAGTGGTGCCCGTCGAGACCGACCTGGTGACGGCCGAAAGCCTGAAGTGATCGCTGCGGACGGCCCGCTGGCGGCGTACGTCTCCGCGGCTCCCGGCCGGATGCACGGCGAGCCGGTGTTCAAGGGAAAAGAGAATGCGCGTGCCTGTGCAGGTCCTGTTTGATCATCTTCGGGTCGGCGAGGATGGCGGCGGGTCTTGCGACGGCCGCCGGCTGGTCCGGCGGCCGCGATGGATGTGAACATGGGCGGGATCACCTGATGCGCTACTCACGGATGACGGTCGTTCTCTCGGTTTTGCTCCTGTCCGCGGTACCGGCCCCGGGGCAGGCACCGGTCCCTCAGCCGCGGCTGGGAATGAATCTTGCGGGGTTGGCCGACTGGAACACGGAACTGCCCTTCGTGGACGTGTTTCGTCTGGCCCGTTCGTGGATCAGCCAGCGCGAAGGCGCGGCTTGGGGAAAGGGCCCTCCGCTCCGGCTCGACGAGCACGGCTGGATCAGGGAGCTGGAGCCCGGCTGCTTCGCCGAAACCCCCCTGTGCACCATCGAAGGCGGGCACTACCCCTCCGGGCGCTATACCCTGCTCTATGAGGGCGAGGGCGAGATCAACCTCGTCCACGCCGCCCGGATCGCCGAACGCCGGCCAGGACGCCTGCTCGTGGACGTGGACGCCGGCAAGGGCGGCTTCTTTCTCCAGATCCGCAGGACCGACCCCCGCAATCCCATCCGCAACATCCGCATGATCATGCCCGGCTTCGAGGACAGCTATCGGCGGGAGCCGTTCCACCCCGCGTTTCTGAAGCGCTGGCGGGGCGTGGCCTGCCTCCGTTTCATGGACTGGATGGACACCAACGGATCGAAGATCGTGAAGTGGGAGGACCGGCCGCGGATGGAGGACGCCACCTGGACGGTCAAGGGCGCTCCGGTCGAGATCTTGGTCGACCTGTGCAACCGCCAACGGGCCGACGGCTGGTTCTGCATGCCGCACGCGGCCGACGACGAGTACATTCGCAACTTCGCGCGATACGTCAAGGAGCATCTCGATCCGGGCCTGCGGGCCTACGTCGAGTACTCCAACGAGGTGTGGAACAGCCTGTTCGAGGCCAACCGGTACGCGGTCCGCAAGGCCGGGGAGCTGAAACTGGGCGATCCGGCCCGCCCCTGGGAGGGCGCGTGCCTCTATTACGCCCGGCGGTCGGTCGAGATCTTCGACCTCTGGGAGGGCGCGTTCGGCGGGAAAGACCGGCTGGTGCGCGTGCTGGCGTGGCAGGCGGCCGGCGGCCCCTACTGGCTCGACGGCATGCTCCTCGCCAGGATCGATGCTTCCAAGGTCGATGCCCTGGCCATCGCTCCTTACCTCTCGTTCATGCCCCGCGGTCAACCCGACGGCAAGGACGCCTTGACCGCCGCCACGGTTTCGACGTGGACCGTCGATCAGGTGATGGAGCACTGCCGGACCAGGGCCCTGCCGGAGTGTACCCGGTGGATGCGGGAGGCGGCGACCGTGGCCGGCAAGTACGGAGTCCGGTTGTTGTGCTACGAGGCCGGACAGCACCTGGTGGGCATCGCCGGCGGAGAGAACAACGAGAAGCTCACCAAGCTCTTCACCCAGGCCAACACCAGCCCGGCCATGGGCGAGCTTTACGGCCAGTACTACCGGGCCTGGGAAGCCGCGGGCGGAGACCTGCTCAACCACTTTTCCAGCGTCGCCAAGGCCAGCAAATGGGGAAGCTGGGGCCTGGCGGAGTACTACGATCAGGGCCCCCGGGAGGCGCCCAAGCTCAAGGCCACGCTGGAATGGGCCAGGTCGCGCGGCCAGAAGGTCAGCCTGATGGATCAGCCGGCTCGCTGAGAGTGCATTCCAGGAGCCTGTCAACAACCGGCAACGTGCCCGTCTCAGGCGGGTTGTTGGAGACTCGCCCCAGACTACATGCACACCCCGCCGCTGACCTGGACCTGACCCCTGCGAACGGCTTCGTCGGGATCGGCGGCGGTCATCTGCTTTCGGCCGGCGGCGCTCAGGCCGCTGCCGTCCTTGGGGATGCTGCGCCATTCGCCGCCGTCGCCGTCGGACTGGAGGATGTGCAGGTCGGGCAGGTCGATCGAGCCGACGGCGCTGTTGAGGACCGCGCCGGTCCCTCCGCCGGGGCCGCTCTTCTTGAGCTCGGCCGCCGCGGCGCGGGATTCGGCGATCTGCTCGCGGAAGGCCTTCCAGCGGCGGGCGGCCAGGTTCTTGTAGTCACCTTTCTCGGCCAGGACGAAATCGCTGTCCACGGCCATCACCTCGGTATAGCGGATCGAATAATGCTTGTTGGCGGCCATCGCCGCCGCGTCGCCGGGCTTCACGCGGGCCAGATACCCGTTCGACACCTCGCGGTCGCGGGCCAGGATGGCGTCGCTGGCCTCGTGCCAGGCGGCGAAATCCATCGCCTCCACCTCGCCGGCCAGCTTCGCGTACGCGCCCGACAGCGGCAGGCCCGCCCGGGCGTTCACCTGCCAGTGGAACACGCGCTGGAGCTTGCGGATGAACAGGTCGGTGGCGTCGTCGAACTTCAGGCACGAGGCGCAGAAGTAATTGTCCATCCCGTCCATCTTGCGGTAGTCGATCAGATCGCCCAGCTTGCAGATCTGGTAGCTCTTGGTGCCGGGGAAGGGGAAGAAGATGGCCCAGCGCATGCGCCCCGGCTTGATGCGGGCCATCAGGTCGATGGTCTCCTCCATCATGGCCCGGGTCTCGTACGGCAGGCCGAACATCAGAAACGCGGAGGTGTGCAGGCCGTACTGATGGCATAAGTCGAAGGCGTCGATGATCGCCTGGTTGCTCATGTGGCGTTCGAGCACCTTCTTGCGCAGCTCGAAACTGCCCGACTCGACCCCGAACTTGAGGATCATGCACGGCGACTCGGACAGGGCCCTGGCGATCGGCTCGCTGAAGCTCTGCACGTGGGCGTTGAGCACGAAGGGCACGTTGAGCCCCGCGTCGGTGTAGGCCCGGGCGAAGTCCACGCAATACTGCTTGTTGAGGGTGAAGAGGTCGTCGTCGAAGATGAAGGTCTCGATGTACGGGTGGCGCTTCTTGAGCTCCTTGAGTTCGGCGACCATCCGGGGAATCGAGTAGTGCCGCAGGAAGCTCTTGCGCGCGTGGCCGCCGTCCTCGAGGTAGCGGTCGGTGACCTCGTGGTTGAAGCAGTAAGTGCAGCGGTAGGGGCAGCCGCGCGAGGTGAGCACGCTCTGCCACCCGTTCTTGCGCCCGAGCATGTGCGGCAGGTCGAAAATCTCGTAATCCTTGGGCGGCAGCTCGTCGAGCACGGGGTAGCGCCCGATGGGGTTGACGACGTAGCCGCCGTCCGCGTCGCGCACGCAGAAGTTGGCCACGTAGCGGTAAGTGGGGTCATGGCGTTCGAGCTTGTCCACCAGCTCGGGGAAGGACTCGTCGCACTCGCCGACCCCGATGAAGTCCCAGAAGCGGTCGTTCTTGACCTCCTCGGTGCACATGATGGCGTGCACGCCGCCGATGGCGATGGGCAGGCCGGGCAGGGCCTCCTTGATGCGCCGGCCGAGGCGCAGCGCGTACTTGTACTGCTGGGTCATGACGCTGAAGGCCAGCAGGTCGGGCCGCCAGGCGCGGACCTGCTCGACGATCTGGTCGTCGGAAGGCACGTCGTAGAGGGCCTCGTTGATGTTAATCAGGCCGGTGACGTGGCCGCGGGCCCTCAGGCACCCCGACAGGTCGGCGATGCCGTGATTGAAGCCTTCCTCGGCGTTGAGATTCGGATAGATGAAGAGGATACGCATAAAAAGGTTGTCGCTTGTTGGCCGTCGGTTTCCGGTTTCCCGGTTCCGAAACCAGGTTTCGGGCCTCGCGGGGCGAACGATGACGAACCGTCGCGGAGCGGGCCCCCTCATGAACCCCGTGACACGGGCATTGGCCCGGTGGGCTATCGGCGTATGAGAAAGCCCTTGCACTGGCCCGCTGTTCCCATCCGGCCGCGCCGCATGGACGGGAATCCGGCCCGGTTGACGATACACGTTACCTTACCGTACCGGCCGGAGCTGTTGGCGTCAAGGATAATGGGACTGGAATGGTGCGGATAGGTCGATGACCGATTCCGCGGCCCGCCGGCTTTCGAGCGGCCGGGCTTCGCGCGCCGTCCCAAGGGACGGTCAATCCTGCAACGGCCAGTGCGGTGAGGGCGGGCGAAGAGCGAACCCCGGACAAGGCCTGCTCGCCACCCGGCCGCTCCATTCCCCCCGCCTCCTCATTGTCACGACCCCGCAGGCAATGCTACGGCTTTTTCGCTTGACAGCCGTTGGCCGACGGGTGCATACTACGGGCGGCCGGATTATCCAAAGACTAACACCTCAACTCCGGGAAACGAGCGGGCGCGCTTGGCGCCTCTAGAACCCACGTCTCTTTTTCGAGAGGAGCCGGTCATGGCAGGCAGGAAAGTTGCTCTCATTCTGGCATTGGTGTCGGCGGGGACGGTCTGGCTTACCGCCTCGCTGCGGGCGGCGCCGTATGACGAGGCCTACAACTTCGGGGCCGCGTACATCCCCGCGTTCATCAACCGGTCCAACGGGCCGGATATGCTGCCACTGACCGCCGACGACTTCGCGGTCGCGCTCAACCTGGGCGGATCGCTGTCCTTCGACGTGCTCGACGTGGACGGGGCCACGGGCGGCTTCAACATCCACTTCGGCTTCCACAACCGCAAGTTCGACGACGACGAACAGCTCAGTCTGACCAAGCACAGCGAGTTCAACCTGGGCATCATCGCCGAGGGTGAAAACTGGTGCGACATGCGTCAGGACGACGGCCTGGGGGCCACCGGCGCCGGGGCGGACGGCTCGCAGGTGGCCTGGAGCGGCCGCAACTGGGACTGGGAGACCAACGACAGCACCAACGGCAACAACCAGCCGGGCTGCCCGCGGTACACCGGCTGGGAGGACGGCTCTGATTACATGTGGTACAACAACGCGGAGGCCAACCAGCGCGGCCTGGGCGGCTCGCGCTATTACTTCGAATACAAGCGGCCCGAGCTCTTCCCCGGCGTCGCGATCTTCGATGAGCCCGAGAAATACCGCCGGGCCAACCGCATGAAGCACACCTGGGCGGCCAATCCGGGCAATGGAAACCGCGACAACACTTTCGCCTCCAACCTCAACATCGAGATCCGCGGGTACCTGATCCCGGTTTCTGCCATCCACAGCCTGCCGCACGGTTCGCTGCACCCGCTCTTCGGCTGGCAGACCGTGGACATGGCCGATTACGTCCGCGAAGTGATCGGCGCGTACATTGATCCCAACGGCTATCCCGTCAACGGCCTGGAGGTCTGGGACAACGAGGAGGGCGGGTACAACGGAAACTGCGGCGTGGATTGCGCTCCCAACAACGGTCCCCCCTACAAGTACCTCTACATCTTCCAGACCAGCGACTCGGTCACGCCCTCGTGCTCCGACGGCAACGTCCCGGCGGCGATGGCTTACTACGGGATGACCGCCGACGTCAGCAGGTCGCGGCGCTGCCATATCGTGTTCAAGGGCGACAGCGCCCACACCGGCGGCGTTCGGAATGAACCCATCGACATCACTCCGCCGACCCCGACCGGCGGCTGGCCGCAGTTGACCAACGGCTGGGGCCGTGACGACATGATCCGGGCAGACTATGCCAACTTCGGCAATCTCCAGACCGGCTCCGGCGTCGGCTGGCAACTGACCGATGACGCCCTGACCACCGGCCCGGATACCCGAGTGGTCCGCCTCCCGGCGGGGGCGGCGGCCGACCAGGCCTGGGCCAAGCTCCCCACCATGAACCTGCCGGCACGTTATCTGGGTACCGTGCAGGGCAAGGTCCGGCTGCGGCTGGAGACGGGCACCACTGCCCTCAACCAGGTCCAGATCGCCCTGGTACATGGCACTGACGCGGTGGCCTCGGGCGGCTTCCGCGTCGGACGGCCGGCCACCGTCGGTATCGGCGGAACCATCGTGGGCGGGCCGGTCTCCGGCGCGACCGGGGCTCCCGAACTGCCCACCCCGGACGCCAACGGCGACCAGAAAGTCAACCAGACCGACCTGGACGCCTTCATCGACTGCATCACCGGCCCGACCATCCAGACCGTCTCGGCCGGCTGCATCGATTTCGACCTGGACATCGACGCCGACATCGACCAGGTCGATTACGGCATCTTCCAGGGCTGCTGGAGCGGACCGGTGAACAACTTCGATCCGGGCTGCGCGAACGTCGGCGTGAAGATCAGTCCGGGCGACGATTATCTCGAACTGGGGCTCTGGTACGACGCCTCGACCGGCACGGTGAAGCTGTCGAAGGACGGCGAGAAGATCGCGGAGTACTCGGCCGGTTCGCCCACCGGCGCGACCGTGGACGGGCTCTACGTCTGGACCAGCGGCGGCGAGAATCTCTACGTCGATCTGATGGGCGTCTACTCGGGCGCCTTCACCTGCGGCGGGGCCGACTTCGACCTCGACGGCGACGTCGATGAGGCCGACGCGGCCGCCAAGCAGGCCTGCTACTCCGGCTCCGGCAAGCCCTATCGCACCGGCATCTTCCCGTCGTGCGCCTGCGCCGACACCGACGGCGACTACGACGTGGACGAGGCCGACGGCGTGTCGCCTCCGTGATAGGCGTCGCCGGCGCAACTTGTCGTGAGTCAACGTGACCGGCCCCGAGAGGCGGGCGATAGTCCGTTCTCGGGGCCGTTCTTTCAGGAAGGGGTCCTGGTCGGGTCGCCGGTCAGCCGTCGGACTGACTCCACGTCCGTCCCGCTGATGCGCAGGGTCTTCCGCGGCGAGGAATGGCCGGTCTCGACGCGGACCTGCCCCGCCCGCAGGCCCAGGGCCCGGGCGATCACCCGGCAGACGGCCAGGTTGGCCGCCCCGCGCTGCGGCGCGGCCGACACCGTGATCTTCAGCGCCCCCTCCAACTCCCCCACGATCCGATCGCGCGACGACTTGGGCACGACTTTCACCGGGAGGAGCAGATCACCGCCTTCCGTGCGTACCGTGACCATCGACGACGTGTACCTCTTTCGCGGCCGGCCGGCAGCCTTATTCCTTGAGCACGGTCGGTACGTCGCGCCGTCCATGCACCACGCGGATGACCTGCAAGGGGTCGGTGTCGGGCAGGTAGACTATCAGATACGAATACACCACCCAGAAGCGATATCGGCGTTCGCGCACATCCGGCCGGCGAAAACCCAACAACGGAAACTCGGCCGCCCGTTGCATGGCCGCCTCAAGATCGTGAATGACTCGATCGGCGGCATCGGGGCTGGTCTTGGCAATGTCGTTCCAGATGTCGAACAGGTCGTCACGAGCCTTTGCGGTCAACTCGAAGGTTTTCATGCCGATCCGGCTCGGTAACGGGCGCTATGCTGACGGATCTCCCGGAAGACCTGCTCGCCGGAAATGCATTCGCCGCGGTCCGCGGCCGCCTGCCCCTCGGCGATCAACCGTTCCAGGTCTTTACCGCCCGGTATCGCGGCATCGTGGATGCGCAACGCCTCCAGGGCGGTCTCGACAACGGCTTCGGGCGTGGCATACTCACCGCTTTCGACTTTTTCCGCCACAAACCGCTCGAGGTCCGGCCGGCGAAGCGTGATCTGCATGGGGTGGCCCTCGTTCATCACCGAACGAGTCTAGCACAAAGCGTTCCTTCGGGCAAGGAACGTGTATAATCGCGGCGCCGGTCGCGTGCGGCGCGCCCGGTGCCGAAAAGGACACGACTGATGCCGATTACCCTGAAGCCGCTGCCCTTTCTGATGTTGGGCGCGTGCGCTTGCACGTGGGGCCGTTCCGGCCGGGACGCGACCGAGCCGCCGGTGATTCCGGTCGGGCTCGATGCCTTCAGCATGTGGGATCGCTGGGCCCATCTGCGGATCGGCCAGCGCACCTACATGGCCAGCACCTACGACCGCCGCGGCGGCAACGAGAGCGCCGACGCCAGCCACTTCCTCTACCAGCTCGCCGACGACCGCAACGTCACCCTGGACGTGACCGGCCCGGGCGTGCTGGCCTTCGTCCGCACCAACCACTGGCACGGCAGCCCGTGGCATTACGTCGTCGACGGGCGGGACTGCGTGGTGCAGGAATCCAGCTCGGCCAATCCTGAAAAACCGGTCGAAAACTCCGTTTTTCTGCCCGAGCCGGCCTTCCCCAACCCGCTGACCTGGACCTGGTCGCAGACCAGGGGGGCCGACCTGACGTGGGTGCCCATCCCCTTCGAGCGATCGTTTCTGCTGGCCTACGAGCGGACGCGCTACGGCACCGGCTACTACATCTATCACCGTTTCGCTCCCGGCACGAAACACCTGAGCCGGCCGATCCGAAGCTGGACGCCCGATGACGCCCCGCCGCGGGCGGTGCTCGACCTCATCAACCGCAGCGGAACGGATCTGACTCCGCCGCACGTGTTTCACAGCGTGGACGCGGTCGGCACCGGCGTGGACGTCCCCGCCGGCGGCACGCTTCAACTGGTCCGCCTCGAGGACGCCCCGGCCGTCGTGCGGGCCCTCAAGTTCGACGTCGCCCAGGAGCAGGCCGCGGCCTTCGGCAAGGGCTGGCTCCAGATCTACTGGGACGACGCCCCGAACCCCTCGGTGGCCGCCCCCGTCCAGTTGCTCTTCGGCACCGGCTCGCTGTTCAACCGCGAGAACCGCGAATACCTGGTCAAGGCCTTTCCGGTCGGCGTCCGCTTTCACGCCGGCCGCGTCCACTTCGCCATGTACTTCCCCATGCCCTTCATGAAGAGCGCCCGCGTCGAGTTCGTAGAGAAGACGAATACGCCGATCAGCGGCCTGCGTTACCAGGTGCGCACCGATCCCTACGCCGGACCGCCCAATCACGTCGGGTATTTCCACGCCACCTACGTCGATCACGGAACGCCCGAGCCGGGCAGGGACCTGGTCTTCCTCGACACCACCCGGGTCGAAGGCGGCGGCGACTGGTGCGGCCACTTCGTGGGCACCTCGTTCATTTTCTCCGACCGGGCCGTCCTGCGAACGCTGGAGGGCGACCCGCGCTTCTACTTCGACGACGCCCTCACGCCCAGCGGCCAGGGCACCGGCACCGAGGAATGGGGCGGCGGCGGCGACTACTGGGGCGGACGGACCATGACCCTGCCCTTCGCCGGCCATCCGGTCGGCTGCCGCAAGCCCGAGGAAGCCCTCAACGAAGAGGACAAGATCCAGTCCGCATATCGTTTC
This sequence comes from Phycisphaerae bacterium, assembly GCA_039961895.1. Lineage (GTDB taxonomy): Bacteria > Planctomycetota > Phycisphaerae > UBA1845 > PWPN01 > JAAXZI01. The sequence continues at coordinate 1,363 of JABRVU010000438.1, read as the reverse complement.
CTGCTGTCCGACCTGATGCCCTTCGGCAAAAACGCGCGCATCACCTTCGAGCACGGCGGTCGGAACGACTCGACCGAGCACTACCAGTCCGTCACCTACTGGTACGGCCTGAACGCGCCATGCCTGGTGCTGACCGACAGCCTGCACGTCGGCGATGAGGCCGACGAAGCCCGGCACCGCTACGAATCGCCGGATGCCTCGCCGGTCCAGCGGCTCAGCTCGCGCTACGAGTGGGGCGTGGACGCGCTGGACGGTAAGGAGATCTACCCGCCCAGCGAGGACACCGGGCGGTTCACGACCGGCACCAGCACGTTCACGATGAAACTCGAACCCAGGAACCTCGGCGTGATGCTGCGGCGGAAGTTCGACTATGCCTTTCCCAATCAGTGCGCGATGGTCTCCGTCGCCGACGACCGGCCGGGCGGTCCGTGGCATGAGGTCGGCCTGTGGTATACGGCCGGCTCGAATACCTGCGTCTACAGCGATCCGAAGGGCGAGCTGGGCGCGACCCTGCACAACGTGCAGACCTCCAACCGCCGTTGGCGCGAGTCGGAGTTCCTGCTGCCGCGCGAGCTGACCGAAGGGCGATCGTCGATCCGCGTCCGTGTCGCCTTCCAGCCCCGCAACATCCCGCTCTTCCCCGGTCATCCTCTGGCCGAACAGGCCTGGAGCGAATACCGTTACTGGGCCTATTGTTACGTCATGCCCAGGACCCGGTGAGCCGGAGGCGCGGAACGCCTTCTCCCGGCGGGCGGCGCCGGCGTGTGCGCTGGTCGGCTCATGAGGGCGCGAATCGGCATGAAAGTCATCGCCGTCATCGAAGCGGATTTTGAACGCGGGGCGCTGGGCACGCGCTCGCGGCTGGGAGACGCGCTGGCCGGCGAAACCGTCATCCGGCGGACGCTGCGGCAGACCCTGGCGGCGCGGCGCGTCGCGAGCGTCCATCTGGTCGTGCCGGCCCGGCAGCAGGCAGAAGCTCAACAGGCCGCTGCGGGGCTGGCCGTCAGGGTCGAGACCCACGAGGCCGCGCCGGTGCCCTGGCGCGAGCACGTGGCCGCCGCCCGCAAGTGGTCGCTGGACGCCTGGCGCGGGGGCATCGGCGGCGCGACCGTCTTCGACGAGTCGCTCAATCCCTGGGTCGTCTCGGCGCTGGCCCAGCGCGAGTCGGCCGAAGCGGTCGCGGCCGTGCCGGCCGGCGCGGCCCTTCTGGACCCCGGCCTGCTCGACGAGATGATCGGCCATTTCGAGAAGGTCCGCGACCAGATGCGCATGGTGTTCACGCAGTCGGCGCCGGGCCTGTCGGCAGCGGTCTACTCGCCGGCCCTGCTGGCCGACCTGGCCGCGACGGTCCAGCCGCCCGGAC
>JABRVU010000437.1:0-9646 GCA_039961895.1 Phycisphaerae bacterium | reverse complement strand
CGTCGCGGCCAGGGAATGACCCCCCTGGCCGATTCCGGAGCGGCCCGCCGTGAATACAGGCCGTGGCCGACCCCGAACCACTTCACGACCGGCACTCACTCGCCGGTCGCCACGGAATCCGCGTCTCGCGGCTTTTGTCAGCGACCCCCCGGCCGGGGTCGGTTCCCGCCCGCGCTTGCCGCCGCCCGGGCCCGGGATGATAATGACTTCACCACGATAAGATCGTCTTATCCGTCTGTACGGCCGGCCGATCCAAGGGCCTGGATTCCACCCTTCAGGAGAAGAGATGATCCTCAACCGTCTTTCAATCGACGCGCCGCCGCGCGGCCGGGAAGTCGCCCGGCGGGTGGCGGTTCTCGTTCTGCTGGCTCCGGCCGTCGCGGCCCGGGCACAAGCGGGCACGGATCCGATGAGGCTGGCGGCCATCAAGCCGACGCCGCTGTTCGCGCCGGACAATGGGGACCTGGTTCGGGTCGTCGACGTCACGGTTGAAAACCCCGGCCCGCCGGCCGAGGCGGTCCTCGAGTTCCGAGCCGGTTCGACGGCCCGGTCCGTGCCCCTGGGCGTCGTGAAAGAGGGAAAGACGACCCTCCCGGTCCGCCTGCCGGAGGTCCGCGAGCCGACCCAGGCGGAGTTCGTCCTGAAGAGCGGCGGCGGCAGCGCGGACGTCCGCCGGCTCGATTGGCGCCCGGGGCGCCGTTGGACGGTCTACTTCGTGCCCATCACCCATCACGACCTCGGCTACACCGACACCATCGAGAACGTGCTGAACCGCTACGCCGGCTATTATGACGACGTGCTGCGCTTCTGCGATCAGACCGGCGACTTTCCGCCCGAGGCCCAGTACCGCTACACCCTCGAGGGGACCTGGTCCCTTCAACACTTCATGGCCCACCGTCCGCCGGCGGCCGTGGACCGCTTCGGCGCCTACGTCAAGGAGGGCCGGATCGAGGTCGGGGCGCTCTTCGGCAACGTCATCGACAGCCTCTGCGGACACGAGCAGCAGATCCGCCTGATGTACCCGTCTTTCCGCTTCGCGCGGCGCTACGGCGGGAAGATCGCCGTCGGCTCGATCACCGACGTTCCGGGCCTGAGCTGGGGTCTGCCCACCGTCCTGGGCGGGGCGGGGGTGAAGTACTTCTTCGCCGGCCTGCCCACGTACTTCGAATGGGGTCGCAACGACGTCCACACCTTCTGGGACGAATCGGCCGTCCTCCGCCACGGCCGGCCGGACGCCTTCCGCTGGCAGGGGCCCGACGGCCAGGAGGTGCTGGTCTACTACCAGGGCAGCTACGGGTTCTTCAAACGGGTCGTCGGCCCGGATACCTATGACGAGGTCATGGACTACCTCCCGGGCCAGTTGGCGGACATGGAGGATCGCGGCGTCCCTTTCGACGTGGTCCGCTACATCCACAACGGCGTGGACAACCATCCGCCGGACGTGCGGATCAGCCACGTCGTGCGGCAATGGAACGAGCGGTGTGCCTATCCGAAGCTCGTCGTGGCCACCAACGCCATGTTCTTCGAGGCCCTCGAGAAGCAGTGCGGCGACGTGCGCACGTTCCGGGGCGAACTGCCGCATACGGATTACGTGGTCGGGGCGATATCCACGGCCCGGGAGACGGCCGTCAACCGCCTGACCCATGACAGGCTGCTTTCGGCGGAAAAGGCCGCCACCATCGCCGCGCTCCTGGGCCCCGAGGATTACCCGGCCGACGACGTCGCGCGGGCCTACGACGACATGCTCCTGTACGACGAACATACCTGGGGCAAGGATTACCCGATCGGCGAGATTCAGGACTGGGCCTGGAACGAGAAGAGCCATTATGCCTATCGGGCCGCCGGGCGGGCCGAACACGTCCTTGCCGAAAGCCTCAGCCGGATCGCCGGCCGCATCCGGCTCGAGCCCGGACAGCGCCACGTCGTCGTCTTCAACCCCCTGGCTTTCGATCGGAGCGACCTGGTGCGCGTGACCCGGTTCTTCTCGGAAAAGCCCTTCGACCTGGTGGACGGGCAGTCCGGCCGGCCCGTGCCCTACCAGGTCGTCGAGCTGACCGACCCCTTGGCCCCGGCGCCCTATGCCGCCCAACGCTGGTCGCGTGGACAATTTGAGAAGCGCGAACGGTTCGATCTCGTGTTCGTGGCCGAAGACGTCCCGTCGATGGGGTACAAGACGTATCGACTCGTGCCGCGGGCCGACCGCCCGGCCTTCGAAACCGGCGTCCGGGCCGCCGAGAACAGTATCGAGAACCGGTTCTTCAAGGTGACTCTGGACCCCGATACCGGCGCCATCGCGAGCCTCTACGACAAAACGCTTGCGCGCGAGCTGGTGGACGCGGGGGCGCCCGACAAGCTCAACCAGTTGGTGGCCCGGCGGGTCCCGACCGGTGCGCGGGAAGGTCCGCGCGCCGCCGAGACGCGCATCGGACAGCAGGGACCGGTGTATGCCAGCCTGGTTGCGCGCGGCGCCGCCGCGGGCTGTCCGCAGATCACCCAGGAAGTGGTCCTCTACGACCGCCTCCAGCGCATCGACCTCTTCAACCGGGTGCTCAAGGATTCCACCCCGCTGCTGGAGGTATACTTCGCCTTTCCGTTCCTGGTGCCCGAGCCGAAGTTCCGTTTTGAAGGCTCCAACTCGGTGATCGAGCCGCTCAAGGATCAGTTCCCGGGCTCCAACTCCAATTATTACGCCGTCCAGCACTGGGCCGGCGTCTGGAACGAAAGCGTAAGCGTCACCCTCACGCCGCTGGAATCGCATCTGCTGGAGTTCGGCGGCCTGTGGCCCTGCTACGTCTCGCAGGCCCACCACGGCGTGACCCCGTCTGATTTCGGCCGCGACTTCGTCACGCCGCAGCAGCTCACCCGAGGCCACGTGTACGCCTTCGTGATGGCCGCCAACTTCCGCACGAACTTTCAGCCCGTGCAGCAGGCGGACGTCCTCTTCCGCTACTGCCTGACCACGCACGCCGGCCCGCAGACCAACGGCGCCCACCGGGATTTCGGCTGGTCGGCGCACAATCCGCTTCTGGCAGTCGTGGTCAACGGCGATCGAAGGGGTGCGCTGGAGGCGCCGGCCGGTTTCTGCCGGGTGGAACCGTCCAACGTCTTCCTGCTGACCTTGAAACGGGCGGAGGACGCCCGGGGAGTGATTGTCCGGCTGATGGAGACCGACGGCCGGCAGTGCGACCTGACCCTGACCGTGCCGCATCTGGCCATCGAGAAGGCTTGGCGCACCAATCTCGTGGAAGAGGACCAGGAGGAACTCATCGCCGACGAACACAGCGTCACGGTGGCGATCAGGCCCTTCGGCGTCCTCACGCTGCGCCTGAACCTGCGTTCCCCATAAGAGATCATCCCGAACGTCGTGGGGTACCGGCTTCAACCCGTTTGGGACCGGCTTCCAGCCGGTCGTTTTTCAGGGTTGCGGGATGGGCTTCAAATCAGGTCTTCCAGCGCAGGGTCATGGAGGTTCGTGGGGGCGAAAAGCCGGGCTATCGAAGATTCCCGTAGCCCCGACGGACCAGCACTTTCCGCAGCAGCAGGTAGTTGGTCCCCCTGTACGCGGTCACTTCGCCGCTGACCACGAGGACGACGCCGCGCGTTCCCCCGCCGGTCAGGTTGATGGCGGATTCGAGCAGCCGGCTGGGCAGCACGCGGATCGGCCGATCGGTCGGGTTTCGCCCCGGATCGTCAAAGGCCATCAACCAGGTTCCCTCGTTGGGCACCAGCCGGACCAGCCGGTCGCTCAGGAGCGTCCGTTCCGGCCAATAGGCTTGGTCTTTGACGGCCGACGGCGGCTCGCCGCTCTCGCCGCCGGCCGGGGCCGTTTGCACCGCGGGCGATTCGGCCGGCGCGACCACCTGGTGGGTCGGCCGATCCCGCATCAACTGCTGGATCAGCTCCTCGGCGGTGGGTTCTTTGCCGGACGACGGCCGGGTCTGGGGCTCGGCGGTCGGCGGGGTGACGCCTTCGGAGCGGGGCGGCGGCTCGCGCGGCTCGATCAGTTCCATCACGTTCTCGAGCAGAAGGTAGTTCGCGCCCTGGAACTCGGTCACGCGGCCGGTGACGGCGAAGCGCGACCCGGGCGTGCCCGAAGACAGGATCGTCTCGAGCACCGCCAGCCGGCCATTGGGCAGAAGTCGCATCGGCATGGCCTCGGGCAGGCCCGGCACCGGTTCCAGCGCGGCGACCCACCCGTTGTCCTGGCGGGTGATTGTCGCCGGACGGCGGGCCACGATGTATCCTTCCGGCAAGGGCCGGGTTTCCGCGGTCAGTCTGGCGAACGCCCCGCCGGACAACCGGCCCGGATCCTCGCCGGTCTCTCCTGGCTCGGAGGGCAGGATCACGGTCTGGCCGGCCCGGTCGTTGAGCAGGTTCGCGGGAATGCGGGCCGTGGCCGCATACTCCGGCACGCGCGGCAGCGCCGACATCCCGCGCCCCGGTCGCGTCGAGGGCGCCTGCCCCCACGCCGAACCGGCCCAGACGCCGAAAACGCCGATCACCGCGAGCCGCTGCCACGTGGCGACACTTTGAACCGCAAAAACGCAGGCATGACGCGGCCGCCGGACGGAAGGCACTGGAAAGCGGGACCTGGGAACTGAGAACTGAGAACTGTGAGCGGGCATTCCCATCATGGCCATTCCTCACCTGATGCTCCGCATCCAAACGACGCAGCCCTGCGCGGCCGCGAGGATTCTGCGTACACCCTGAAGCTCCCCCATCATGCCGGCTGAAAACCGGTGTCGCATGGGGTTCAGGAGGGACCCCTGGAGTGCCACCTTCATTCCTCAAAACCGACCGGCTGGAAGCCGGACCCAAACGGGTTTGAGGACGCCGGCTGTTTCAACCCGCGATCGGCGATCCGCGATCTGAAACCCGCGATGACACCGCGGACAAGACCCGGCTCGGGGCCGCGTTCCTGTTTCAGTCCGGCGTCTCCAGCTCTCGAAGCAGTTCCCCCGCATCCGTCACCGGCCGCTTGCAGGTTCGGTTCCGGCAGACGTAAGCGGCCGGCTTGCCGCCCACCAGCCCCTTGCCGGCCAGCAACGGCATCAGTCTCTCGCGCCGGGCCGCGTCGGGCGAGGCCGGGTCCGACAGCATGACCACGCGGTAGGGATCATAAACCTGCCGCACCGCCCGGATCAACGCCCGCGTGGCCTCGTCGCCGATCGGTCCGACGATCACCACCTCGCGCGGCGGGGCATGATAAAAGTCCAGTCCGGCCAGGAACCGGTCGAAGCCGAAGGGGGATCGGCCCACCGTGCCGGCGAAGGCCTTCATCAGCTCCTCGGCCTTGTGGCGCAGATCCGCCCGGTCGAGCATCGCGGCCAGTCGCAGCAGATTCATCAACGCCACCGAGTTGCCCGAGGGAACGGCCCCGTCGCGACTGTCCTTGGTCCGCACCAGGAGCGGCTCGGCGTCGTCGGCAGTATAGAAAAACGCCCCGTCGCGCTCGTCCCAGAAGTGCCGGATGAGATCGTCGTTGAGACGGACGGCCTCCTCGAGCCAGCGGACCTCGAACGTGGCGGCATACAGATCGAGCAGCCCCTCGATGAAGAAGGCGTAGTCATCCAGGTAGCCGAAGGTATGGCCACGGCCCGCGCGCCAGGTGCGCAGCAGCCGGCCGTTGTCGCTCGCCTGCTTGAGGATGAAATCGGCGGCCCGACCCGCCGCCTGAACGTATTTCTCCTCGCCCAGGGCGGCCCCGCCGCGGGCCAGCGAGGCGATCATCAGCCCGTTCCAGCCCGTCAGCACCTTGTCATCACGATGCGGCGGTACGCGACGCTCGCGGGCCTCGAACAGCTTCCGCCGCCCCTCGGCCAGCGCCGCTTCCAGTTCGCCGACCTGCACGCCATTGAGTCCGGCCACCGTCTTCGCGTCGCGCTGGACCCGCAGGATGTTGTGCCCTTCCCAGTTGCCCGCGTCGCTGACGTCGTAGTAGCTGCATACCAGCTCGCCGGCCCGCGGGCCCAAAACCGACAATACCTCCTTCCGGCTCCAGACGTAGAACTTGCCCTCCACGCCCTCGCTGTCGGCGTCGCGCGCCGAATAGAACCCGCCCTCGGGCGACTGCAAATCGCGCAGCACGTAATCGAAAATGTCCCGTCCCACCGCGGCCCAGCGCGGGTTGCGCGTGGCCTGGAAAGCCTCGATGTAGGCGCCCGAGACCAGGGCCTGGTCGTAGAGCATCTTCTCGAAGTGCGGTACCAGCCACTCCACGTCGGTGCTGTAGCGGCAGATGCCGCCGCCCAGGTGGTCGTATATCCCCCCGCGGGCCATGTGATCGAGCGTCAATTCGATCTTGTCGAGCAGTGCCCGCCTGGGCTGGCCGGCCTTGACTGAGCGGTGATACTGCCGGAGCATGAGGGTCAGGGCCAGGGACGGCGGGAACTTGTTGGTCCCGCCGCCGGTCATCCCGCCGGTGCGCGGATCGAAGGCCTCGGCCAGCGCATCCGCCACCGCCGACGGCAGGTCCGGCGGCAGCACTTCGCCGCCCGGCTGTAACCCTCCGAACTCGCGCACCGCCCGGGTGAGCGATTCCGACGATTGCAGGACCCGCGGGCGGTCCTCCTTCCACAGCCGGGCGATGGTAGTGAGCAGCTCCTTGAAGCCCGGCCGGCCGTACATCGACCGCGGCGGGAAGTACGTCCCCGCGAAAAACGGCTTCTGTTCCGGCGTCAGGAAGACGCTCATCGGCCAGCCGCCCTGCCCCTGGTTGTAGATGAGCGTGGCGCTCATGTAGATCTCGTCGAGGTCCGGGCGCTCCTCGCGGTCCACCTTGATCGAGACGAAGGCCTCGTTGAGGATTCCGGCGACTTCCTCGTTCTCGAAGCTTTCGCGCTCCATGACGTGGCACCAGTGGCAGGCCGAGTAGCCGATGCTCAGGAAGATGGGCTTGTCCTCCTTGCGGGCTTTTGCCAGGGCCTCAGGCCCCCAGGGATACCAGTCCACCGGGTTGTGGGCGTGCTGGAGCAGGTAGGGGCTGGTCGCGTGAATCAGCCGATTGGTACGCGCCGGTCGGGACGCGGGGGAGGTCGCGGTCATGGGACTCCTCTCGAGTGGCGTTGCGGGGTCAGCGGCGGCCAGCGCGACCCATCCGAAACCGGTCAGGGTTATCCAGCTCATGATGGCGCTCGGCATGGCCCGCGGCTGGGTTGGTGCCTGCATCCGTATCGCCCGAACCGCGAGGGATTATAGACCCTTCCCGGCCGACGGGCACCGATCCGCGATTCAGATGCCGCTCGCGGGTCCGCATGGAAAGCGCCGCCCTTCCCCCTTCGCCGGCGCGATGCGCCCGGCTTGGATTGAAGCAGGGCCACCCCGCTCCCGATAAACCCCTGATATGGGCACGTTAGCTCCGAACATCCCCTTACCCATGCCGCTCGGGAGGGGGATCCGTCGCCACGGCCAGGCCAACCCTCATCTGAGGTCGCCGGTTTTGGGTCTTTCCCTTCCCTCCTGGAAACGGGATCTGGTCCTGGTCGGACTGCTCGGGCTGCTGCCGCTGGTCTTTTACACCGGCATTGTGGCGTCGGACGATTTAGCCTACCTGCTGGGCGCGCGTCACGGGGTCGTCCCCGGTGCGCTGCCCCCTCGCAACATGCTCCTGAGGTTCATGCATTGGGCGCCGCTGGGCATGGTCATCCGGCTTCTTCCCAACCAGCCGTGGGCTCCCGGAGTCTGGTCGTTGATCGCCATGACCGGCACGCTGCTGGTGATCGGGGCCTTGGCCCGTCGCCTTGGCGTCCGCAGGACCTGGCTGCCCATCGCGCTGTTCGGGCTGGTGCCGATGAACGTCATCCTGGCTTCGGTCCCGCTCGCCGAGCCAAGCGCCGCGCTGCTGGCCTGGCTGGGGATCCTGCTATGCGCGCCGGCGCTGTTGGACCACGATCAGCCCCGCGCGCCTACCCGTTGCCTGGCCGGCGGGTTGCTCATGGCCATGAGTTACAGCGCCAAGGAACCCGCGGCCATTCTGATCCCCAGCCTGCTGTTGTTCGTGCTGGTGAACCACGGCCGGTCGCGGTGGGCCTGGAAACGGGCCGCGCTGATCCTGGTGGGGCCGGCCCTCTGGGTCGGAGGCGAGACTCTGCTCTTCTGGCATTTCACCGGCGACCCGCTCTATCACGCGCACACGCTGGCGGCGGCTGAACGTGGTTACGGCCCCCCGAACCTTCAAGGGTCGTTTACCCGTCTGGCCGTCTATGCCTGTGATTACGTACGCTGGCTGGCCGACCCCCGCTCGGATTACGGCCCGCCCGGCCCGCTGCTGCTTGGCGGGCTGGTGCTCCTGGTGTGCCGGCCCAGGGGTCCGGCCGCAAGGCTGCTTCTCTGCCTGGTCCTGCCCGGGTTGCTGTACCTGAGCGTGGGCAGCTCGAGTCTGACCCGCTTCGACCCCTTGCAGCATCAATCCCGCCACTTGCTCCCGATCCTGCCGGGGATGGCCCTGGCGGCGGGCCTGGCCGTTGAGAGGTTCCTGGGCCACCGGCCGTCGTGGAACCGCGGCCTGGTCGTGGCGACCACGGGCTTCACTCTGGTCAGCCTCGTTGCTCCCAACCGGCTGGCCGGTCGCTGGTACTACGCCGGCACTTTTGAGGCCGGCCGACGCCTGCTCGCGGAACACGCCGCTGGGCAGGGCCACTCTCACGACTGTTCGCGTCGGCGTTCACTGTCCATCGCTTCCTGGTACCGGCAGAGTGGCTGGGAGGGGCCGAGCTGATACCCATCGAACTACCCCCGCGCTCGCCGGCCGAATGGCTCGAAAGCTACGGAGGGCAATACATTCTGACGACGCAAATGGACCGCCACCGGCCGCGCAAAGCGGATCACGCCGTCAAGACGCTCTACGGCCCATCGGCCGATGCGCTGAACCAGTTTCCACTGATCGCTCGCCTCGAACCCCCCACCGACCGGTTGAGAGCCCTCGCGGCCCGGCTCCTGGGTACCCACTGCCCGACCCGCGCGGCCGAAGCCGTCGAAATCCGCCAGGTCCTCCGGCCGGGTTCCGATGGCGGTTTAGCGGCCGGTCCGCCCGGGCTTTGAAGCCGGCACCGGCACCGGTATGATGCAGGTACGTCTACTACATTGGAGAGATGGGTTATGGCTGGTCCTGGCAGGCTGTTCATCCAACCGGTCCGCGACGTGACCGTCGTCAACTTCAGCGACGCTTCCATCCTGGACACCCAGGTCGTCCAGCAGATCGGCGAGGAACTCTACGACCTGGTCGATAAACAGGCCCGCCGCAAGCTCATTCTCGATTTCGACAAGGTGCGGTTCCTGTCCTCCTCGGCCCTGGGCGTGCTCATCACGCTGCGCAAAAAGGCCGACGCGATCAAGGGCAAGGTCGTGCTCTGCAACATGCGCGACGAGCTGCGCAAGGTCTTCAAGATCACCAACCTCGACAAGATGTTCGAGTTCTACGAAAGCGAGGAGAAGGCCCTGGGCTCCTACGGGGTGAGCACGGTGGGGTAGAGGCGCGGTCGACCGGATAATGACCCCTGATGACCACCGTCAGCGCGTTCAGACGGGGGAGATCATCGCGGATGAACCGGCCGGCCACGGCCTGCCCTCACGGCTGGCTGCTACAGGGGTCGCCCGCGCCCGTTGCGTGACCGCCCCGGAACGCCGGACGATCCATGGCGAATGAGGG
>JABRVU010000436.1:0-4273 GCA_039961895.1 Phycisphaerae bacterium | reverse complement strand
CGTCGTGCGCAAGGGCGCGGTGCTGGACGCCGCCAGCCCCGACCCGGACGTTCAGGGCGTGCGCCGGTTCAACGAGCGCCTGGCCGCCGAACCGCGAGTCGCCGCAACCGCCATTCAGGTCGTCGGCAGCAAAGGCTACGACGGTCTGGCCTTCGCCGTGGTTCTCGCCGGCGATCCGCGTTGACGTGCCCGTGAGATCGGAGAGGACCGCCTTCCAGGAACTCGTAACTTATTTCGCATAAAAGAGATAATAGTGAGAGGCCATGTAAATGGTGTGCTGTAAATCAAGAAAAACGACAAACTGGCTTGCGTTCCGGGGATCCGGCAGGTAGAGTGCTCTTCATGCAGCCCTGACCTGTTGAGATCCCGTCGGAGCGAGGGGGAAGCTGCCAGGGGCGTACGATGCCCGGAACCGTACGGCGACTCCTCGGGCGGTTGACAGCGGTGCTGCTGGCGCTGGCGGGGGTGGCGCTGGTCGCACTGGCCGGTGTGAGTTTTCATCGGCCCATCGTCTGCTGGCGCGGTGGTGGGGGGCTTGAAGGCGCCGGCGAGCTGACTGGCCCGGCGCCGGGCGGATCACGTTCCCAGGCGGAGTTCGCCGGCGGCTGGTTCGTCTTCTCGACCGTGACCGAAGCATTCGGGCTCGAGCATCTTCGCAAAGATCAGGCCGATTGGATGGTGGCTCGGTGGGAGCAGATTCCCCAACCGCCTGCGACGCCACCGTCGCCCGGTCAGGCGGCAGCCGCGGTCGGGCGGCCGGCTCTGCCCGGCGTGATGGACCGATGGACTATCCTCCCCTGGCCGGCGGCGGGCGTTCTGCTCATCTATCCGACGATTCGCCTGACCCGGGCGCTCATGCGGCTTCGGCGCGAGCGGCGCGCCGCCGGCCGGGTGTTTGATGACGCGCTGTTCATGATCGACAAACGCGCGCGCGTCCGCCCTTCCGCTTCGCGGCGCCGGTCGGGGCGGCACCACCGGCACGTTCACGTGGTGGGGCCGCCGCTGGTCATCCACGGCGCGGTCTGCGCGACGTGCGGGCGCATCTTCGCCCAGACCAACGCCGATCGCGCCGTGTCGCAATGCCCGGCCTGCCGCGAGCGGGCCGCGGTCTCCGCCGATTCGTCCTCGCGCGAGAACCCCTCCGCCTGTTGAGCCCCGGCCCGCCGGCGGGTAGCGTAGGCGCCCGACCGGGCCCGGTTTCGCCGCCGCATCCCCGGCCGATGGAGGTGCTTCCATGAGATCGCGCGCATATGCCGCCGGCCTGTTCGGCGCGCTGGTGTCAGCCCTGATTCAGCCCGCCCTCGCCGCCCCGCCCGGCGAAGACGCCGAAGACATCCGCGAACTGAAGCTCAAGGACTGGCAGCCGCGGTCGATGCTCAAGGTCAAGACCACCCGCGTGGACAAGCCGGCCTTCCCGGTCTTCGACGTGCACAATCACCTGCGCCGAGGGTTGGAATCCAAGGAGAGCGTCGCCCGGATGCTGGCGGAGATGGACGCGGCCGGCGTGCGCACGGTCGTGCACCTGGACGGCATGTGGGGCGACGAGCTGAAACGGGCCCTCGACCTGCTCGACAACGCCCACCCCGGGCGGTTCTGCACCTTCGCCCGCATCAATTTCACGGGCATCGACGACCCCGATTGGGGCGAGCGGACGGCCCGGCAGCTCGAAGAGAGTTTCCAGGCCGGCGCCAAGGGGCTCAAGTTCCATAAGGATCTGGGGCTCGGCGTGCGCTACAAGGACGGGCGGCTCATGCGGGTGGACGATCCCAAGCTCAACGGCGTCTGGCAGGTCTGCGCCAAGCACAACAAGCCGATCGTGATCCACACCTCCGACCCGGCGGCCTTCTTCACCCCCCTGGACCGCTACAACGAGCGCTGGCACGAACTCAATCAGCACCCCGACTGGCTGTTCGCCGACCGCAGCCGGTTTCCCACGCGCGAGGAGCTGCGCGAGCAGTTCACGCGGACCATCGCCGCCAACCCGCGGACGACCTTCATCGGGGCCCACGTGGCCAGCGAGGCCGAGGACCTGGCCCTGGTGAGCGCGTGGCTGGACAAGTACCCCAATCTCTACGTGGACGTCTGCGCCCGCATCAACGAGCTGGGCCGCCAGCCCTACACCGCCCGGCGGTTCCTCATCAAGTACCAGGACCGCGTGCTCTTCGGGACGGACACCTTCCCCAGGCGAGAGGCCTTCCGCATCTATTACCGCTTCTTCGAGACCGACGACGAGTACTTCGACAGCCGGGAGAGCCACCACTTGCAGGGCTTCTGGATGATCTACGGCGTGTACCTGCCGCGGGACGTGCTGGAGAAGATCTACTGGAAGAACGCCGAGCGGCTGGTACTCAACCTCAGTGCGGCGGGCCGGTGAGAGCCAGGGGAACCGGGAACGCAAGACGTCGGGAACCGAGAACCTGATCGTCGGTGCTTGCCATCCGCGCGATGGGGACGTCCTTCCGCGCGGTCGCTCCGGCGGTTTTTCCGCCGGCCGCGGGGCCGGCACTCCGTTGTAACGACGCCGCGGCACGCCACTTGCGTACGGTCAATGATCCTTAAAATTAGCCAATCCAAATTATTGGGTTGACAAACCCATCAAACCGATATATGGTAATCAGAAGATTCGGGCCGGGCCCGTGGCCTGGCCGTTGGACCGATGGCTTGCGGGAGCCGACCGTGAGGACCCGACGCGCCCTGGCAGGAATGGTATGCATGCTCTTACCGGCCGGGGGCTGGCTGGCCGCCGGTTGCGAGCGGGGCGCTGGGGCCTCCAACGGAAGCGCTCCGGACGGGCGCAAGCTGGTGGTGGCCACCACCACCATGATCGCCGACCTGGCCCGGCAGATCGGCGGCGAGTCCGTCCGCGTCGTGGGCATCATGAAGCCGGGCACCGACCCGCACATCTACGACCCGACGCCGGCCGACAGCATCCTCTTCCGCAAGGCCGATCTGGTCCTGGTCAACGGGCTGCACCTGGAGGGCCGGATGATCGACATGATCGAGGCGGCCGGCAACAAGGCCCTGCGTCTCGGCGAGCACGAGGCCATCCGCCGCCGGCAGAGCGCCTCGGCGGCCACCGCCCCCGACCCGCACGTCTGGTGGAACATCCGCTACTTCCAGGTCTTCGCCATGCAGGTGCGCGACGCGCTCAAGAAACTCGAGCCGGCCAGGGCCGCGGAGTTCGATCAGCGGGCCGCCGATTACCTGGCCATGCTCGACGAACTCGACGGCTGGGTCCGGGCCAGCGTCCTGACCATCCCGCCGGCCGCACGCTACATGATCACCAGTCACGACGCCTTCTATTACTACGGCGAGGCCTACGGGTTGGAGGTGGACGCGGTGCTGGGGATCAGCACCGACGCCCAGGCCAAGGCCGGCGAGCAGGACCGCCTGGCCCGCATCGTCGGCGACCGGAGGATACCGGCCATCTTCCACGAGACCTCGGTGTCGGCGGCCCAGAACCTGCTGGTGGACGGGATCGTACGACTGGCCAGGGAAAAGTACGGGCGCGAGGTGCGGATCGCCGGGCCGCTCTACAGCGACAGCCTGGGCCTGCCCGGCAGCGGCGACGAGACCTACGTCGGCGCGGTCCGGGCCAACACGCGGATGATCGTCGAGGCCCTGGGCGGGCGGGTGCCGCCCATGCGCCCGCCCTCGGTCGGGGCCGCCCCGGCCGCCACCCAGGCGGAGCCATGAACCGGAAGGTCGGGTGAGAACAGCGCCATGCTCATGATGCAACGCAACCCCCCGGCCGCGCCGGTCGGCACCGAGCCGGCCCTGGCCATCGCCGGCCTGACCGTCTCCTACCATGACCAGCCGGTGCTGCGCGACGTGACGCTGACCATCGAGCCCCGGCAGCTCGTCGCGGTCATCGGGCCCAACGGCGCCGGCAAGAGCACGCTGCTCAAGGCCATCCTGAAACTCATTCCGGCGGATTCAGGACAGGTTCTGGTCTTCGGCAAACCCATCGAGCAGGGGCGGCGCCGGGTGGCCTACGTGCCGCAGACCGAGACCGTGGATTGGGATTTCCCCGTGACCGCCGGCGAAGTGGTCATGATGGGCCGCTATCCGCACCTGGGCATGCTCGGCCGGCCGGGTCCCGAGGACCGCCGGATCGTCGGACAGTGCCTGGAGATGGTCGGGATGACGCCCTTCGCTTCGCGGCACATCCGCCAGCTTTCCGGCGGGCAGCAGCAGCGCATCTTTCTGGCCCGGGCCCTGGCCCAGCAGGCCGACGTCCTTCTGCTCGACGAGCCGTTCGTCGGCGTGGACG
>JABRVU010000435.1:0-7828 GCA_039961895.1 Phycisphaerae bacterium | reverse complement strand
ACCCACCAGCGGCTCGGTCACGGGCGGATCGATTCCCAGAGCGGCGATCTGCCCGGCGGCGATGGCCGTCGAAAGCCGCTCCTGGTCGGCCTGGCGCTTCATGCTGATGCTGGCCTGGTGCAGGCGGTGCAACACCAGCGGTTCTTGCAGATTCGCGCCGCGGGTGTGCTTGAGCAGGCGCGTCCACAGGTCGTAGTCCTCGGCGTACAGATACGCGGCCCGATACCCCTCCGGTTCGCGCTCCAGCAGACCCCGGCGGAACATCACCGCGGTGTGGCAGAAGGGGTTGTGCAGCAGCATCCGCCAGCGGATGCCGGTGTCGGTCGGCGGATAGAGGCAGCTTCGGGCGGGCAGCCCGCGGGCGTCCACGTCGATGCGGCCGGCGCCCAGCAGCCCCACGTCGGTGTGATCGTCGAGGTAGGCCTTCTGGGCTTCGAGCCGGCCCTGGAAGCACACGTCGTCGGCGTCCTGGCGGGCGATGTAGCGGCCGGTGGCGGCGGCCAGGCCGCGGTTGAGGGCCGCGCACAGCCCCTGGTTCGTTTCGTGGCGCTGGATCGACACGCGCCGGTCGCGGGCCGCGTATTCGGCCAGCAGCTCCGGCGTCGCGTCGGTCGAGCCGTCGTCGATGACGATCAGCTCGAAGTCGCCGCAGGTCTGCTCCAGCACGCTCTCGATCGAGGGGCGCAGAAACGCGGCTCCGTTGTGCACCGGCAGGACCACGCTGACGGCTACGCGACGGCGCATCGCTCCTCCAGCCGCATGGCGGCGAAAGCCTGCTCGAAGCGGCGCTGCCAACTGTGCTCCCGCCGGCAGCGCTCCAGTCCGGCCCGGCGGATGGCCTCGCGCTCGTCCTCGTGAGCCAGGTAGTAACGCACCTTTCCGATCAGGTCTTCGAGATCGTGGAAGCAGGCCACCTCCCTGCCGATTTCGAAGAACCGCTCCAGCTCCTGCTGGTATTCGGTCAGGTAGAACCCCCCGCTCATGGGCACCTCGAAATCGCGCAGGCGGATCTGGCGGATGGGGGCGTCGGTCTTGTGCGTGCTGCCGCAGACCGCGAAGCCCAGGTTGATGCGGCTGCGCGAGAAGGTCCGCACGACCTCTTCGTCGCTGAGGATTCCGCCGTAGCGCGGATCAAGGGCGTCCCGGCCTTCGCGCTGGCGGCGGCGTTCGGCCACCCGGCCCCATCCGTTGCCCCACACGCGCACGTCCAGCCCGGCCTGGTGCAGCGATTCGATCAGAAACGGGCGGTTGCCGTAGGCCTGGCCCACGAAGCTCACGTCGAACTGATAGGGTTCGTCGAAGGGGCGATAGAAGTTGGGATTGGCCGCCTCCTGGCAGTAAAGGGGGTTGGCCCCCAGCCGGCGGTAGTCCTCCAGCCGGTCGTATTCGGGCACCAGGCAGTAGTCATACGCCGGGGCCAGCTCGGCCACCAGGTGAAGCTGGTAGGAGGCGTTGCAATACCAGTTCACCGTCAGGATGCCCATGTCGCGGATGGCCCGGATCGTCGCCGGGCGCGCGCACGCCGAATAGAAGTAGCTGAAAAACACGTCTACCGGTTTTTCGAGGTGGGCCTCGGTGACTTGCAGAAGCAGCTCCCGCTCGAGGCGGGGGCGGTTGCGCTCGATGAAGGCCCGGTCCTCGGGCGATTCGACGTCCAGGTGCTGAAACGTCGGCCGCAGGTCATAATCGAACTCGACCACGTCGTGGCCCAGGTCCACCAGCGGCTGGTAGAGGTTCTGCCGCCAGAGGTCCGACTCGAACGCCGAATCGGGCGTGCGCGCCGCGGCGTAAAAGATGCGCAGGGGTCTCATCGCTTGCGTCCTCGCACGTGCAGGCCGAAGGCCAGCAGTTCCGCCGAGCCGGGGCCCGGACGGTCGCGGCCCTGATCCGCCGCCGACAGCCGGCCCAGCAGGTCCAGCACGGCCCGGACGGCGGACGCGTCCTGACCGTCGAGGCGGCAGCCGGCGAAGCGCTCCGCGACGCCGCCCAGCCGGCGAAGCTCCTGGGCCAGGTACTCGAAGTAATTGCCGTTGTAGAAAACCTCCTCGACGTCGATCCCCAGCCGATCCAGCCAGTGCTCGTAGAAGTGCCGGCTGAACCCGGTGGAGAAGAAGAACGGCGACATGTGCGTGATCGAGCAGAACGGGGCGGTGACGATCAGATGCCCCCCCGGCCGCAGCAGTCGGGTCAGCTCGCGCAGGGCGGCGACGGGGTCGGGCACGTGTTCAAGCACCTCGACGCACAGCACGGCGTCGAAGGAGGCGTCGGGCCGGGGGATGGCGGTGATGTCGCTGACGATGTCCAGGCCGGAACAGTCCCACGAGCCCATCTGGAGGCCGGTGCCGTCGCCGCCGCCGTCGTATTGGGCGAAGTCCTGGCTGACGTAGTCGAGGTGCGAACAGAACGGCTTGTACTTCAGCTCGCCCGCGCCGGCGTCGAGGATGCGCAGACCGGCCGGGAGGGACCGCAGCACCCGTTCGAGCCACTGCTCGCGGGTCCGTTCGTTGTTCTTGCCCACGGTGTTCGTGGCCGTCGGAGGGGCCGCGATCATGACCTCCCTCCCCGGGCCGGTACGCGCCCGGCCGGTTCGCGGTCCTGGCCGCGAGGCTCCGTTCCGGCCCGCTGTTCCGCCGGCCCCGCAAGGTCGCCGCCCCGACGGTCCGCGCCGCCGGCCGGACCGCCGCCCGAAAGGGTCTTGCGGTTGCCGATCACCCGGGCGGGCACGCCGGCCACGATGTCGAACGGGGCCACGTCCCGCGTCACCACGCTGCCGGCCCCCACCACCGCGTCGCGCCCGATGCGCACGCCGTCGGTGATGGTGCAGTTCGCCCCGATCCAGACGTTGTCCTCGATGACGATGGGGCCCTTGCTCAGGCTTCCGGCGAAGCGGATAGGTTTCTCGAGCTGGCGGAAGTCGTGGTCCCCCGCCGCGATCATGCAGTGCGGGGCGATCATCACGTTGTCGCCGATGTACACCCCGCTGCCGCCGTAGATCACCGTGAAGGGGTTGATCTGGCAGAAGGCCCCGATCACCACCGGGTTCTCGTGCGTGCGGATGATGACGTAGTCCTGGATCTCGGCCTTGTGGCCGATCCGGATCAGCTCGCGCCGGTCGAGCTGGGAGGTGGGATGGATGCGGCAGGTCTCGCTCATCGGGGTCGTCCTCACACGGCCTGGGCCTGCCGCGGCCGGCGCCCCGCGAAGTAGGCCCGGACGCGGTTGTAATCGTCCTCGTTCACCAGCTCGTCGAACCCGGACACGATCCGCCAGTCGATCCGCCGCTCCCACTCGTAGCCGTGGAAGTAGAACTCCCGGAAGCGGTGGAACGTCGCATAGAGGTAGTCGTCCGGGCCGTAGAACATCTCGCGGTAGGCCTTGTGGATGAAGCTGCTCCGAAACGCCGACTTGTCGAGGAACAGCATGGCTCCGTCGCGGAAGTTCATCAGCCACAGGTGCACGTCCTGGTAGTTGATGAGTTCATAGAAGACGTTGGGAAACTCGAGGTAGCCGCGCGGGGCGACGCGCTGAAGCTCGGCGATGAAGCCGGACAGCTCGCCGGCCGGCACGTGCTCGATCACGTGCGAGCAGATGACGTAGTCGAACTCGCCGTCCTGAAAGGGAAAGCGCCCGCCGTCGTAATAGACCATCCGGCTCTCGTCGGCGGCGTTGGGCTGATAGCCGCGCTGGGCGAAGGCCGCGGCCTCGTCGGCCATCCGCCGCTCCAGGAACACGTCGGACCTGCGGTGCGGCAGCGACCCCGGCCCCACCTCCAGCACCCGGTCGCGCGGGCCGATGGAGCGGATCCGTTCAGGAAAGAACATGGGCGACCTCCCTGGCTTCAGGCCCGGATTCAGAGGCCCCGGCCGGTGCGGTCGGCCCGCCGGCCATCTGCTCCAGCCGCCGGCGCAGGAACGCCAGCAGCGCGTCCACGAACGAGCCGTAGGTGTAGCGGCTCACCACCACGCGGCGCATGTCCTCGGCCACTCGGGCCCGGGCCTGCGGGTCGGCCAGGTATCGGTCGGCCAGCTCGGCCAGCTCGGCCGGGGAGCCGAAGGCCACCTGCTCGTAGGCGCTGAAGACCGCCCCGGCCACGCGCTGAAAACCACCGGCCTCGATCTGTTCGTAGAAGGCGGTCGTGGCCGGGTCGGCCTTGAAACGCTCCGGGCGAAGGTCGTGGCCCATCAGGGCGTGCAGCCCACGAAGGGCCTCGTACAATTCCGGCACCTGGTCCGCGCCGGCGCCGTCGGCGGCGGCTCCGTACTTCCGCCACGCCGCCAGGTACGCGCCGACGGCCGGGTGGGCGAAATCCGGCGGCGTCCGTCGGATCAGGAAAAAGCCCCCCGCGGCCAGGCCGTCCAGCATCCGCTGGTGAATCGCCCCCGTGCCGATGATCTGGAGATTGATCCGGCTGGCCTGGTAGACCGCGCGCAGTTCCGGCCCGTTGGCGGCCACGCCGCGGGCGTACCTCGAGAACCGCGGGTGCTGTTCCCACCCCCGCCCGTAGAGGTGCAGCGTCCGCCCGGTGCGGTCGCAATAGTCGGCCACCCACGCCAGGGTGGACTGCCGGAACATCAGCTCGGCCAGCGGATCGAGATAGAACCGCAACAGCGATTCGCGGGCCTCCGGCGTCAGGCCCACCGGCCCCTCGCGGTCCTCGATCCGCTCGAGGAGCCACTGCACGCTCATCCGGGCCGTGACGGCGTCCGCCTGAAACCCGGCCTTGAGCTCCTCGAAAAGCCGGTCCATCAGCGCCGCGACGCCCGCGTCGCCGGCGGTCTGGCGCTTGCGCTCTTCGTGAAACCGCTCCGGCGGCGCCGACTGGTTGCTGGCGTATGAAAAGTCGCAGCGATAGGGCGCCAGTTCCGCGTCGCTCAGCGGCGCATGGCCGTAGGTCCGGTCATCGGTGGCCAGCGTCCAGGCCAGCCCCTGCGAAGCCGGGTAGCCGTAGCGGTGCACGAACAGCGACGGGTCCGTGGTCACGAAGAAATCGAACCGTCCCAGCGACCGCCCGCATTCGCTCGCGTAGAGGTTCGGCAACTGGTCCTGAATCCAGCCGACGAAGGGCAGGCTCTCCGGGATCATGCCCCCGTATTCCCGCCGGAAGTGGTCGATGATGAGCACCAGGTCGGGGCGGAAGTCGCGGACCGCCTGACCATAGGCGGCCGGCGGCAGGACCGAGTGGTCGGTCGGCTCCATCAGCACGCGCGTGACCATTCCGCGCCGCTCGAAGGCCTCGGCCAGGTCGCGCATGCAATACTTCAGGTAGGTGGTATACCGGCTGACCGGCAGCAGCACCCGCAAGGGTTCGCCCTCACCCGCGGTGGCGTAGCGCCGCGCCCAGAAGGCCATGTCCCGCCCCCGGTAGATCGCCTCGACCTCGCGTTTCATCTGTTCTGTCCGCTGGGCGCGATGCCGGGCGAGGGCATGGACGACCGACTCGGCGTCGCCGCCCGGCCCGGCGCCCCAGCTGGCCATGCGGACGTACCGCAAGGGCAGAGGCAGATCCTCGCGTTCCAGTAAGAGGGCCTTGAACCGCTCGAAGGCATCGGGGCCCACGAAGAAACGCACTCGTTCCTCGGCCAGCAGTTCCCGCCAGTCATGCAGATGCAGGACCGCGGCCAGGACCAGCGGATTGGGCTCGATGACGTAGACGGCCGCGCTGTAGTTGAGGAACAGCTTCGCCGTCTCCGCCATCAACCGGGGCAGGAACCAACCGAGATTGAGCCCCTCCAGAAGCACGGGCGAGCCCAGCGCGGCGTTGGCCTCCCTGGGAACCGCCAGCCGGCCCGACTCGCCGCGATGATCCATCAGCCGGGGCAGCCACACGCGCTCATCGCGGTCATTGAAGGCACAGAGCTGGTAGTTGCCGTCGCGGCAGGAATAGAGCTCCAGGGCCCGCAGGCCGCGCAGGCCGGCTTCCAGTGACTCGGACAGCTCCGGTTGGCGCGCCAGCAGCACGTGCCGATTGGCCTCGAAGCGCCCGAACAGCCGTTCCCAGGGCACGCGCCCATCGGGCAGGCCGGCCAGTTGAGCGCAGACCCCGTTGGCCTCCAGCTGGGCGCGCAGCGCGGCCGGCAGGGCGCGAATCTCGGCCAACGCCGGCCGGATCAACCCCAGTTGGGCGTAGTGGCGGACCACTTGCAGCCGCAGCTCCCCGTCCTCGGCCAGCCGCGGCATCGCCGCCAGGGCCAGGGCCAGAAAGGGATAACTCTCCGCCCGGGCGGCCAGGCCCAGCAACTGGTCGCGGGTCAATGGAATGGTTTCGGCGCGGGCCGTGGACATCGTGCAGCGTCCCTCACCGGCTCGTGCAGGCCGGGTCTGTCGCCTGTGATGGCCGCCGACCACGCCGGGCGGCACCGATAATATCGGCAGGAACCGATCTGACGGTGAGGAAACCAGAGGGAGCGGCGTCAAGCCGGCCGGCCTCATCGCCCGATATTAGGCAGATGACCCCCGCCGCCGAACAGACCGCGGTTCTGCCCGAACCTCCGTCCGAGACGGCACCTCCGGCCCCGCGAACCGCGGAGCCGGACACCGCCTGGCCGTCGTCCACACCCTCGCCGCGGGGCCGGGCGGGCGCCGCCGTCGGCGACGCCGTGGACGGGGACGAGCCCCGCGACCCGCTGGTCAGCATCGTCATCGCCACGTACAACCGGCTGGCCCGGCTCCAGCGCTGCATCGCCGCCGTTCGCGCCAACGTGGGGATCAGCCATGAGACCATCGTGGTCGGCGGCGGCGGCGCGGACGGTACGGCCGAATGGCTGGCCGAACAGCGCGACCTACGCTTCATCCGCGAAACCGGGCGCGAGGGCTGCACGCGGGCGTACAACAAGGGCTTCCGGGCCGCGCGCGGCACCTACGTGATGTGGCTCAACGACGATTCCTACCCGCTGCCCGGGGCGGTCGAACAGGCCGTGGCCATGATCGAGCGGCCCGACCTGGGCGACGTCGGCATGGTCGCCTTCTATCACAACCTCGACCGGGAGTGGAACCGGCTGGATTCGGTCGAGCACGGCGGGTTCACCTACAGCGTCTACAACGTGCGCGGCACGCCGTACGCGAACTTCGGCCTGCTGCGCCGCGGGCTGCTCGAACGGCTCGGATATCTCGACGACCGCTATTACTTCTGCGCGTGGGACCCGGACCTGGCCCTCAAGGTACAGCGCCAGGCCGGGCTCAAGGTGATCGGCTGCCGGAAGGCCCTGGTCTATCACGAGGAGCTGATCGACGAGCGCAAGTGCACCGACCTGCCGGTCATCGAGGTCGATCACCGGAAGTTCTTCGAGAAATGGCCGCTGCCGGAGAAGTTCAGCTACCCCGACCCCGGCCCCGCGTATCGGGCCATGCTCGCCGACCGCGGCCTGCTCTGAAGCGCGATCGTCGATCCGCCCGCGGGCGTTCACTCGACCGCGCTGCGCTCGTCGAAGCCGCAGACCGTCACCGGGTCCTCGCCGTGGCACTTCGGGTTGTTCAGCGTGCTCACCGGCACGTCGGCGCCTGAGAAGCACTCATAGAACAGAGCGAGGTCGGCCGCGTTGACCTGGCACTGGTCGTCCTGGTCAAGGTTGGCGTTGAAGCAATCATACGGCAGGTAGCCCCAGCCGGCTGCGGAACCCGGCGGCACCACGCCCTCGTGGGCGTAGAGGCACATCTGGAGGTGGCCGAAGTCGTCGGCGTCGACGTCCCCGTCGAAATCGAAGTCGGCATACACCTCGCAGGCCCGCCCGACGCCGTCGCCGCCGCCGTAGTCTCCATCCTCCTGATCGGGGTTGTAGACCCGCGGGCAGTTGTCGTCGCAGTGGCAGGTCTTGCCGCCGCGGCAGGGATT
>JABRVU010000434.1:0-2760 GCA_039961895.1 Phycisphaerae bacterium | reverse complement strand
TCGTTCAACCGGGCGATGGCCTCCTCGAGTTCCGCACCCCGCCCCACCAGCCGGTGATACTCGGCCAGCGAGAACGCGGCCCGCTTCTCCCGAAGCTGCCGATCGTACTCCTGGAAGTTGCGGGCCTTACCGGCCTGGACCTTGATGCTCCGCAGCCGCTTCTCGAGCTCCTCGACGATGTCCTCCACGCGCAGCAGGTTCTGTTCGACGCGGTCGAGCTTGCGCTGGGCCTCGCGCTTGCGGGCCTTGTACCGGCTGATGCCCGCGGCTTCGTCGAAAATCACCCGCCGCTCCTGCGGGTTGGCCTGGAGCAGCAGATCCACCTTGCCCTGCTCGATGATCGAGTAGGCGCTGACCCCGATGCCGGTGTCCATGAACAGCTCGCGGACGTCCTTGAGCCGCACGGCCTCGTTGTTGATGAGATATTCGCTCTCGCCGGAGCGGTACAGCCGCCGCGTGATGGTGACCTCGTCGGTGTCGCAGGCCAGGCGGCGGTCGGCGTTGTCGAAGACCAGATCCACCTGGGCCATGCCGCTGCTCTTGCGCGTGCCCGAGCCGTTGAAGATCACGTCGAGCATCTGCTTGCCGCGCAGGCTCCGCGGGCTCTGGTCGCCGAGCACCCACTTGATGGCATCGACGACGTTGCTCTTGCCGCAGCCGTTGGGCCCCACGATCCCGGTGATCCCGGGCAGAAAATCGAAGTCGATCTTGTCGGCGAAGCTCTTAAAACCCTGGCAGGTGAGACGTTTGAGGAACATGCGATCTGGGACCTCCATGCCCGGGACGACGGATCCGATCCAGCCGACGGACACGGGACAAACACCCCGCGCGGCGACTCACCCTACTCTACCCACCTTCGCCGGCTTTGCCAAGCCCGGTCCCGCCCGGATTCACCAAAGGGTTGTGTTCCTCATTTCCTGGGGCTACAGCATTCTGGGAATGGCGGGTAACCGCCACGGCTTGTCCTTCCGTTTCCCTTGCCCGGCCCCATGAGGGCCACTACATTGTCCGCCGGGCGGGAGACGTGACGGCGACGATGGAGACCACGCCTCTTTCCACGATTCAGCGGGCCGATGCGGGCGCGCGCGGTCCGACGGTGCAGCTCGGTCCGGGCGCGATGGCGGCGCTGACGGCGGCGTTCGTGCTGGTGGGACACGTCTGGTCGGTCCCGACGGGGTTGTTTCTCGACGATCATGCCCATTACGCGAATCTGCGGGGGGGAGACTGGTCGTTCCGGTCGGCGGTGGACGCCGCCCGGCTGAACATCATCGGCGGGGTGATGGACCTGTGGGGCCGTCCGGCGACGGGGCTGTCGTTCTTTCGACCCATCGCGTTCTGGATCATGCGGGCCGAGTACACGCTGGTCGGCTGGCGACCGGCCGGCATGCACGTCTGGTCACTCGCCTGGCATTACCTCTGCGCGCTGCTGGTGGGGGCCCTGGCCATGCGCTGTTTCGGGCGGCGTGGCTGGGCGACGGTGGCGGCCTGCCTGACGGCCATTCACCCCGGGCACATGGCCACGGTGTATTGGATCGCCTGCCAGACGGAGCTGATGACCACCGCGTTTCTGCTGATCGGCGTGTTGGCTTATGCGCGAGCGGCCGGGTGGGGTTGCTCGCAAGGCGTCTGCCGACCGTGGCTCGCGCTTCGGCAACCGCGGGCCGTCATTCGCGCGGACGCGCCTCCGCCTCAGGTTGCGCCCGCCGATCCGGGCGTCGCCGGCTTCCAGCAGGCGGGGTCGGTTACCGGCCGGTCGGTGGGTGGGAACGGTGTCCGTCGAACGGGGCTGTTCATCGTCGCCATCGCGTGCTACGGCCTGGCAATGGGCTGCCGCGAGAACGCCGTGCTGTTCCCGGCGGTGTGCTGGCTGGGTGACCGGCTGTGCGGGACGGTCCGGCGGCGGCTGCGCTGGGAGCATCTGGCCATGCTGGCCGTCGGCGGCGGGTACTTCGCCCTGCGTTTCCACATGCTGGGCGGAATGGCGCTGCCGGAGCGGCCTTACCGGGTGATGGCCTCCGACCCCGGCTTCGCGCGGTACGTTGTTGATAAGACGTTGTATTACACGCTGGGACTGCTGGCGTACGTCCCGGTGGTTCCCAAGGCCGGCGAGGCCTTTTTCGCGGATCGGCCGGCGGTCCTCTATGGCGGGGCGGCCGGGGCGGCGGCGATGCTGCTGCTGGTCTGGCGGGCGTATGGTTTTCAGCGGGCCTGGCTCTGGCCGCCGGCCTGGGCGGGACTGTTCATCGCCCCGGTGCTGCCGGTGTTCGCCTCCAGCCATCACCTGTATCTGCCGGGCGTGGGGGCGGTCCTGCTGACGACCGCGGCCCTGGCGGCTCTGGGCGGGTTCACCCGGCCAGGGGGTTGGCCGTTGCCGCAATGGCGAAAAGCGGCATGTGCAGCGCTGCTGGCCGCCCTGGCGGCCGGGTTGAGCGTCTTCACCTGGGGGCAGGGCTTCGCCTTCGACGCGGGGACGCGCCTGGAGGACATGCTGGTCAAGGAGGTGATCTCTCGCGGGCCGGCCCTGCGCGACGACGATCACCTGTTCTTCATCAACTTCCCCGTGCTGGCGTATTACGCGGTGCCGGCCATCGAGGCCCAGACCGGACGGCGGAACCTGCACGGCCACGTGCTGACCTTTTCGCCGGACCTGCTGCGGATGGACGCGCCCGCCAGCGTCGAGGCGGTGGACGCCCACACCCTCCGCCTGCGGGCACCGGCGGGCTCGCCCTACTTCGGCGGGATCGACGGGCGGGCCATGCT
>JABRVU010000433.1:0-19249 GCA_039961895.1 Phycisphaerae bacterium | reverse complement strand
GCGGGCGGTGTTCCTGTCCATGGCCCCGGACAAGGCCCGCAACCGCGGGAACGCCCAGGCCATGGCCCAGGCCCCGCGGCTGATGCGGAACCTGCTCCGGTACGCCGAGGACGTCAAGGCCGGCACGGTCGCGCCGATCCAGATTTACACGCCCCCGGCCGGCGGCGACTGGAACGGGCCGATCAGCGGGCGCGTGTTCCGCGACGACAACGGCAACGGGACGCAGGAGATCGACGAGCCGGGTCTGGCCGGCGTGGGGGTGTCGGATACCATCGACCTGGTGCTGACCGCGGCGGACGGCTCGTATACGCTGCCCAACGCGGCGAACAACGCCAAACTCCTGTACGTGTGCCTGCCGTCGGGGGCGGCCAAGTCGAACACCTGGTGGCGGAAGATCAGCGCGAACTCGACGCCGGGGACGGATTTCGTGTTCGCGCTGCGGCCGGCGGTGGAGAGCAACGAGTTCGACTTCGCCCAGATCACCGACGTGCACATCGGGGGCAGCGGCACCACGCCGCTGATGATCGCGGCCCTGGCCGACATCGCCGGACTCAAGAACCCGCCGGCCTTCATCCTGGCCACCGGCGACCTGGCCGACGTGGGCTCGAACCTGACGCACTTCGAGGGCTACGCGGCCGGGGCGGCGACCTCGCAGGTGCCGCTGTTCAACGTCTTCGGCAACCACGACGTGAACAACAGCACCAACACCAACTACCGCAACTATCTCGGACCGGACTACTACTCGTTCGACTACGGCGACTGCCACTTCCTGATCGTCAACTCCGTGATCAAGCCGGCGACGCAGCAGAACTGGATCACCAGGGACTTGCAGCTTCTGCGGGGCAACAAGCGGCTGTTCATCTTCCAGCACTATTCGCCGACCGACGCGGAATACGCCCAGTTCAACTCCTACGGGACGGAGGCGGTGTTCTCGGGCCACTGGCATTCGCACCGGGCGACCAGGGCCGGGGACCTGTCGGCGTTCAACACCACGACGTTCATCTTCGGGGGGATCGACTGCTCGCCGGCCGGCTTCCGGCTGCTGCACGTCTCGGCGACCGGCGGGCCGCTGGTCACCCGCACGCGCTTCATCGCCGACGGCAAGCGGCTGCACGTGGTCAGCCCCTCGGGGGCTCTGATGATCTCGCAGGGGCCGTTGTCGATCGTGGTCAACGCCTATGAGACCTCGGCCGAGTTCACCGCGGTGAGCTACAAGCTCAAGAGCGGCACGGAGACGGTGGCGGAAGGGGCGCTGACCGCCCAGGGCGACTGGAACTGGGTCGGCACCGTGCCGGCGAGCCTGATCTCGCGCGGGGCCTATGATCTGGAGGTGACGGCCGTCAACGACAAGGGCGAGGTCACCAGCAAGACCTCCTCGTTCATGGTCATGGGCTCATATGCTCCGGCGCCGGCCCCGACCGACAACTGGCCGCAGTTCGGCGGCGGACCGCAGCGCGGCGGGGCCACCGCGACGGTGCTCACCCCGCCGCTGAGGCTGGCCTGGCACCGCTACACCGGCGGGACGCTCGACTTCGCCTCGCCGGTGGTGCAGGACCAGGCCGTGTACATGGGGGTCAAGGACCGGGCGGATTTCGTCAACAACGGCGTACTGGCCCTCAGCGGGCTGACCGGCGTGCCGCTCTGGTTCAGGCCCACCCCCGCGGCGGTCTCGCACAGCGTGGCCGTCAAGGGCGACCGCGTGTACGCCTGTTCGCACGAGGGCACCCTGCGGGCCTTCGACCGGGCCACCGGCAACGAGGTGTGGTCCCGGGCCCTGGGCGATTCCTACCAGCGGTTCCAGTTCTCCGGGCCGGTGCTGGCCGACAACAAGGTCTTCGCCGGGACGTACGGCTACTTCGGGTCGTTCCGGGAAACCGACGGGAACGTCAACTGGGGCCAGTCCTACGGCGCCGACTGGATCAGTTGCAACGCCTGCCCGGCGGTGTCGCCCGACGGGCAGCGGGTGATCGTGCCGGCCAACTGGGCCAACAACATCCGGGCGGTCAACGCCGCCAACGGGTCCACGATCTGGACCTACTCCGTGCGCGGCCTGCACGGCAGCCCGGTCATCTCCGGCAATTACGTGGTCTTCACCGATTACGACGGCAACCTGCATTGCGCGAGTCTCTCGTCCGGGGCTCAGATCTGGTCGCGGGCCCTGGGCGGGGGTCGGTCGGCCTCGACGCCGGCGGTGGCTGACGGCATCGTGGTCACGGGCGGGACCGGTTCGATCCGGGGCTACAACCTGGCCGACGGAGCCCTGCTGTGGACCACGCTGATCGGCACATCGGCGTTCAAGATGGCCCCGTACAACAACCATTTCGCCGCCCTGGTGGGCAGCCCCACCATCTCCGGCCAGATCGCCTACGTGCCCTGCGGCGACGGCAGGCTTTATGCCCTGGACCTTCAGACCGGGGCCGTCCTCTGGTCGCTGGAGGTAGGGGCGCCGCTGATCTCGGCGCCGTGCATTTCCGGGAATATGCTGTATCTTAGTTCCTACGACGGGAACGTGTATGCCTTCTCCTCCGGGCCGGGCAACGTGGTGACCGCCGATTTCGACGGCGACCTGGACGTGGACATGGCCGACTTCGGGCACCTCCAGGCCTGCCTGACGCCCACCGGCGTCCTAGGCGTCGAGCCGGGTTGCGCGGACGCCAATCTCAACGGCGACTCGGTGGTGAACAAGGACGACGTGACGCGGTTCATCCAGTGCTTCTCCGGGCCGATGCTCCAGCCGCCGGACGGCTGCTACATCCCGGCACCGTGAGAGAAAGCGAGCGGCGAAGTGAGAACCGGGAAAGGGACAAAGCTGCCGACGGCCCTTTCGGATTCCTCTCTCGCCTCGGCACCATTCGCCGCCCGGTCCAGCCGGCCGCCGCAACGGCCCTCTCGCTTTGTCCGCACCGCCGCGCTGGTCCCGCTCCTGGCGACGTGGGGCCCATCGCGCGCCGAACCGCCGGGTCCGGCGGGACAGACGCCGGAGCACGTTCAGGTCTACCAGTCGCGCATCCGGCCGTTCCTCTCGACGTACTGCGTCCGGTGTCATAACGGCGAGATCGAGCGCGGCGGGTTGCGGCTGGACGTGTATCCCGACGCCGGCAAGGTCGCCGCCGATCACGCCACCTGGGACGGCGTGCTCAAGAAGCTCAAGGCCGGCAAGATGCCGCCGGCCAACCAGAAGCAGCCCGATCCTGCCCAGCGGACCGACGCGGTCCGCTGGATCGAGGCGGAGCTGGCCCGCGACCCGTGCGACGGCCGGCCGCGGCCCGGGCGCGTCACCCTGCGACGGCTCAACCGCGCCGAATACGACAACACGGTGCGCGACCTGTTCGGGGTCGATCTGGCCCTGGCCGAGGATTTCCCGGTCGATGATTCAGGTTACGGCTTCGACAACGTCGGCGACGTGCTGAGCGTCTCGCCGCTGCTGATGGAACGGTACCTGGCCGCCGCCGAGCGCGTGGCCCGCGAGGTGATCGTGACTCCAGGTCCGCTGCCGCCGACGGTCAAGCGCGTCCCCGGCGTGCGCATGGCCGGCGGGGCCGAGACCGAGGGCGAGAGCGGCGAGCACCGCATCACCGTCAACGGTGAGATCGGGGCCCGTTTCGACTTTCCGCTGGAGGGCGAATACACCATCCGGGTGTCGGCCTACGGCGAGCAGGCCGGGCTGGAACTGCCCAAGATGACCGTGGCCCTGGACAGCAAGGAGCTGGCCACCGTCGAGGTCAAGGCCGAGAACGCCGGGGAGATTCACACCTTCAAGGTCCGGTCGGGGCCCGGCAAGCATCGCATCAGCACCCGCTACATCAACAACTACGTGGACATGAACCACAAGGACCCCAAGCTGCGGGGCGATCGCAACCTGATCATCGAATACGTCGAGCTGGAGTCGCCCCCGGACGCGCGGCCCCGGCCGATCACGGATGCGCACCGGCGGGTGATGATCTGTTCGCCGGGTCCGGATGCGGCCTCGAGGCGGGACTGCGCCCGCAGGATCGTGGCCGCCCTGGCCCGTCGGGCTTTCCGCCGGCCCGTCGGCGCGGAAGAGGTCGAGCGTCTGGCCGGGCTGGTGGACGCGGTCGTCGCCGAGGGCGGCAGCTTCGAGGAGGGCCTCCGCCTGGCCATCGAGGCCGTCCTGGTCTCGCCCAGCTTCCTGTTCCTGATCGAGTCGGGCCCGTCGCCGGAGCGGATGGAGGCCGACGGCGCCTATCGGCTGACCGACCACGAGCTGGCCTGCCGGCTGTCGTATTTCCTCTGGTCGAGCATGCCCGACGAGGAGCTGTTCAAGCTGGCCGAGGCCGGCCGGCTGGGCCAGGACGCGGAGCTGGATCGCCAGGTCGCGCGGATGCTCAAAGACCCGCGCTCCAGGGCCCTGGTCGAGAACTTCGCGGGGCAGTGGCTGGGGCTGCGCAAACTCGACGAGGTCTCGCCCGATCCGAAGCGTTTCCCGGAGTTCGACGAGGCCCTGCGCAAGGCGATGGGCGAGGAGTCGCGGCGGTTCTTCGAGTACGTGCTGCGCAACGACCGCAGCGTGATGGAGTTTCTGCTGGCGGATTACACCTTCGTGAACGAGCGGCTGGCCCGGCACTACGGGATGGAGAACGTGAAAGGTGCGGGCTTCCGCAAGGTCCAGGCCGGGGGGCGCCGTCCGGGCGGCGTGCTGGCCCAGGCCAGCGTGCTGACCGTCACCTCCGACCCGACGCGGACCTCGCCGGTCAAGCGGGGCAAGTGGGTGCTGGAGCAGATACTGGGCACGCCGCCGCCTCCGCCGCCGGAGTCCGTCCCGCCGCTGGAGGAGGGCCGGGCCGCCGAGTTGAAGGGCACGCTCCGGCAGCGCATGGAGCAGCATCAGACCCGGCCGGACTGCAAGTCCTGCCACAGCGCGATGGATCCCATCGGCTTCGGGCTCGAGAACTACGACGCCATCGGCCGGTGGCGCGACCGCGAGGGCGAGTTCGAGATCGACTCCAGCGGGACGCTGCCGGGCGACGAATCCTTCAACGGGCCCGGCGAGTTGCAGCGCCTTTTGCTGGCCAAGCGCGACCTGTTCCGCCGATGTCTGGTGGGCAAGATGCTGACTTACGCCCTGGGCCGGGGGCTGGAATACGCCGACCGTTGCAGCGTCGAAGCGGTCTGTGATAAGATGAAGGCCAGCGGCGACCGGTTCTCGGTGCTGATCGCCGAAATCGTCAAGAGTCCTCCCTTTCGACTCAGGGCCACACCGGAGACCAGCCCATGAGCAGGCAGCGGTACATCTCGCGGCGCGCGGTGTTGCGGGGCATCGGGACGGCGGTGGCGCTGCCGGCGCTGGAGGCGATGGTGCCGGGGGCGGGTCGGGCGGCGCGCGCGGCCGCCCCGGCCGGCAAGACCCCGCTCAACCGCATGGTCTTCATCGTCGTGCCCAACGGCAAGGTGATGGAGGACTGGACCCCGACCAAGGAAGGGGCGGACTACGAGCTTCCGCCGACGCTGGCGGCCCTCGAGAAGGTCCGTGACGAGTTCAACGTGCTGAGCGGGCTGGGTCACGTCAACGGTCTGGCCCTGGGCGACGGGCCGGGCGATCACGCCCGGGCGGCGTCGTCCTACCTGACCGGCGCCCACCCCTACAAGACCGGCGGCAAGGACATCCGCGTGGGCATCTCGGTGGACCAGTTCGCCGCCCAGCGGATCGGGAGGGCCACGCGCCTGGCCTCGCTCGAGATCGGCTGCGACAAGTCGCGCAATTCCGGCGAATGCGACTCGGGGTACAGTTGCGCTTATTCGCACAACATCTCCTGGCGGAGCGAGAGCAGCCCGATGGCCAAGGAGACCAATCCGAAGCTGGTGTTCGAGCGGCTGTTCTCCGGCGGTCGCGGGGCCGACTCGCCCGAGGCCGCCCGGCGGGCCCGTTACCGCAAGAGCGTGCTCGATCTGGTCAGCGAGGACGCCGAGCGGCTGCGCGGCCGGCTCGGCTCGGCCGACCGCCGCAAGCTCGACGAATACTTCACCTCGGTCCGCGAGATCGAGCGGCGGATCGAGGGGCTGGTCTACGTGGCCGACCAGGACGGCGAAGTTCCCCTGCCGGAGGTTGAGAAGCCCGCGGGCGTGCCGCGCGAATACGCCGAACACGTACGCCTGATGTACGACATGCTGGCCCTGGCTCTGCAGGCCGACGTGACCCGCATCTGCACCTTCATGGTCGGCGACGAGAGCACCAATCGCCAGTACCGCTTTCTGGGCGTGCCCGACGGGCATCACTATCTCTCGCACCACGGCGGCGACAAGGCCAAGATCGACGCCCTGCGGAAGATCAACCGCTGGCACGTGGGCGAGTTCGCGCGGTTCGTTGACAAGCTCCGGGGGATGCGCGAGGGCGAGGGGAGCCTCCTGGACAACGCCATGATCATGTACGGCTCGGACCTGGCCGACGGCAACCAGCACGGGCACCTGGACCTGCCCACGCTGATGGTGGGGCGCGGGGGCGGGACGATCAAGACCGGCCGGCACATCCGCTTTCCGAAAAAGACGCCGATGACCAACCTCTTCCTGTCCATGCTCGAGCGCATGGGGGTTCAGGCCGACCGGTTCGGCGACAGCACCGGCAAGCTGACCGGCCTGGAGGGCTGAGCGGGCACGCTTGCCGAAGCGGCGGCGGTCCGGTACATTTCACCCGATGCCCCGAGAGCCGGAGCCGGCAGGCCATGCCATTCCCGAACCCCTCGACCCGACCCCTCGACCTCGTGGGAGTTACGAGCGCTGGCGCTGGCAGATCTTCGCCGTCACCTGGCTGGCGTACGCGGGCTTCTACCTGACGCGCAAATCCTTCGCGGTGGCCAAGATCGGCATCCAGCAGGACCCGTTGCTGCGGCTGACCGACGCCCAGATGGCCTGGATCGACGGGGCGTACCTGGTCGCGTATGCGGCCGGCCAGTTTCTCTTCGGAATCGCCGGCGACCGGGCGGGCACCCGGAAAGTCGTGTCCACCGGGCTGTTCGTCTCGGTGCTGGCCGCCGTGGCCATGGGGGCCTCGACCTGGACGGTCATGCTGGGGTTGTTCTTTCTGATCCAGGGGCTCTGCCAGTCGAGCGGATGGGCGCCGTTGACCAAGAACATGAGCGCGTTCTTCTCGCGGCGGGAGCGCGGGACGGTGATGGGCCTGTGGTGCACGAACTACGCCCTGGGCGGGCTGCTGGCGTCGATGGTGGCCGGTCTGGCCGGAGACCGCTGGGGCTGGCGCTATGCCTTTTTCGTTCCGGCGGCCGGCCTGACGGCGGTGTGGGTGCTGTTCCTGCTTTTTCAGCGGAACCGGCCCGAGGACGTGGGCCTGCCGCCCATCGAGCAGTATCACGGGGAAGTCCGCGGCGGGGCGGCGGGGGCATCGGCCGCCGCGGCGGAGGAACCGGGCGGTTCCTGGCGGGCCATCCTCGAGGTGCTCACCAACCCGATGGTCCTGCTGCTGGCGGCGGTGTACTTCCTGCTCAAGCCGGCCCGCTACGCGATCCTGTTCTGGGGGCCCAAGTACATTCACGCCCGGCTGGGCAGCGGGATGACCGAGTCGGGGCTGCTCAGCGGCCTGTTCGAGCTGGCCGGTCCGGCGGCGGCCCTGGCCGGCGGGTACCTCTCCGACAGGGTCTTCGGCACGCGGCGCGTGCCGGTCTGCGTGATCTGCCTGGTGCTGCTGGGGGTTCTGCTGATCGCGTTCAACCACTTTCCGGTCGGGCGGTGGGCCCTGGGTATCAGCTTCTTTGTGATCGGGATGTTGCTTTTCGCTCCGGACAGCCTGGTGGTGGGCGCGTCGGCGGTGGACTTCGGGACCAGGCAGGGGGCATCGACGGCCGCCGGGATCATCAACGGCATGGGCTCGGTCGGGGCCGTGTTCGGAGGCGTGCTGCCGGGCTTTTTCAACGAGCGCTGGGGCTGGAGCGGCGTGTTCGGGCTGCTGGGGGCCATGACCCTGTTGGCCGGCCTGATTCTTCTGCCGCGCTGGAACGCGCTGCCCACTGAGCGAAAGCCGCCTCCCCCGCCGGGCGGCTTTCCCGTGGCCGGCAGGACCTGATGCAGGAGGAACCCGCGTGCGTGCGATCATCATCGGCGCCGGCCGAGGCAGCCGGCTCAAATCCATGACCGATTCGCAGCCCAAGTGCTACGCCACCATCGGCGGGCGGCGCATCCTGGACTGGACGCTGGAGGCCTTCGACGGCGCCGGGCTGGCCGACAAGGTCTTCATCGGCGGCTACCAGATCGACCTGATCCGCGCGGATTACCCGCACCTGACCTTCTGCCACAACGCCGGGTGGGAGAACAACAACATCCTGCTCTCGCTGTTCCACGCCGAGGAGTACATGGCCGACGGCTTCGTGTGCTCGTACGCCGACATCCTGTTCCGCGACACGGTGGTGCGCGAGGCCCTGGCCCACCCGGCCGACATCGTGTTGTGCGTGGACACCCGCTGGCGCGAACGCTACACCGACCGGTCGCAGCATCCCGAGCACGACGCCGAGAAAGTCACCGCCCGCGGCGACCGGGTGACCCGGATCCACCGCGAGATACCCTCCGAGGAGGCCCTGGGGGAATACATCGGCGTGGCCCGGTTCTCGCCGCGCGGGGCCGGGCTGCTGCGCGAGCATTATCACCGCGTGCGCGGGGCGTTCGCCGGGCGGCCCTGGCGCGAGGCCAAGGTCTTCGAGAAGGCCTACCTGATCCTGCTGTTCCAGGAGATGATCGAGCAGGGCGTGCCCATCCATTTCGTGCCGACGCACGGCGACTACATGGAGATCGACACCGAGGAGGATTACGAGCTGGCCAACAGCGACTGGGTCCACCGTTTCGGCGGGCGGAAGTGAGGAGGGCGGGCATGCTCAACGACTACGGGGTGCTGTTTCCGGCCGGCGTGGTGGGGTCGATCCCGCGTCCGGCCTTCGTCCGCGACCTGATCGGGCAGGACCATCTGCCGCCGGACGATTTCGAGCGGCGGATGGAGGCGGCCGTCGGCTACGTGGCCGCCCTTCAGGAGCAGGCCGGGCTGGACGTCGTCAGCGACGGGGAGTGGCGGCGGCGAAGCTACATCGGCGTGATCGCCGAAATGGCCCACGGGTTCGAGCTGGGCGTCAACCCGGCGGACGGCCGACCGTGGACCGTCGTGACCGACCGGCTCGCGCCCAAACAGCCCGGCTTCGTGGCCCGCGAGGTGCACACCCTTCGGCGGATGACCGACCGCATGATCAAGGTCAGCCTGCCGGCGCCGGCGCTGCTGGGCGAACGGTTGTGGGATCCGCAGCGGTCCAGCCGGGCGTATCCGAAGCGCGAGGACTTCGTGCGCGACTGCGTGCCCATCCTGCGCCGCGAGATGGAGCTGCTGCGCCAGGCCGGGGCCGCCATCGTGCAGATCGACGATCCGCACCTGTGCCTGTTCGTCGATCCGGCGGTGCGGGCCGGGTATGAGGACGCCGAGGCCGCCGCCGACTTCGCGGTGGACATGGTCAACGCGGTGGTGGAAGGATTCGAGGACATGAAGCTGGCCGTGCACCTCTGCCGCCGGGCCGGGGCCCGGGCCCGCGGCGAGGCCCATTACGCCGGTGGCTACGACCCCATCCTCGAGCAGCTCAATCGGCTCAAGGTCCACCACCTGACGCTCGAGTTCACCGCTCCCGAACCGGGCGACTTCGAGGTGCTCAGGCGCCTGCGCGAGGACTTCGAGATCGGCCTGGGTTGCGTGAGCACGCAGCCGGGCCGGGTCGACTCGGTCGAGGAGATCGTCGAGCGCGTCCGGCGCGTGCTCGATTACCTGCCCGCGGAGCGGATCATGCTCAACCCGGATTGCGGTTTCGCGCCCGGCTCGGCGGCCAGGGTCGATATCGACGAAGTCTTCCAGAAGCTCAAGAACGAGGCCGCCGCCGCCCGCCGCCTGCGCGACCTGGTCGGCTGACCGGACGGCAAGCGGTGAGGGCGAACCTCGAAACGCAGGTCGGCGCGAAGGTGAAAAAGCGGGAACTTGCGATGGCAGGAACGGAAGGCGAGAACCTGAGAAGGTGAAAGGATGAGAGAGTGAACCGGTTCAGGTGCGGTTTCACCATCATGCTGGTCGCGGTGAATGCCGGGTCGCCGCGTTTGTCGTCCGGCCAGGCCCCCGGCGAGGTCCGCCCCGGCGCCAACCTGGTGGTGGAGGGTATTCCGCCGATCCCGGCGTCGCTGTCCGGCGAGGTCCGGCGTTATACCGAGTTTCGCGCCGCCGCCCTGGCCGACTGGCACCCGACGGCCCGCGAGATGCTGATCATCACGCGCTTCGCCAGCACGGCCCAGCTTCATCGGCTGAAGTTTCCCGGCGGGGCCCGCACGCAGCTCACCTTCTTCGATGAGCCGGTGGGCCAGGCCCGCTACGAGCCCAAAGAGGGCCGATACGCCCTGTTCACGCGCGACACCGGCGGCGACGAGTTTGCGCAGATCTACAGACTCGACTTCGCCGACGGCCGCGTGACCCGACTGACCGACGGCGGGCGGTCGCAGAACGGCGGCCTGCTTTGGAACCGCCGCGGCGATCGCATCGCCTACACGTCCACCCGGCGCAATGGCGCGGATCGGGACATCTACGTCATGGACCCGCTCGATCCCGGGACCGATCGCCTGGTGTTGCAGGTCAGCGGCGGGGGCTGGAGCGTGCTCGACTGGTCGCCGGACGATCGGCGCCTCCTGGTCGGCGAGATGATTTCCGCGAACGAAAGCCGCCTGTGGCTGGTGGAGGCGGACGGCGGCACGAAGCGGCTGCTCACCGGGCCCGGTCCCGAGCCGGTGGCCTATCACTACGCCTGGTTCGACCCTTCGGGCTCGGCCGTGTTCCTGACCAGCGACAAGGACAGCGAGTTTCAGCGCCTGGCCCGGTTGGACCTGGCTTCCGGGCGGTTGACGCCGCTGATCGAGTCCATTCCCTGGGACATCGAGGAGATGGCCCTCTCGCCGGACGGCAAGTGGATCGCCCTCTCGGCCAACGAGGCCGGTTTGTCGAAGCTCTATCTGTATGAGGTCGCCGGCGGCGGGTTGACGCCCATCGAGGCCCTGGCGTCGGCGGTGGTGTCGGGCATCGAATGGCATCCCAGCGGCACGGAGTTCGCCTTCAACGCGGCCTCGGCCAGGGCTCCGTCCGACGTGTATTCCTACGACGTGGCCTCGCGCCGGCTGACCCGCTGGACGGAAAGCGAGCTGGGCGGGCTGACGGCCGGCGAACTGGCCGACGCGAAGCTCATCAAGTGGCCGAGCTTCGACGGGCGGGAGATCACCGGCCTGCTCTATCAGCCGCCGGGGCGCTTCGGCGGACGCCGGCCGGTGCTGGTCCAGATTCACGGCGGACCCGAGAGCCAGGCCCGGCCGACTTTCCTGGGGCGGAGCAACTACTTCCTCAACGAGCTGGGCGTGGCCGTCATCTATCCCAACGTCCGCGGCTCGACCGGCTACGGCAAGACGGCCATGAAACTCGACAACGGCCTGAAGCGCGAGGACGCCGTCAAGGACGTCGGGGCCCTGCTCGACTGGATCGGCCGACAGCCCGACCTCGATCCCGACCGCATCATGGTCGCCGGCGGAAGCTACGGCGGATACATGACCCTGGCCACGGCCTTCCACTACGCCGAGCGCATCCGCTGCGCGGTGGACGTGGTGGGCATCTCCAACTTCAACACCTTCCTCAAGAACACCGAGAGCTACCGCCGCGACCTGCGCCGGGCGGAGTACGGCGACGAGCGCGACCCGGCCGTCCGCGCGTTCTTCGAGCGGACCGCGCCGCTGAACAACGCGGACCGCATCCGCAAGCCGCTGTTCGTCATCCAGGGCGGCAATGATCCGCGCGTGCCCCGCTCCGAGGCCGAGCAGATCGTCGAGCGCGTCCGGGCCAGCGGCACGCCGGTCTGGTATCTGCTGGCCAGGGACGAAGGCCACGGCTTCAGGAAGAAAGAGAACGCCGACTTCCAGTTCTACGCCACGGTGATGTTCATGCGGCAGTTCCTGCTGGCACCGGCGGCGGATGCAAGCGGCGGTCGATGAGGGAACGCGCCTTCCGGACCGCGGGGGAGCGGGGGGCGGTGATCCCCATGAAATGTGCGCCGTAAAACCCTGACAATCGACCGGCTGGCAGCCGGTAGCCACATCGGTTACGGCGTCAGGCTTTCGCCAGACGGTTCATTTCCACGTTCTGAAACTCGCCGGTGAGCTTCAGGACCTGTTCGAGCAGGCCGCGCGAATCGCCGTCGGTCTCGAGGCCCAGGAACTGAATGCCGAGGCGGAACTGGCCGTCACGGGCGGGCCGTAGATACCGGGTGTGGCCGTACAGCTCGATGCGTTCGCCGCCGAGACCCGCCGTGAACGCGCAGCCCACCGGCGTATCGTTGCACCAGTGCGGATTCTCCTGCTCGCGCAGGGCCAGGCTCACGCCGCCGGCGGATATGTCCACCATCGTGCCCCGAAGCGGCTGGCCGAATCCCGAGTCCTCCGGGTCCGCGCCCCATCGCCAGACCTCGACGGGCAGTTCCATGCCCGGCGGCAGCGGCGTGCGATAATAGAGCCGGCGCTGCAACTCGAAAACGCTGGTCGGCCACAACAGCCGGATCGCGGGCACGTCGTCGCCGCGGTCCTCGGCGAAGAAGCACCGTCCGGTGACGGAAGTCTCGAACACGCACTTGCGATGGGCCCGGCGGAAGGCCACGCCGACGCTCTGGCCCTCGACGAACTCCGGGGCCAGATGCTCGGGCCCGGCCGGAGCGGCCACCACCAGGTCGCCGCTGCTGCGGTCGAAGCCCAGGAACATCGAGTCCACGTTCATCCATCCGCCGTCCCTGGGCCGGTAGCTCAGGCACAGGGGCATCTGCCGGGAAACGGCCTCGCGGAGGAGTTCCTCCTGGCGGCTTCCGCTCAGTTCAATGGGCTTGCTCACGCGTCAACTCCTTTTTGGATGCCGGCGGGCGCGGCGCTCATGGCCCGCAGCCGACGTTGCAGCGCTTCCCGCACGGGGGCGGTGCTCTCCTGGCCCGGACCGGCGGCGAACTGGATACCCAGAATGGTCCGATCGGCGCTGCCCGACGGGGTCTTGTTGCAGACGATGCCGTTGAGGCGGTAGTGCTCGGGCTCGCCGGGCCGGAGCGAAAAATCGAGCGCGACCTCCTGGCCGATCCACAGCCGGTCGGCCAGCAGGGTGTCGGTGCGGCAGGCGATGCCGTCCTGACCGATGTTGTACAACCAGCCGACGCCTCCGCCGGTCGAGCCGTCGTCGTTGCGCCAGCGGATCTCGATCTGCGAAGACTGGGGGAGCTGAATGCGTCGGAACCGCCGGCGCTGGGCGACCTGAATGGTCTCGGGCCGGGTCAGGTAGACTTGAATTCCGCCGTAGCTGCCGCCCGACAGCTTCGAGCCGAGTTCCACGCTGGTCACGTCGGCGCTGAACAGATAGCGGTTCTGGGCCAGGTGCAGGCAGCAGTCGCAGTAGGTGCCGACGAGGGCCTGGCAACGGTCGATGGCCGCACGATCCACTCGTGGCGTGGAAGCCGGCTGGTCCGGGGTGGCAGGCGACGTCGAAGGAGGAACGGCCACCACCAGCGGCGCGGAGTAACTCCGCCGCCCGCGAGGCAGGGCCACGCCATTGGCAATCAGTTGTCCGTGCAGGTGCTCGGCCGGCTCCCAGATGCGCGGCTCCAGGATGATGGGAGCCTGGTGGCGGATAGCCTGTTCCAATGTCCGGGTGGACTGCCGCTCATTCAGGTCGATGGCATAGGACATCCGTGGTGCTCCCGGTCCTTGCTTCGGACCGGCAGAGGCGGGACTTGACTGCGGATTGCGGATCCCCTCGCCAGCGTCCCGGAGGATGATTCCCGTGCAATAGTTCGGCCGGCGGCGCGACTATCCCCCTGGACAGACAGGCCGCAGCCACCCTGGAGATGGCTGTAAATAATTACAGGAAGGAGAGTTACGATGATTCTCAAAGCGGTCAAGTACGGCGTCCTGGCGGTCGGCGGGCTGGCATTGGCCGGCGGGCTGGTCTTCGGGTCGGACCTGTTGAGCTACATGAGCAGCTCGGCCCGGTCGGTCCGGTCGGCCATGAAAGACAATGTTCCCATCGAGTTCGAGATCCAGCGGGCCAAGGACCTGCTCGATCAGATCATCCCCGAGATGCAGGCCAACATCCGCCTCATCGCCCAGGAAGAGGTCGAGGTCGATAACCTGCAAGCCGACATCCGCCAGTGCTCGGCGTCGCTCGACGAGGAGCGCACGCGGGTGGCCAAGCTCCGTGATCTGCTTTCCGTCGAGCAGGTCCGGTATACGTTCGGCGGGCTCGATTACAGCCGGGAGCAGGTCAAAAACGAGCTGGCCCGGCGGTTCGACCGCTTCAAAGAGGCCGAGCTGGTGCTGGCCGGCAAACAGCGGCTGCTCGAGACGCGCCAGAAATCGCTGGCGGCGGCCATGCAGGTGCTGGAACGCACCCGGACCCAGAAGGCCCGCCTCGAGGACCAGATCGCCGGACTGGAGAGCCAGTATCGGCTGGTCAAGGCCGCCTCGGTCGGCTCCACCATCCAGGTCGATCGCAGCAAGCTGGCCCAGACCGAGAAGCTGCTGGCCGAGCTGAAGAAGCGCCTGGACACCGCCGAGCGCGTCCTGGCCCACGAGGCCCGGTTCACGTCACCGATCGAGATCGACGTGACCACCGAACACGACCTGATCGCCCAGGTGGATGATTACTTCC
This sequence comes from Phycisphaerae bacterium, assembly GCA_039961895.1. GTDB lineage: Bacteria > Planctomycetota > Phycisphaerae > UBA1845 > PWPN01 > JAAXZI01. The sequence continues at coordinate 4,557 of JABRVU010000433.1, read as the reverse complement.
ACGCGGCGCCGGCGACCCGTCCAGCGGGCCCGGCCCTGGCCGCCAACTGACCGCGGCCGCGGCCTGCGCGCGAGGGCCTCGAGAGTGTGAGAGCAAGGAGCAAAGAGAGACCTGGAAGCCGCTCTTGGCCGCCTCTCTCACACTCTCCGGCTCTCCAACGCTCAGCCTCTCATCGGCTCGAACCACGGGCGGCCGGCGACACCCTCCCGCGAGCGGGCGGCGACCGCCGGAAGCCCCAAACCACGCGGAACGGTTATACTGGTGGACAAGGTGACTCCTTTCCCTGGAATCCTGTCGTGCTGATCCTACGAATCCACAGAGCGACGACCGCACTGGCGGACGGCCGGCTGGACGAGGCTTTCGGGTTGGCCCAGGCCGCGGACTTCCAGGCCCATCGCAAAGGCCAGAAGGTGATCGGGCGGCTGGCCCGGGCGCTGATCGAACGCGGACGCGAGCACCTGTCGGCGGGCCGGCTGGCGGACGCGAAACAGGACTGCGACAAGGTGGCCGCCCTGGCCGGCAACCTGCCCGAGCTGGCCGAGCTGCGGACGCAGATCGAGCAGGTGGTCGCGGCCCGGCGGAAGGCCGAGCGGCATCGCGGCGACGTGCTGGTCGCCGCCCGCGAGCAGGTGGACAACGGGCGGCTCTCGATCGCCGGCCAATGGCTGGAGAAGTGCGACCAGCCCAGCACGCGCATCGACGTCCTGCGCGATCAGGTCGCCGCCCGGCGGGTCCAGGCCGAAGAGGCCCTGCGGCGCGCGCGCCAGGCGATGGCCCGCGAGGACTGGCCCGCCGCGGCGGCGGCCCTCATCGACGCCCGGCGGGCGCATCCGGGCGACGCGGGCTGCGCCGAGGTCTCCGCCGAGCTGGCCCGGACGCTGACCCAGCGGGCCGGGGCGGCCATCGACCAGGGGCGGCTGGACCTGGCCGATTCGCTGCTTGAGCCCGCCGAACAGATCCACGCGGAGGCCCTCGAGGTGCGCGAGCTGTCGCGGTTCCTGGACCAGTGCCGCGAGGCCTTCTCGTGCGTCGAGCAGGGCCGGCCGCGCGAAGCGACCGAGATTCTCCGCCGCCTTCTGGTAGTCCGCCCGGCGGCGACGTGGCTGGGCAAGGCCTCGTCGGCCACGCAGCAGGCCGCCGAACAGATCGAAGCCCTTCGCAGCGGACCGCTGGGCTGGCTCGATCACGACCCCGAAGCGACCTGGGGACCGCCGGCCAGGAACGGGGATCGTCCCGGCCGCGAGCATCCGAGCCGCGACCGTCATGGAGCGGAGGCCGTCATCCTTCAGCCCGCCAAGGGGCCTCATCCTCGCGGCGCGGAAGCGCTCGAGCGCGGTCCGAATCGCGCCGCGCCCGCCGGCCCCCTGCCCTCGCGGCTGCTCTTTCACGTGGACGGCGTGGGGAGTTACCTGGTGCTCCGCGATCGGCTCGTCACCCTCGGTCCGGTCAGTTCCTCGCGGCACCCGGAGGTCGCGCTGCTGGCCGAGCCCGGCCTGCCCGTCGCGGCCATCGAGCGGACGGATGAGGACTACTTCCTGTCCTGCGACGCGGGTGTTCAGGTCAACGACGCGCCGGCGACGCGCAAGCTGCTGGCCAACGGCGATCGCATCGCCCTGTCGGCGCGGACCCGCATCCGTTTTTCGCTGCCCCACGCGGCCAGCACGACGGCGGTGCTGCACCTCGCGGGCACGCGCCTGCCGGCCTCCGACGCCCGGCAGGTCATCCTGCTGGACCGCGAGCTGGTGATGGGCCCGGGCCCGGCGGCGCACATCCGCGCCGACGTGCTGCCGGTCCCGGCCGTCCTGCTGGTCCACGACGGGCGGCTGCTGTGCAAAACCAGCGAACTGGTACTGGTCAACGACCGGCCGCTGGACCGCAACGCGGGCATCCCGCTGGGGGCCCGCGTGCAGGTCGGCGCCGTGTCGTTCGTGGTTCGGGCGGCGTGAGTTCTCGGGGGCCCCGGGCCCTTCGCGGGGCCGCGTATCAACGACTCGGCCGGTACGGAGCCCGGCCGCTACCGGGGCGGGCAGGCGCCCGCTCTTCGCCGGCCCGACGCCGGTATGACACGGGAAACCAGTTATGAACGGCTTCCAATACAAACATGGCGATCGGCCGCTGGAGGGCTACACCATCCAGCGGGCCGTCGGACGAGGCGGCTTCGGCGAGGTCTACTTCGCGGTCAGCGACTCGGGCCGCGAGGTGGCCCTCAAGGCCATCCAGGGCTATGAGCAGATCGAGCTGCGCGGCGTCAGCCAGTGCATGAACCTCAAGAGCCCGCACCTGGTCACCATCTTCGACGTGAAGCACAGCGAGGACGGGCGGCCCTTCGTCATCATGGAGTACGTCTCCGGCCCGTCGCTCAAGGACCTGATCGAGCAGTCGCCGGCCGGCCTGGGCACGCAGAAGTCCGCGTTCTTCCTGCGCGAGATCGCCAAGGGCCTGACCTACCTCCACGAGCGCGGCATCGTGCACCGCGACCTCAAGCCCGGCAACATCTTCTATGAAGACGGCTACGTGAAGATCGGCGACTACGGGCTGTCCAAGGCCATGAGCGCCAGCCGGTACAGCGGCCAGACCATCACCGTCGGCACGGTCCACTACATGGCCCCCGAGATCGGGCAGGGCCGCTATGACTGCGGCGTGGACATCTACGCCCTGGGCTGCTGTCTCTACGAGATGCTCACCGGCAACGTGCCCTTTTTCGGGTCCAGCCACGGCGAGATCCTGATGAAGCACATGATGGCCGAGCCCGACCTGAGCGGCATCGAGGAGCCGTTCGCGACGGCCATCAGGCGGGCCCTGGCCAAGGACCCCAAGGACCGCTTCCAGAGCGCCCAGGAGATGGTCGAGGCGGTCTACGGCGCCGAGCACGTCCGTAACAGCGTCTCCTGTTTTTCGCCGGACAGCTTGAGCATGGTTGCGGCACGAGTGGCCCAGAAGGTGGCCGTCGGCGGGCCGGGCTCGTCGGCCGACGCGGTCCGCATCGGGCCTCCGGCGCCGGTTCCGCCCGCACCTGGCGGGAGCGACCCGTGGGTCAACCTGGCCCAGCGCTTCGACCGCTTCGGCAGGCGGATCACCGAGCGGGTCAACCAGCGCATGGATCACCTGCGCGAGCGGCTGGGGGGTTACGCCGGCCATCTTCCGCCGACGGAGCCGGCCGCTTCGCCGGAGTCCGAGCCGGAGATCACTGATTCCGATGTGGTGTTCGCCGACCCGCAGCGCGATCCGCTGAACGAGCTCCAGCGCGGGTTGCTGGCCTTGATTACCATCGCGGCCTCCGGGGCCGCCGCCGCCGTGGTGGGCTTCGGCCGGAACGCCGCACCCGACCAGGTGCTGATGTTCGCCTTACTGACCGCCTTCGGCGGCTTCGTGGGGATTTCGCTGGCCCGCAAGCAGTTCGGAGCCTGGCTGCGGCAGGAGCGGGGGTTTCTCCCGCGCCTGATCTACGGCGGAATGGGATGCCTGCTGGCACTTCCCTGCGTGCAGATCGCCATGGCTTCGCTTCACCGGCCGTTCTTCGACGGCGACACCAGGTCCGGCACGATGATCGCGCTGACCTTGGCGGCGTTCATCCTGGACTGGAGCGGCCGAACGTCGCCGGGGCGCAAAGAGCGCGTCGTGCTGGGCCAGGCCTTCACCGCGGGCCTGGTCGGATGGGTGCTGTGCCTGTTGACCGACGGGGCGGGCCTGATGACGGCGGCCATTCTCGCCGGCGTGTCCATGGCCACGCAGGTGGCGGCCCCCTTCGATCCCCGGGCGGTCCGCCGGCCCAGAATGCCCGGCGAGCGGCCCGGCCGATGGCGCCGGCACGCTGCCCCGGAAGGCAGCGCGATGCCCCCGGACGTGGCGCGCGTGCCCGCCGCCGGCGGCGCGACACCTCCGGCGAGAGGTGGTGCACCGCGTCCTCAGACCCGGCCGGCTGGCGCCCCCGCGATCACGCACTCCACCGGGGCGTCTCGACGACCCCAATACCTGATGCCCGGCTGGGGTCGCGGGGTGTTCCTGGGGCTTTTCGCCCTGCTGGCCGGCACCGGCATCATGCTGCTGTCCTGGGTGGGCATGTCCCGCGGACTGAGCAACGACGAGGCAACCATCGGCGTCGCGTGCGGCATGGGCGCCCTGGGCTTCGCGCTGTTCTTTCTGTTTCGGGCCGTGCGGCGGACGTATCGCGGGCCCTGGAGCTCCATCGTCAAGCCGATCCTCATGCTGCTGCTGGCCCTGACCGCCGCCATCTCGCTGACCGTCATGGCCAACGCGCGGCTGAGCGACGATGAAACACTGATCGCGCTGGCGTTCATCATCTTCCCGGGCATCCTGCTGGTGGTGCTGATGTTCATCACCGACCGGATGGTCTACGGCACGATGTCGGAGATCGGCCTGGCGGCGATTCCTCCGGCCTATAACCCGTCGCTGCCGGTGTCGCCCTGCAAGCGCTGGCTGGCGCTGGTGCTGACGCTGCCGGGGTTGTTCCCGTTCCCGGTCGCGGGGATCCATCGCTTCTACGTCGGCAAAGTCGGGACGGGGTTTTTGTGGCTGTTCACCTGCGGCCTGCTGGGG
>JABRVU010000432.1:0-1520 GCA_039961895.1 Phycisphaerae bacterium | reverse complement strand
GCCGCGGACCGGCCATCGGCGAGCCCTACGCCGCCCTGCCCAACTGGGCCCTGGTCGTGCAGAGCTACGCCGGCCGAAACCGCGCCGGCAACGCCAGCCTGTACCGCAACGAGTCGGTGCTGGTCTGCCCGACGATCCAGACCTTCTACGGCCAGGCCATGACCCGCACCTACGCGATGAACGCCACCGGCCACGCCGGCCAGCCGGGCGACCCCGACAGCTACGATGACCCGGCCCGGCCCGCGCATATCCGTTTTGACGCCGTGGGCCTCTCGGCCGTCGCGCCGCTGCTGATGGACTCTTCGCGGGCCCCCATCGCCGGGCCGGCGCCGCCCCAGCCGCGGACCGCCAGCATGATCGACTTCCGCCAGCCCGAGCAGGTCGCGACGCGGCTGCGGAGGTTCCATCGCGCCGGGCGATCCTTCAACGTGGCGGCCTTCGACGGCTCGACCCGGCCCGAACGCGAGCCCAGGGAAAACTGGAAACGGCCCTTGCCCTAGACCGGAACTCCGTCGAGATGGCTGACGGGCTCCCCAGCCGCACCGGCCGGCGGGGCGCGGGCCGCGAATCAGGTGAAGGATACAGCCCATGCCGTCGAATCGTTTCCGCCCGCGGCGCTTGCTCATCGGCATCCCGTGGATGGTGTGCATGGGTCTGGCCGCCGGCTGTGACGACCGGGCCGGATCGGCCACGACGCGGCCGGCCGGATCGGCGAAGCTCCTCAAGATCGCCGTCATCCCCAAGGCCACCAATCACGAATACTGGAAGGCGGTTCACGCCGGGGCCCTCAAGGCCGCCGCCGAACTGGACGGCGTGCAGATCATCTGGAAGGGTCCGCCGCGCGAGGACGACCGCAACGACCAGATCGGCGTGGTCGAGAACTTCATCGACGCCGGCGCGGCGGGCATCGTGCTCGCTCCGCTGGACGACACCGCCCTGCTGCGGCCCGTCCGCCACGCCATGCAGGCCGGCATTCCCGTGGTCATCATCGACTCCGGGCTCAAGGCCGCGCCCGGCGCCGACTACGTCAGCTACGTGGCCACCGACAACGAGGCCGGCGGCCGCCGGGCGGCGCGGCGCATGGGCGAAGTCCTCGGCGGGAAAGGCAACGTCCTGGTCCTGCGGTATCAGCAGGGCTCGGCCAGCACCACCCAGCGCGAGGAAGGCTTCCTCGACGAGCTGACCGGGAAGTTCCCGGACATCCGCATCGTCTCCAGCGACCAGCACGCCGGCGTCACCACCGAAGAGGCCTTCGACAAGGCCCAGAACCTGCTCGAGAAACACCCCGACCTGGACGGCGTCTTCGGCCCCTGCGAGCCGGTCATCGCGGGCGTCCTGCGGGCCCTGCACGAGGCCGGGCGCGCCGGGCGGGTCAAGGTGATCGGCTTCGACCGCTCCGAGAAGCTGGTGGCGGCCATGAAGGCCGGCCAGGTTCACGGCCTGGTCTTGCAGGACCCGATCAACATCGGCTACCTTGGCGTCAAGACGCTGGCCGCCCATCTTCGCGGCGAGAGAGTGCC
>JABRVU010000431.1:0-2137 GCA_039961895.1 Phycisphaerae bacterium | reverse complement strand
AAAGCCGATGGCCCTGACCGTCGAGGATTGCGACCGGATGGTGGCGGCCGGTCGGGCGGCCCGGGGCAGGTTCATGATCGCCCAGGTCATCCGCTTCTGGCCGGAGTGCGTCTACATCCGCCAGGTCGTGCGCGAGCAGCCCTATGGCCGGCTCAAGGCTCTGCACCTCCGCCGTCAGGCCAGCACCCCGGATTACTCCTGGAAGAACTGGATTCTCGATCCCAAACGATCCGGCGGAGCGGTGTTGGACCTGCACGTGCACGACGTGGACTTCGCCCTTCAGCTCGTCGGCAGGCCCGAGTCGGTCTTCGCCCAGGGGTACCGCCGGTCCAACGGCAGCCTGGACCGGGTGTGCGCCGCCTGGAACTGCGGGCCGGAGCGCGTGGTTCAGCTCGAGGGCTTCTGGGACATGCCGCCGGGCTTCGGGTTCACGATGGGGATCACGGCCGTCTTCGAGCGGGCGGCGATCGTCTGGGATTTCACCGGCGGCAAGCCGCTGACCGTCTTCCGCCAGGACGGCGAACCGTTGACGCCGGCCATCACCGGCGAAGACGGCTACTACGCGGAGATCGCGTATTTCCTCGCCTGTATCGCCGAGAACCGCGCCCCCGAGGTCTCCACGCCGGCCGAGAGCCGCGACGCGGTGGCCATCGCCCTGGCCGAGCAGGAGAGCGCGTTGACCGGTTCGCCGGTGCGCCTTGCGTGGTGAGCGGTGAGCAATCATGCTTCCCCAAGAGCTTTTGAGAGGAGTCCGCCGGCCGGAGCGGGTCCGCCAGCACCGCAGACTCTCACAAGCGGCAGCACCGCCGGACGGCGCTCCCCTTGACCTTGGCCGGCAAAGCCGCGGCCGCGATCGTTCCTGTGAAGGCTGTCTTCTTCCGGGCCCATTGCCTCGACGATAGCACGTTCCCGTTCGACGGCCGGGTGTTTCAGGTGCCGGGCTGTTCGGCGACCAGGCGGGGCGACGGGGGGAAAGCCGTGAACGAGAACACACGATGAAACAACGCCTGGTCTATGGATCGCTGATGATCCTGGCCATCGTGGGGGTCGTCTGGCTGGATGGAGCTTTGGCGAGGCGGGCCCTGGAACGGTTCGGATCGGCGGAAGAGCCGGCGGCGCGGGCCGGGCTGGTGGCCTGTGGGTTGCCGTTCACGCTTCTGGTGGTGATGCTGGCGGTGCTGGCGACTTTTGAGCTGGCCAGGCTGTGCGAGGCGGGCGGCTTCCGGCCGATGACCTGGTGGGCGGCGGCGGTCTGTGCCGGGATGGTGTTTCTCCCGTGGATCGAGCGGATCCAGTACGAGGTGGGTTTGAGCCCGAAGCTGGGGTTCGTGCAGGCGCGCATGCCGCTGGGCCTGTGGTGGCTGGCCGGCGGACTGTTGGGCACGTGCCTGGCCGCGCTGCTGAGAAAGACGACAGATAAGGCCCTGCCCAACATGGCCTTGACCCTGTTTCTGATTCTCTATCCGGGCCTGTTGGGTTCGTTCGCGGTAAGGATTCGCTGCATGGACCCCGGGCCGGGCGGGGCGGCGCTGGTGGTCTACTTCATCCTGACGGTCAAGTCGAGCGACATCGGGGCCTATTTTACCGGGCGGGCCATCGGGCGGCATAAACTCATCCCTTGGCTGAGCCCGGGAAAAACGATCGAGGGGGCCGTCGGAGCGTTGGTTCTGGCCGGTGTCGTGGGCCTGGCTGGAATGCTGGTGTGGCGAGGATTTCAGGGGTGGGGACCGCCACCCCTGAGCCTATCACAAGCTCTTTTTTTCGGGATAGTTATGGCCATTTTTGGGCACCTCGGCGACCTCGCCGAGTCGGCGTTGAAACGTGACGTGGGGATGAAGGACTCCGGGGCGGTGGTGCCGAGCTTCGGTGGGTTACTGGACATCCTGGATTCCCCCCTGTTCGCGGCCCCCGCCGCCTGGTGCCTGCTCAATTTCTGGGCGCCGGTACGCTAAAATAGGCATCGGCACCGATCGTCGGTGCAGACCATCCGGTTTTCAGGAGACCCTCGGAAAGTTGGAACTGACCATCACACTCGAGGACTCGAACAAGCGCGGCTCGCTGTTCGGCTCCGGGGATCGTCATCTGCGTCTGATCCGCGGGGCCCTGGGGGTCCAGATTGCGGCGCGGGATTCGATCA
>JABRVU010000430.1:0-2306 GCA_039961895.1 Phycisphaerae bacterium | reverse complement strand
CCATCCGGGTGACGATCGGCGACGCCGCGGCGAACGGGCCGCGGCCGGCGAACCCCTACGTCTCCAAGATCAGCGACCCGCAATTCCACCTGGCGACGGCGGCGGGCGATCCGGTCTATTCCTACTGGCACGGCAAGCCCGCGCCCGGCCAGCGCTATCCCCTCACCGACTTCATCCATCCGCTGATCGGGCTGGACGGCGAGGTCCTCACCTGGCTGAGCCCGCGCGATCACGTCCACCATCGCGGCATCTTCTGGGCCTGGGTCCGGCATGAAATGGAGGGGAAGCCGGTCGGCTCCTGGTGGCAGCCGGATACCATTCATCTCGAACCGGGCCGGCTCGCCGCCGGCGATTCCCCGGTGCTTTCGATCATGTCCGCCCGGCACGACTGGGTTTACACGCCCAAGGGTCAGGATCAGGGCAGGCCGTTCGTCAGCGAACAGGTGATCTGCCGGACGTTCAGGACCACCGCGGATGGCCGGGCCATCGACATCGACATCACCCTGACCGCGCTGGCCGACGGCGTCCGCATCGGCGGGACCACCGACCTGGGCAAGGGCTACGGCGGATTCACCTTCCGCTACGGTTCCACGACGGATCGCAAGGTCTCCCAGGCCGCCATCGTGATGGACGGCAAGGACACGCCCGAGGACCTGCTCACCGTCCACGCCAAATGGGGCGACTGGTCGGCGATCTTCAAGATGCCCGACGGCAATCCCGCCAGGGCCCGCAGCGGCGCCGCGGTCTTCGTCCATCCCAGCCACCCCGAGTATCCGCCGGAGTGGCTGACGCGCTATTACGGCGTGCTCAACGTGTCCTATCCCGATCTCAAGATGATCGACCTTCCCCGCGACAAGCCGCTGCGCCTCAAGTACCGGGTCTGGGTGCATCGCGGCGGCGCCCAGGAGGGCCGCTGCGACGAACACTACCGCGCTTACGCCGCCGACTTCGGGTGGAAAGCCGGTTGAATGACCGGGACTCATACCGCAAGGACGGAGCCCCCCGCGGCCCGCGTCACACCGCCACCGCCTTGGACGGCAGGTAGAGAATCCGCTGGCAGTTGTGGCAGGGCAGGATCACGTCGCGCGATTGCAGGGCGTTGACCGATTCGAGCGGCACGGACATGTAACAGCCGCTGCAGATGTATTCGGCCCGCTTGGGATGCGGTTGTTCGATCAAGGCCAGGCCCTCGCCCTCATGCCGTTCACAGGCCCGCTCGAAGAGCTTGAGCGCCTCCCTGGGGATGCCCTCGGTGGCCTGGTTCCGCTGGGCCTCCAGGGCCTTGAGCTGCCCGGCGAACTGGGCCTCGGTCTCGCGGGCGGCCTGGGCCAGCAGGGCCCCGCGGGCCTGCTCGCGCTCCAACTGGGCCTTGAGATCGGCCTCCTGCTTCCGGAGTTCATCCACCCGGGTCAGCGCCGCCAGGACCTGGTCCTCGTATTTCATGGCGTCGGCCTTGTCGGTGTTGAGCTGGGTCAGGATGGCGGCATATTCCTTGTTGGTCTTGGAGCGGTTGAGGGCCTCGCGCATCCTGGCCAGGTGTTCCTCGCGGGCCTTGCGTTCGAGGTCCAGCTTGTCGGCCTCGCTCTGGGCCCGGCGGATGAGATCGTGAAGTTCGGAGATCTGTCGGGTGAGTGCCGTGGTCTTTCGGCCGTGGGCTTCGATGCTGCGGCGTTTGGACTCGATCTGTTCGCGGGTCGAGCGAAGTTGGGTCTCGAGGGCTTGAAGGCGTTGAAGCGCGTCCAGCGTTGCTCCCATACAGGTATCCGTTCTGTCGGCGGCAAAGGCCGGCACTATTGTGTTGCCAAAGGACGGGCCGGTCGGCCGGTCCGCGTCGGAACCGATCGCGCCGGGCCGGCGTCATCCGGCCCATTGGGCGCTCGGTTCCCGTGCTGGCCGGGCGCCCGCCTTCCGGCGGCAAGCGCCGCAGGCCCGCGGCACACTTTCATTATCGCCGATTTGCGTGCTGCTGCAAGCGATGAGGCGATTTCACGTTGTTCCGAGGTGGATGGCGGGCGGGGGGACACGGTTTTTCCCAAAGCCGCTCGGCAACGGCTCGCCGCGGTCCTTGAATGAATCTGCCCATCCCCTGAGCCGCCGATCTTCTCACCTGCCCACCACCGCACGCCCTCTCCTGGCGCGGCCCAGGGCCGGCACGATTGTGTTCACCATGAGCAGGGCCCAGTAACCCGCCCCCGCGACTCCCAGTCCTACGCGCAGGGCGACGGTCAGCCCGCCGATCATCGCCCCGAACAGGGCCTGGCCGCGCAGGGTCGTCGGCGAGCGGGTCGGCTCGCACGCCAGGAATG
>JABRVU010000429.1:0-10428 GCA_039961895.1 Phycisphaerae bacterium | reverse complement strand
CAGTACGGTTCCGGCCGCCAGCCGCCCCAATCCGCTCAACAGCTCCCGTCGCGTCGGCGCCTTCATGACCTTGCGATCCGAGGCACTCGACACCGGGACTTTCGCTCACTTCTCACTTCTCGCTTCTCGCTTTCCGCCGGTTATTGACCTTGCGCCCGGCATCCTATATGTATCGGCCGGGCCCGCGGCGGGCCTTTGTATCCCTTTGCAGGGGGGAGTTGCCCGGCTCATGACTTCAACTCCATCGCAGCGCCTGGAGCGCATCCGTTCGACCCTTCGGCAGCATGGCCAGGAACACCTGCTGGCCTTCTGGGACCGGCTGACCGACGTCCAGCGCGATCGGCTCCTGGCCGACATCGAGAAGATCCACTTCGCCGGCATCGAGGAGCTGATCGAGCACAACGTTCGCCAGGCCCGGCCCTTCCCGCTGCCCAAGGACATCCGGCCGGCCCCGTTCTACCCGTCCGCTCCGGGCATCGACCTGGTCGGTAAGTACGCCGACGCCGTCAAGCGCGGCGTGTCGCTGATCCGCAAGAACAAGGTCTGCGCGTTCGTGGTCGCCGGCGGTCAGGGCACGCGCCTGGGCTTTGCCGGTCCCAAGGGTGCGTTCCCCATTTCGCCGGTCCGCAACAAGCCGCTGTTCCAGCTTTTCGCCGAGTACATCCGGGGCACCAACCGCCGCTACGGCTCGGACCTGACCTGGTACGTGATGACCAGCCCCCAGAACGACGAGCAGACCCGCCGGTTCTTCTCCGAACACGGCTGCTTCGGGCTCTCCGAGCGGCGGGTCCGCTTCTTTCAGCAGGGGGTGATGCCGGCCTTCTCGCCGGACGGCAAGATCCTGCTGGAAGAGCCGGATCGGATCGCGTTTTCGCCCGACGGGCACGGGGGGAGCCTGCTGGCCCTGCGTCGTTCGGGGGCCCTGGCCGAGATGGCCGACGCCGGCGTCGACTATATCAGCTACTGGCAGGTGGATAATCCCCTGGTCAAGCCCATCGACCCGCTGTTCATCGGTCTGCACGACCTGACCGGTTCGCAGATGTCCAGCAAGACGATCCCCAAGGCCGACGACCTCGAACGGGTGGGCAACTTCGTGATCGGCGACGGGAAGGTGCAGGTGATCGAGTACTCCGATCTGCCCGTCGAACTGGCCAGGGCCCGGGACGAAGCCGGGCGGCGGAAGTTCGACGCCGCCAGCCTGGGCATCCACGTGCTGAGCCGGTCGTTCGTCGAGCGGCTGACCGCGGACGATGACAACTTCGGGCTGCCCTGGCACCGGGCGGTGAAAAAGGTCGCTCACGTGGGCCCGGACGGGCGCCGCATCGAGCCCGTCGAGCCCAACGCGGTCAAGCTCGAAGCCTTCGTCTTCGACGCCGTCCCCCTGGCCGAGAACCCGCTCCTGCTCCAGACCACGCGGGCCGAGGAGTTCAGCCCGGTCAAGAACGCCACCGGCGTGGACAGCGCGGAGACCTCGCGACGGGACATGAACCGTCGGGCCGCCGCCTGGTTGTCGGGCGCCGGCTTCGACGTGCCCTTCCGACCCGACGGCGAGCCCGACGGGCGGTTTGAAATCAGCCCCCTGCTGGCCCTGGACGGCGGGCACCTCCGCGAGGTCATGCTCCAGCCACCCGTGATCCGACGCGGACAGGATCATTACTACGAATGACCGGAGTACGGCGTTCACTCCCACGCGGTCGTTGACGCCGGGCCGGTCGGAGCGGACAATTCACGCGCTTCCATTCCTCGATGCGAAAGGTGGTGGACCATGACGACACGACGGACGTTCCTGCGAACGACGGCCGCCGGCGGCGGACTGCTCCTGCTGCGCGGCGGCGTGCTCAAAGGGGCTGACGCGCCCAGCAACAAGCTGAACGTGGCCCTGATCGGCGTCTGGGGCCGCGGCGAGGCCCACCAGAAGGGCCTGTCCCGCGAGAACGTCGTGGCCTTGTGCGACGTGGACGAGCAGAAGCTGGCCGGGGCCGCGCAGAAGTTCCCCCAGGCCAGGACCTACGTCGATTGGCGCCGCTGCCTCGATCAGAAGGGCCTGGACGCGGTGGTCTGCTGCACCACCGACCACACCCACGCCTTCATCACCAACTGGGCCCTCAACCGCGGGCTGCACGTGTTCTGCGAAAAGCCGATGGGCAACACCGTCGAGGAGGTCCGCCTGGTCCGGGCGAACTATCTGAAGAACAAAAACAAGCTGGCCACGCAGGTCGGGACCCAGCGGCACGCCTACCCGAACTTCAACCGCGTGCGCGAGCTGATCCGGGACGGGGCCATCGGCCAGCTCAAACGGGTCTGCGCCTGGGGCGATCGGCAGCTTCGCCGGGACGGCTACCTGCCGGCCGCCGGCGAGCCGCCCCCACACCTGCACTATGACCTGTGGCTCGGGCCGGCTCCGTTTCATCCCTACAACCCCGGCTATTTCGCCGGGCGATCGGGCCTCAACTGCCTGAGCTGGAACATGTACTGGGATTTCGGCACCGGCCAGGTCGGCGACATGGGCAGCCACACCATGGACCTGGCCTGGAACGCGATCGACGCGGGCCTGCCCATCTGGGCCGAGGGCAAGGGTGAGAAATACAATCCGGAGGTGACACCGGTCGAGCTTGAGACGCATTTCGAGGTGCCGGCCAACGACTGGCGGCCGGCGATCGGCGTGAGCTGGTATCAGGGCGGAGTCATGCCCAAGCCGCCGGCGCCGTCGATCAACCTGAAGGCCATCGGGCACGGGGCCCTGTTCGAGGGCAGCAAGGGCTTCCTGGTGGCCGATTTCAATTCGCGCCTGCTCATCCCCAGCGGCGACGACGCGGACATGACTTATTACGCGCCGCGCCCCAAGGAGAAACTGATCCCTCCGCTGGGCGACTTCCTGGGCGAGTGGATCAACGCCTGCAAGGGCGGCCTCAAGACGAGCTGCAACTTCGACTACGGCGGGACGATGATCGAGATGATGCTGCTGGGACTGGTGGCCTACCGGGTCGGCAAGCGGATCGAGTACGACGGCGCATCCGGCAGGGTCACCAACAGCGCCGAGGGCAATGATCTGCTGCGGCGGCGCTACCGCGAGGGCTGGACGCTCAACGGCTGATGCTCCGCTTGCGGGCGGTCGCCGGGATCAGGGCGCCGGCGGGCCGCCGATCGCGTAGAGCCGCTTCATGGTGGCGACGTACAGCGTGCCGTTGGCCGGCGTAGGCGTTCCCTGGATCGGGCCGTCCAGATCGACGGTGGCGAGCACCTTTTTCTCTCTGCTGGCGGCCAGGACCCACAGCTCGCCCGAGCGGTTGCCCACGTAGACCTTTCCGTCGGCCACCATCGTCGAGGCCCAGATCTCGCCGCCCGTCGGGTGCACCCAATGGGGCTTGCCGGTGGCCAGGTCCAGGCAGTGGACCCGTCCGCGGCAGTCGGCGATGTAGACCAGTCCGTCGTGGATGGCCGGCGTGGACATGCAGTGCTGGTCCATCGCGTACGACCAGACCTGGCCGTCGCGGGTGACGTCGCCGGTCTGGGCGGCGTCGATGCACTTGAGCCAGGAGACGCGCCGCCCGTGCCAGAAGTCGCCGCCGGCGGCCACGAACACCCGCCCGCCGTGAAACACGGGCATGCCCATGATATTGACCGGCCCCTCGCGGCGGTTGTCCTGGTAGCGGTGGACGTTCTCTTTGGGCGCCGACGGGTCGCAATCGAACGACCAGACTTTCTTGAGTACCCGGCCCTGATCGGGAGGCAGGCCGGGCGGCAGGGCCTCGAAGGCATAGCACACGCCGTCGCCACCGCCGAAGAACACCAGCCGCCGTCCGTTCACCTCGCCGATCGCCGGCGACGACCAGGTGCAGTGGATCGTGTTCGGAGCCATCCGCTCGCGGTCGCGGGCCACCAGCCGACCGGTGGCCTTGTCCAGCACGATCAGCCCGGGGGCCTCCGGCGCGACGATCCGCAGGTGCGTGTCATCCACGCCATTCGAGGAGCACAGGTACAGATACGGCCCGTCGATGAGGATCGAGCAGTGGGCGGCGTCGTGCTGGTGCACGCCCAGCTCGCGGTCGATGTCGAACAGCCACAGCACGTCGGCGTCGGTGGGGTTGACCGGTTCGGCCGGGCCGTCGGGCAGGCCCATGTGGGCGCCCTCGTCCTGGTAGGGGCCGTCGTTGCCGTTGGCCATGCCGGCCAGGTCCAGGCACATCACCTCGTTGCGGTTGCTGAGCATGTAGACCCGGTCGCCCTCGACGGTGCAGGGCGAGACCATGCCGGTCCTGGGCCAGTCGAGATAGGGGCTGGGGCCCAGCTTGGGCACGACCAACTGCCAGCAGAACCGCCCGTCTTTCTCGTCGAAGCACATCAGCACGCCGCAGTCGCGGGTGTGGTGCGGGTCGCGGGGGCGGAGGTTATTGGTGCCGATGAAGACCCGCCCGCTCGCCACGATGGGGGTCGAATAGGTTTCGGTCCCCAGGTCGGCCGTCCAGCGGACCTGCCGGCCCGAGGCCGGGTCGAACCCCGCCGGCAGGCCGGTTTCGTCCGAGACCATGTTGCGCGCGTGGCGCCGGCCCCATTGGGGCTGATCGGCGCCCCAGGCGGTCCACGCCGCGGTCATCAACCATCCGCAGCAGCAAACCAGCGCCCAAGGCCTTCCGAACGAGCACCGCCGTGTCGATCTCATCTGGTGTCTCCTCGTGATACTCATTTTCCGAGCGTTCGGCGGATGGCCGCCACCAGGCCGGGGGCGTCGTGCGGTTCGGCCTGGCAGGCGATCTCGAAACCGGCCTGACGGACGGCCTGCGTGGTCGTCGGCCCGATACTGGCCAGCCTGACCCGGGCGAGCCGTTCGCTCCGCTGCGGACCCAGCAGGGCCAGCAGGTTCACGAACGAAGAAGGGCTGGTCAGCGTGATCCAGTCTATCTCTCCAGCGTCAAATCGGTTGAGGAACGCCTCCGGGAGCGACGCCGGCCGGACGGTGCGATAGACGGGCAGATCGTCGCACTCGCCGCCCGCGGCCCGCAAGGCCGCCGGCAGTTGCTCGCGGGCGATGTCGGCCCGCGGCAGCAGAAACCGCCGGTCCCGCGCGCCCATGGCGATGACCGCCTCGGCCAGGGCCTCGCCCGAGGCCTCTTCGGGCACCAGGTCGGGCCGGATGCCCTGCGCCCGCACCCGCTGGGCGGTGGCCGTCCCGACTGCCGCCACCTTCACGCCGGCCAGGGCCCGCGCGTCCAGCCCCAGCGCCGCCAGCCGGGCAAAGAAAGCGTCCACGCCGTTGGTGCTGGTCAGCACCAGCCAGTCATAGTCGGCCAGGCGCCGGATGGCCGCGTCGATGGCCGTGTGGTCCTCGACGTCGGCCAACTCGATGGTCGGGGCCTCGATGACCTCGGCCCCGGCCGCCAGCAGCGGGCCGCTCAGTCCCGCGGCCTGGCCGCGCATGCGGGTGACCACGATGACCTGCCCGTGCAGCGGGCGGCGCTCGAACCACTCGATCCGCTCGCGCATCGTGACCACCTTCCCGACCAGCACCAGGGCGGGTGGATCGAGGCCGGCGGCCTGAACCCGCCGGTCGATATCGGCCAGCGTGCCGGTGACGGTCTGCTGCCGCGGACGGGTGCCCCAGCGGATCACCGCCACTGGGGTGTCCGGGGCCAGGCCCGCGGCCATGAGCCGCCGGCAGTTGTCGCCCAGCGTCTTGACACCCATGTAGATGGCGATCGTCTCCATGCGGGCCAGGGCGGTGTAATCCGGCCCACCGGGCTGATCGCCGGCCAGGTGGCCTGTAACCAGGGCGAACGAGCCGCTCAGGCCGCGGTGGGTCAACGGAATGCCCGCGGCGGCGGGGGCCCCGAACGCCGCCGTGATGCCCGGCACAACCTCGTAGCGGACGCCGGCGGCGGCCAGGTGTTCGCATTCCTCGCCTCCGCGCCCGAACACGAAGGGGTCACCGCCCTTGAGCCGCACCACCCGCCGTCCGGCCCGGGCCTGCTCGACCAGGGCGGCGTTGATCTGCTCCTGCGTCCAGACTTTCTCGCCGCGCCACTTGCCGACGAAGATCCGCTCGGCATCACGCCCGGCCAGTTCCAACAGCTCCGGACCGATCAGCTTGTCGTGCAGAATCACGTCGGCCTGGGCCACGCGCACCGCCCCGCGGACCGAAATCAGCGCGCTGTCGCCGGGCCCGGACCCGACCAGCGATACCGTGCCGGGCTCGAAGTCGCCGACCAGGCGGGCGAGGCGTTCCAGGGCGTCGGACGGGCTCATGCGGATTCCGCTCGCGGACGCGCCTTCCCGGCGTCGCACCATGCAACGCCGCGGTCAAGTGACTTTCCGGAACCTGCCCCCGCCCTCGTTGACCAGCTTGGTGAAACCCTTGGCCTTGAGGTTCCTGTCGCTGAGCATGGACTTGACCGACGGCTGCGTCGAGACGCCGGTCAGCGAAACCAGCTTGCGGACGGGCCGACCGCAGACCGGACAGGCCTTGAGCGGCTCATCGTGGATGGATTGCCGGAACTCGAAGCGCGTCCGGCAGCGGTCGCAGCCCGAGTCCGGCTCAACCGCCTGGTACTCATAAGTGGGCATGGACGGCAACCTCCTCGACGACGGCTCCAGCCGGCCGACTCCTCCGCATGTGTTCCGGCACCCTGAAAGCCGACCGGCCGAAGGCCGGTCCCGCGCGCATCGACCGGCCGGGAGGGAGCCGGTCGGGCACGGGTGACCTGATGCGCTCTCATTATACGCTCTGTCTCTGCTGGCGCGGTAGATCGGTCACGCGAAGGATACACGTCCCTTCCTGCCCCGCGGCAGGAATCGGCCCCCCGTCGAGCCGCGGCCGTCTGCGATCGCCGGCGCGTCATCCGCATCGGGAAGCAAGGGAGTATAATCGAGGGCATGCGTGGTATCCGCCTGACGGTTGCATGGCCGGTTCTGCCGTGGGCGATGGCCGTCACGGCGGCGACGCCCCTGGCGGCGCAGGAGATCAGCGGGGCCGACGTGCGCGAGGCCATGGCCCGGGCGGTCGCGTGGCTCAAGGAGGCCCGCAACGCCGACGGCGTGTGGCGCGACGCCTATCAGCCGGGCGGAACCACCGCCCTGGTGACCTTGGCGCTGCTCAATGCCGGCGTGCCCTCGAATGACCCGGCCGTCGCCCGGGCCATCGAGGCCCTTCGCGTGCTGCCCGATCAGCACGTGTACACCACGGCGCTGAAGATCCAGGTCCTGGCCGCTGCCGACCCGGCGCGCTATCGCAACGAAATCCGCGCTTCGGCCGACTTTCTGGTGCGGGCCCAGGTGAACAACGGGATGTGGGGATACGGCCCGCCGGCTGGGAGGGGCGATTACTCGAATTCGCAGTTCGCTCTGCTGGGCCTGCACGAGGCGGGCAAGGCCGGGGCGTTCATCCCGGCGGCCACCTGGCGCAGTGCCGAACGTTCCTGGCTTCACGGTCAGAACGCCGACGGCGGGTGGGGCTACATGCCCGGCGCGAATTCCTACGGCAGCATGACCAGCGCCGGCATCGCCAGCCTCTACATCGTGGGCCACTCGCTGTACGCCCGGAAGCGCCCCAGCGTCGGTCCCGACGGTCGGCCGCACTGCTGCGGGCAATACGCCGAGTCGCGGGCTCTGCTGCGGGCCTGGAGCTGGATGGCCGACAACTTCCGCGCCGATCAGAACGCCGGACCGGCCGCCCGCAGCTCCTGGTACTTTTACTACATGTACGCGATGGAGCGGGCCGGCATCCTCTCCGGCCAGCGCTTCATCGGCGAACACGACTGGTACAAGGAGGGGGCCACCGTTCTGCTCGAACGCCAGCGCCGCGACGGAAGCTGGCGGGAGACCGACGCGCTGGTGGATACGGCCTTCGCCCTGCTGTTCCTGGCCAAGGGGCACAAGCCGGTGTTGTTCCACAAGCTGGCCTGGAGCAGCGACTCGCGCTGGAACCTCACCCGCAACGACCTGACCCACCTGTGCTCGTTCATCTCCGACCGGCTGGGCGACCCCCCGACCTGGGAGGTGGTCGGGCGCGACGATCCGCTGGAGCGCTGGCTGGCCGCGCCCATCCTGTATCTCAACGGTAACGAGTTTCCCGCGTTCACGCCCCGACACGTCGAGCAGCTCCGCGAATTCGTCCGCCAGGGCGGCACGATCCTGGCGGTGGCGAGCTGCACCGGCGAGAAGTTCCGGCAGGGGTTCGTGAACTTCGCCCGGACGGCTTTCCCGGATGACGAGCTGCGCCGCCTGCCGGACGATCATCCCGTCTTCCGCATGTTGTTCGCCGTGGACGGCCGGTCGTTCGAGGTTCAGGGCATCGACGCCGGCTGTCGCACCAGCGTGATCTTCTGCCCGCACGACCTGGCCTGCCTGTGGGAGTATCCGAACCTGCCGCAGAGCCGCGCCGGGCTCGAGCTGGGCGCCAACCTGGCGGCGTATGCCACCGGGCTCGAGCCCCTGCCCGACCGCCTGGACGCGGTGAAGAAAGTGCGTGGGCCGGCCGGGCCCCCCGGCCCCCCGCCGCGCGGGGCCCTGCTCATCGCCCAACTGGTGCACGACGGCGACTGGCGGCCCGATCCGCAGGTGCTCTCCAGGCTGGCCGATTACCTGCACGAGAAGATGGGCGTGGACGTGGTCCGGCAATCCGAGCCGCTGCGGGCCACGGACGCGCGGCTGGCCGACCACCCCATCGTGTTCATGACCGGCCACTTCAGCTTCGAGTTGTCCGCGGAAGAGACCGCCGCCCTGGGCAAGCACCTGGCCAGCGGCGGCTTTCTGTTCGCGGAGGCCTGTTGCGGTCGCAAGGCGTTCGACGAGTCGTTCCGCAAGCTGATGAAGGAGCTGTTTCCCCGTTCGCCGCTCAAGCCGCTGCCGGCCGACAGTCCGATCCTGACCGGTTCGCCGGGCGTGCCGTTGCCGAAGGTGGGGTATAAGCCCGCGGTCCTCGCCGAGCACCCGGGGCTCAGCGCCGTCCGGCTGGAGGGGATCGAGCTGGACGGCCGGTTCGCCGTCGTGTACAGCACCTACGGCATCGGCTGCGGCGTGGACGGGCACACCTGTTACGCCTGCCGCGGACTGGCCGGCGAGGACGCGCTCAAGCTGGCGGGAAACGTCGTGTTGTATGCCCTTTCGTACTGACCTGCGGGACCGTCGCTCATGAAAACCGACCGCGTGCGGGCGTTGCCTCTGTTCTACACCCAGGTCATCGGCTCGCTGCCGCGGCCCCGGGTGGTGCTGGACCTGCTGGCCGATCGCCAGACGCTTCCGCCCGAGCGGTACGCCGGTCTGATGGACGAGATGGTCGTGTTCGCCGTCCGCCTTCAGGAACAGGCCGGGCTCGACGTGGTCAGCGACGGCGAATGGCGGCGGGTGCAGTACATCCGCGAGTATCTTCAGCGCGTCGGCGGCTTTGAGCGCTGTCGCCGCTATCAGCACCAGGGCGAGACCAAGCTCACCGAGGTGGTGGTCAGGCGGATCGAGCGGAGCGATCCGGTCTTCGCGGAGGACGCCCGCTTTCTGGCCGCCCACACCGGGCGCGTGCGCAAGTTCGCGCTGCCCGGCCCGTTCCTGATCGCGATGCGTTACTGGCACGAGGACTACAGCCGGTCGGCGTATCCGACGGCGCGGCATTTCATGGATCACCTGGCCGAGGTCCTGGCCCGCGAGGCGGCCGCCCTGGTCGAGGCGGGCATCGACGTCGTTCAGATCGACGACCCGGCGCTGACCTACTACTGCGACCGGTCGCTCATGGCCGGCGAAGGTTCTCACGACGAGCGGCTGCATCGCGCCTGGGACATCGAAAGCGAGCTGCCCGCGGCCGTCGCGGCCGTCAATCGCGTGGCCGAAGGCCTGAAAGCCGAGGTCCACCTGCACTGCTGCCACAGCGTGTACAAGCGCCGCAGCGACGTGCGCGGCGACTACAAGCCCATCCTGCCGTTCTTTTCGGAGCTGAAGGTGGACCGGGTGAACCTCGAGTTCGCCTATCAGGGGACCGGCGACTTGAGCGATCTTCGGCTGCTGCCCGGGCACCTGGACGTGGGCATGGGCGTGGTGGACGTACGCGGCGAACAATGCCCGACGGTCGAGCAGATCGAGGCCCTGGCTGCCGCCGGCGCCGGCCTGATCGCCCCCGAACGCATCGCCCTCAACCCGGATTGCGGCTTTGCCCCCGAGGCCGGCGAGCCGCCCAGTATCGACGAGGCCTACGAGAAACTCTGCCGGCTCACCGCCGCCGCCCGTAACCTGAGGCTGCGCCACCAGCCCACCGGCCGCGTGACGGCGGATCCGTCACCACCGCCCGGCGGGTGCGGATCGCCGGCGAACGTCGGGAGGCATTGACGCATGGATACGCATGCTTACGCCCTGTTGGTCCTGCTGGCGGTTCCGGTCGCGGCCGGGGAGCCGGCCTCGCAACCTTTGGGCGACGCCGACTCCGTCGCCCTCTTCGACGGGCGAACGCTG
>JABRVU010000428.1:0-5902 GCA_039961895.1 Phycisphaerae bacterium | reverse complement strand
ATTGTAGAGTCGCTCGGAGGGACCGTCCAGACGCGAGGCGCCGCCGGGCGCGGGCGGCGAGTACCCCGAGGTCGCCCTCCGTCGCGCCGGGTTCAATCGCCGTATCGTTCGCGCAGGCGGGGCGAGAGCCGGAGCATGAGCTGGATGCGCTCGAACTCGACGAGCCAGTCGGCCGTCACCGCCGACAGCAGGTCGGCCGGAGCGGCGGACGCGATCCCCGTCGGGCAGGCCGCCCCCATGAGCGTCCCGGCCAGCTCGCGGTACCGGCTGAGGGTCCGGTCGCCGTAACGCCCGCACTCCGCGAAATCCTCGGAGAGGAACACCACCACCGGCACGCGATTCCCGCCGCACAGCGAAAGCTCCCGCTGCACGTCGGGGTGCGCGTCGCGGTCCAGGAAGCGCAGCTCGATCCGCGGCCCGGCCTCGGCGAAGCGCCGGAAGATCGGGCACTGATCCACGCAGTCGCCGCACCAGGCCCCGGCCAGGCAGAGCACGTTCATCCGCCGCGTAAAGCCGGCCAGCAGCGCGGTCTGCTCCGGCCGGAGCGCGACCCGCTCGTAGACGGCCCGCCAGCGCTGGCGGTGCGCGGGCGTGCCGTGGGCCTCCAGGAAATCCGCGTAACGCAAGGCCGCATCGAAACGCTCCTGCCAGTTCACGTGGCCTCCTTGGTCATCGTCTGAAGAGGAATGCATGCGCGGGTGGAAGCCCCGCGCGGCCCGATACGCGAGGGATTGTCGCACCGGCCCGCCCGGGTCGTCAACGCGCGGAGTCGGGCCGGACCGCCCGGCCGCCTTCGCGGAGCAGCCGGCGGATGAGCCCCCTGAGCGAGGCGTCCACCTGGGCGAGCGTGGTTCGCCCGACGCGAGGCACGACGACCCAATCGGTTCCGGGCGGCAGCTCCGGGCGCAGCCGCCGAAAGGACTCGCGCACCAGACGCTTGACGCGATTGCGGAGAACGGCCTTGCCCAGCCGGCGCGAGACGGAGATGCCCAGGCGGGCGTGCTTTTCCGCGCCGGGCGCGAGGTAGACGGTCAGGACCGCGTCCGCGGCGCGGCGCCTGTCGCGGAAGACCCGATCGAAGTCGGCCCGCGACTTGATCCGGGCCGAGCGCGGCAGGGTCTGGCGTGGTCGTTGATCGGACCGCACGCGGTCATTATAACGGCCGCATGGACCTGCGCGATTTCCAGCGGCTCATCGAAGTGATGTACTCGCACAAGGACCGCCAGCGCGGCTCGGCGGGGACGTTCCTGTGGCTGGTCGAGGAGATCGGCGAACTGGCGGCGGCCATCGCCCACGGCGATGACCCGGCCAACAAGCGCGAAGAATTCGCCGACGTGCTGGCCTGGCTGGCCACCCTGGCCAACGTCGAGGGCGTCGATCTGAGCGACGCGCTGCACGAGAAATACGGGCAGGGCTGTCCCGGATGCGGGAAGATGGTCTGTACCTGCCGGGAGAAGCCGTGAGCGGCCAGGAGACCCCAGCCCGCTTGCGGGCTCAGGGCACGATGAAACTGTCGGTGGGGAAGGAGGGCTGCTCCGTGCCCTCGTAGCAGGTGCGTTCGCCGGAGCAGTAGATGTTGTCCTTGTCCACGCCCACCCGCGGGTTGTCGGCCCAGAAGGTCTGGCCGTTGGCGCTCAGCACGTTCTGGCCCGCGCCGTTGTCATGGGCCGGGGAGTTGAACGACCGGTCGTTGAAGGGACTGATCCGCGAAGCGGAACGGGTATCGAAGAGGGGATTGCGGTCGCCGGCGTAGGCGATCTGACCGGTACTTTGCGTCTGATGGTTCTCCATCCGCACCGGGGCGGGAAGATTCATGTAGATGAAACTGTAGGAGTTGTTCGAGGGGTCGGTGAAATCGGTGAATTCGCGGTAATCATCGGCCAGCATGGGGCGGGCCTCAGGCGAGGCGGGACACAGGAAGTCGCGGTCGGTGACGTACTTGCCGCGCAGCAGCAGGAACATGTGCCGGGTGTTGGAGGCCCGCGGAACGCTGGCCTGCCGCGTGAACAGCCAGGAGCCCCCGGGGACGTATCCGGCATAGGGCAGATGACCCTGGTTGGCCGCCGCGTAGCTGCTCATGCCCCCGTACAGCGTGGCGATGTGCCGCCGGCACTGGTTGCGGTTGGCGGCGCTGCGGGCCTTGTAGTACCCGGGCACGAACACGCCGATGAACAGCGTGATGCAGGCGGCGATGGCGATCAGCTCGCGCAACGACAGGACCGGACTGCTGGACAAGTCGTGGGTCGAGCCGCTGGGCAAGGCTTGGGCCGGGCCCGGGAACGGAATCGGCGTCGGCCCGCCCCGGGCCGCTTCGTTGACCCGGGCCAGGACGGCGTCCACCAGGTCCTCGGGAGGCTCGGGGGCCTCATAGCGGTCGAGCACGCCCAGCAGGTCGCGCAAAGCCCGGCTCTGGCCGGCCAGCTCCGGCGAATGGGCGACCGCGTCCTCCAGGCCGGCGGCCTGCCGCTCATCCAGACGTCGCAGGTGAAGATCGAGAAGCTGAAACTCCAGCAACCCGCTATCGTCGTTGCTCATCATGATCGTCGTCCTGCCGTCATTCTCCTCGGTCCTGCGCCGGCCTCGAGCCGTCGGCCGGCCCCCCACGCTTGGATACGAGCGTCGGCCGGTCCGTGTTCTTACCGGCCCTCGAAGGTCTCCTTCGGCAAGGGCTCTCCCCGGCCGCGCGTCGCCGCCAGGTAGGCCTGCCCGAATTGCCCCACCGCCGCGTGCAGCCGGCTTTTCACCGTGCCCAGCGGGACCTCCAGAATGTCGGCGATCTCCTTGTATGGAAACCGATGGTAATAGCTGAGAATCAACACCTCACGAAGATGATCGGGCAGCCTGGCCATGATCGAGCGGACAAACGCGCGTTCCTCCTCCGCTTCGAGCGTGCCGGTCGGGGCGGCCGAGCTGTCGGCCAGGAAGTCCAGAAAACGCTGGCTCTCGTCCTCCTCGGAACCGACGTGGGCGTCGAGGGGGACCTCCGGCCGACGCCGCCGGCTGCGCATCACGTCCCGGGCCTTGTTGGCGGCGATGGTGAACAGCCAGGGCTTGAACCGCCGAGACTTGTCGAAACTGGCCGCGGACAGGTGAACCTGAAGGAACGCCTCCTGCACGATGTCCTCGGCCAGCGCTCCGTTGCCCGTAAACCGGGCCAGGAAGCGGAACAGCTCCTGGCTGTGCCGACGGACCAGCAGCTCGAAACCGTCCACCTGACCGGCCACGTAATCGGCCAGCAACTGCTCGTCCGTTGGTGTTGTCACCGCCTATGCTTCCTACGCCGGACCAGGGAGTTGGTTCGGGGTTCACGAAGGCATCGTCAGAAACTCATGATAGTGCCGGCTCATTCCCCGTCAAATCCATCTTGACAGCGGATACCGCGTAAACTTAGTTTGAGCCGAGAGTTGGTGGTTGAACCAGGCCCCGGGGGAGACATCCCGGTCCCATAACGCCGGTAATGACCGGGTTCATACAGCCGAGCGGGCCGGTTCCGGACACGGTCGCGACAGGGGCGGAGAAAGAGGAGCCGCACCCCTTCGGGCCGCGGGCCGATCAGCCGCCCTCGACGTGAGCCGGCCGCGGGCCGGCCGATGAAAGGTCGGGATCATGTCCATCACCTCCGAGCGGTTGCCGAACCGAACGCTCTCCGCCCTCATCGAGGCCTCGGCGGCCATCAACAGCTCGCTGGATTTGCAGAGCACGCTCCAGGCCATCGCGGAAACCGCCCGCGACGTCATGTCCGCCGAGGCCAGCTCGGTGCTGCTCTACGACCGCGATCGCAGGAAGCTGATCTTCAAGGCCGCCACCGGCAACCGGGCCGAGCAGTTGCTCGGCGAGGCCTTCGACGCCGAGGTGGGTATCGCCGGACGGGTGCTCAGGACCGGCCAGCCCGCCCTGGTGGACGACGTCAACCAGGACCAGTCCTTCTTCCGCGGCATCGACGACAAGTCGCACTTCACCACCCGGGGCATGGTCGCCGCTCCCCTGGTGCACAAGGGCCGGGCCATCGGCGTGGTCGAGGTCATCAACCGCGTCGGGCAGGAGCGCTTCAGCGCGGAGGACCTCGATCTGCTGCGGATTTTCGCGAACCTGGCGGCCAGCGGGGCCAGCAACGCCCAGGATCACGAGCAGCTCAAGATGGAGTACCGCGGGCTGCGCTCGACGCTGGACGCCCGCATCCACATCGTCGGCTCCTCGCCGGCCCTGCGGAACGTGCTGGACCTGTGCGCCCGCGTGGCCGGCAGCAACGCCACCGTCCTGCTGCTGGGCGAGACCGGCACCGGCAAGGAGGTGCTCAGCCGGCACATCCACGCCAACTCGCCGCGGGCCGAACGCCCCTTCGTGGCCATCAACTGCGCCGCCCTGCCCGAGACGCTGCTGGAGAGCGAGCTGTTCGGCCACGAGAAGGGCTCCTTCACCGGCGCCGTGGCCCAGAAGATCGGGCGCTTCGAGCTGGCCCACGGCGGGACGCTGTTCCTCGACGAGATCGGCGACATCAGCCACTCGACGCAGATCAAGCTGCTGCGCGTGTTGCAGGAGCGCGAGTTCGTCCGGGTGGGCGGGACCAAGACGGTGGCCTGCGACGTGCGCATCATCGCGGCCACCAACCGCGACCTGACCAAGGCCATGAAGGACGGCTCGTTCCGCGAAGACCTCTATTACCGGCTCAACGTGTTCCCCATCCGCACGCCGCCGCTGCGCGAGCGCCGCGAGGACATCCCCCTGCTGGTCGAGCATTTCGTGCGGCTGTCGGCGGCCCAGCTCAACGTGCCGGTGCCGGCGGTCAGCGACGAGGCCGTCGCCCTGCTCACCAGCTACCAGTGGCCGGGCAACATCCGCGAGTTGCAGAACATCGTCGAGCGGGCCGTGCTGCTGTCCGATGGGCAGACCATCGGCCCGACGCAACTGCCCCGCGAGATCGCCGGCGATTCCGGCGGGCCGGCCGCGCCCGAGGGCGGCGGGTCCGGGCTGTGGGGCTATGAGAAGGCCCTCATCATCAAGGCCCTCAAGGACGCCGGATGGAACCAGACCAAGGCCGCCAAGGCCCTGGGCATCTCGCGCGATAATCTTCGCTACCGGCTCAAGAAATACGACATCGCCCGTCCGGAGCAGGCGGGTCGATGAACAACCCCGCCCACGCCGGCCTGGTCGGATCGATCGCGCAGCCGCGGGTTCGTGTATGCAGCCCGGCCACGGCCCGCACGGAGGGCGGGCCGCTTCATGTCTTACCCTCGCCATTTGTGTCACAGAACCGGATGGCCATCGGGCCGCGCGCGTCCGGCGCGGGTCGGCACGGCTGCTGGTATCCGTCGTATCTACCCTTTGAGCATCGCATCCGCCGGCCGGTCCTTGGCGCCTGGCGGCGCGGGCAGTAACGTGCCCGGGATCCGTCTGCGGTTCCGACATTCGGGGCGTATGCATGGCCGAACGGTCGCCGATCAGAAACGCTGGATGCCGGGCCGGCCCGTGGAGAACGATCGCGTCATGGGCGGCCGCCTTGGCCGGTTTGGGCAGCGTCGTGGTCCCGGCTCAGGTCCACCCATCGGCGGTGTATCCTTCGCGCCAACCACCCGGCCGTGCACCCGCGGAAGCACGACAACCGCTCCATTCCACCGTCATTATCCCGGCAGCCGCCGGTCCGCCAGCCAGGCTCGCTGATCCTCGGGGCGATCTGGAACCCGTCAATCCTCCTGAGGAGACGCCGGCGACACACGGTTTACGCGCTGCACGCCTGGCCGTCCAAACTCGCCCCGACCGCGGGCATCGCGTGAACACCCGCCAGGTCGGCACGCGCCCTGCTGATACCGCCCATCCGACTACCCTCACCGGCACGCGCCCGGGCGGTATAAGCGCCCCCGACATCAACCGCCAGCCCCGCCGAGTGGATGGGAACCCTCAGACC
>JABRVU010000427.1:0-2347 GCA_039961895.1 Phycisphaerae bacterium | reverse complement strand
GCCCAGGTGGTCCGCAGCGACGCTCTGGCCGACGTTCTCGATGCGGAACTCATCCGCGCCCGCGGTGTTGTCCTGAAAGACCAGACCATTGCCCACCGACGCCAGCGAAACGGCAAAGTCGACGCCCACGTTCACCCCCGCCCCCGCCGCAGCGGTTTCGATGGCGGTGATCAGCTCCTGCACCGTGGTGACGCCGTCGATGTCCACCTGGAACGTGGTGCCGTCGTGAAGCGTAACGGCGAAATCGGCCTCGCCCTCGATATTCTCCACGCCCAGGCCGTCGCGGAACTCGTCCAGGCGGGTGTCCAGGCCGAAGGAACGCAAGCCCAGGTCCTGGGCGGTGGTCCCGCCGTTCTCCCCCACCGACAAGCGGATGCCGCTGACCTCGCTGACCAGGTTCAAACCGTCGGCCTGCTCGTTGATCTCCAGGCGCAGGCCCAAATTCAACTGCTCGATGACGTTCTGAAGATCCTGAATGGTCTGGGCGGCGGAAAAGTCCGCCACTTGCGTCTGCGAACCTTGCGTGATGTAAAGCCCGCTGGCCCAGTCGATGGCCACGCCCAGATCGCTGAGCCGGGTCAGCGCGGTGAGCCGGCGGTTGAGGTCGGCGCCGGCAACGGTGCCGCCCGCAGCGGTGAGGGTGATGCCCAGGTCCGCGGCGGTTTGCCCGCTGCCGATGTCCTGGATGGCGATGGTGTAGCCGGCGTTGGCGGTCAACTCGAACGCGCCGTTGGCGATGGCCAGCGAGCCGGCAGCGGGGTCGATGACGGTGATGGCCGCGTTGATGCGCGTCAGCACATCGTTGAGCGTGTCGGCGTTGGAGAGGTCAACGTCAGCGGATGTGCCATTCACGGTCAGCCGCACCGATCCTTTGCGCACCCCTTGGAGCTGAGCGCCGTTAAGATCGCTGATGCGGGTGTCCGCGGAGGCCAGGGGGTTCAGGTCCACCGTGGACTCGATGCGCGCCGAGAGGGCCCCGAAAACGTCGGTGCCGCTGGCGCCGATGAGGTGGCCGCCGGTGACGCCCGTGTCGCCCTGAAGGCTCTGGCGCGAGCCGCGGTAGCGCACGCCGCCCAGGAAGGCCTCGAAGATCGGCTGATCCTCCACAGCGCCGGCATTCCCGCCGAAGAGCGGCCGCTCATTGAACTGGCGGTTAGCCAGATCAATCAACGACTGAATGTGGGCGTCGATCACCAGCGAGGTGGTCTGACGGGTCTGGGCGTCGGAGCCCACGCCGATCTGGCTCTGGGCGATGGTTTTGGCTTCCAGGGCGATGTCGTGGGCCTCGCCCAGAGCCACGTCCATGTTGTTGAGCGCGCCCAGCGCTTGCTGAAGGTTCTGGGCATATTGCTCGCTGGTGGCCAGTTGGCGGTTGAGAAACAGGATGGCCCCGGTCTGATCGGGAGCGTCGGAGGGGCGGCTGTAGCGCTTGCCGGTGGAGATCTGCACCTGCGCCTCGAGCAACTGCCGCTGGGTGGCGCGCAGGCGGCTCAGGAGCTGGTCGCTGACCATCAGCGAGGTGGGCCGCGCGAAGATGGGGGTGATGCGTGACATCGCCTGAATCCGTTAGCGGGTCAAGAGGCGCTCCATCGTCGGGCGTCTGATCGCAACAGCGGTCTGGATGATTCGCCGGGTCATCGCGGATCGTCCTACACCATGGCCAGCAGCGTTCGCATCAGCTCATCGACAACGGAAAGAAATCGGGCGCTGGCCTGGTACGCCTGCTGGTAACGGACCAGGTCGATGGCTTCCTCGTCGATGTTGACGCCGGAGATCGCCTGCTGCTGGGCCTGGAGGTTCTCGAACACGACGGTGTCAGCATCAACCTGCTGACGGGTGGCGGAAAGCTTCGCCGCCAGGTCCTCGACGTGACGGCTCCAATACTGGGGCAGGCTCATGCCGCCCAGCTCATCAACGCCCGTTTGGCGCAGGGCGGCGATGGCCAGGGCGGCCTGGTTGTCGCCCACAGCATGCCCGCGCCCAGCAGCTAGAAGAGTCACGTCCTGCGCGACCACGCTGTTGACGCCGATGTCCCGGGCGCTCGTGCCCGTGAAGAACGTGTTGATCCCCAGCGCCGCCAGCACGCCGCTGGTGTCATCGCTGAAGCTGATCTGGAAATCGTTGGTGTCGGCGCTGATCTGGAGCCGGCCGTCGGAGGTGGCCGACGCGGTGATGTCGCTGATCGCGTCCAGGTCAGCAGCGAGGCTGGTGAGCGTGGTGTCGCCCGCGGGGTTGATGCCGTCTAGATCGACGTTGACGGTATAGGTGAGGCGCTGGCCCGTGGAAAGCTGGGTGATGTGAATCTGGAACGAGCCGTGCGCGGGCGGCAGGTCCAGGCCCGCGGCTT
>JABRVU010000426.1:0-14043 GCA_039961895.1 Phycisphaerae bacterium | reverse complement strand
TGGACGGGCCGCCCGCCGACAAACGAACCCGGAATGACCCGGGCTAGACGTGCGCCCGCTGGGCGCGGGGCAGCTCGATCTCGAAGGTGGTGCCGGTTTCCACCCGGCTCTCGACCCGGATACGCCCGCGATGGGCCTCGATGATCCGGGCCACTACCGCCAGGCCCAGTCCGTTGCCCTCGCCGGGCTTCTTGGTGGTGTAGAAGGGCTCGAAGATGTGCGGAAGATGCTCCGGGCTGATGCCCGAGCCGGTGTCGGCGACGGTCAACGCCACCGGGCCGTCGGCGTGACCGCCGCGGGCCGAGATGGTGATCCTCCCGCCGGCGGGCATGGCGTCCGCCGCGTTGAGCAAGAGGTTGATCAGCACCTGCACGAACTGCGGGCGGTCGGCCAAGACCGTGGGCAGATCGGGCGGAAACTCGCGGACCACGCGGATGCCGTGGCGGTTGAGCCGCGGCTGTGCGAACAGCAGCGCGTCGTCGAGGGCTTCTTCCACGCGCAGCGGTTCGAGTCGCGGCGGGTCGGAGCGGGCCAGCCCCATCAGCCGCCGCACCAGCAGCTCGATGCGCCCCAGCCCGGCCTCCATCAGCTCCAGCAGCCGGCGGGTCCGTTCGTCTCCGCCGTGAGCGGCGCCGAGGATTCGCACGGCGTTCTGGAGACCGTCGAGCGGATTGTTGACTTCGTGCGCGACCGTGGCGGCCAGCTCGCCCAGGCAGGCCAGCTTCTCGGCCCGGGCCAGGTCCTTCTGCAACGCCACGCGCTCGGCCAGTTGGGTCTCGATCCGCGCTGCCATACTGTCCAGGGCCTGGGCCAGTTTGACGAAGTCGTCATGGCCGTGCAGGTCGATGCGGTGATGGAGTTCGCCCCGGCCGATGGCGTCGGCGGCCTCGCGGAGCCGATGCAGCCGTTGACGCAGCGACCGGCTGCTCAACCGGGCCACGAACCAGGCGAGGGTCACGGCCAGCAGCCACGCGGCGCCGACGCCGGCGGCCTGTCGCCGGAAAACGACGGCCAGGAGCCCCGAACCCACGCTGAGGGACGCCACGTAGATCAACAGGTACCGCCGGCGCGGACCGACGTGTGCCTGCACGAACGCCGCCAGGCCACCGGGGGAACCGCCCTCGGGCGAGGACGCCTCGACTCGCGGTTCGGCCGGCGCCGCGCTGGACGTGCTTTCTCCCTGCGTCTGCATGAGGTCCGCCCCCTCCCGCTACAGTCGGCCAAACCGCGCGCACACGTACGCCGCCGCCAGGCACGTGTACGCGACGATGGCCGCCGCGATCCAGATCCACGACCAGCGCCGGGGACGATACTCCACTGGCAGGCGCCTGGGCAAGACCCGATGATTGAGGATCAGCAGGCAGACCGGAAAAGTCACCGTGCCCGCGAAGCCGATCACCGCCGACAGCAGGATCAGTTCGCCGGGATTGCCCAGCGGCAGCGTGACCACGGTGATCCCTCCGGCGGCCAGGACGAACAGCCAGTACCACCGCCGGGGCGAGAGGCGCCGCGCCGCCGGCACATACGCCCGCACCACGTCGGTGTGCACCCGACTGACCGCGTCGATGGTGGTCATCCAGGTGTCGGAGAGGAAGGCGGTGGCCAGCAGCAGAAAGAGGGCCCCGCCCCAGAAGCCCCAGCGGGCCGCGAAGAACTCCGCCTGGGCCCCGACCGGATCGGCCTCGGTGGGCAGTTGGCCCCGCGGGAACAGCAGGGCATACGCCAGGAGGCAGCACATCAGCGTGGTCAGCAGATTGCCGACCACGCCGACGGCATTGTCGGCCAGGAGGAACCGGCTCCATTGCCGCCAGCGCCGCCCGCCGGTCCGGCCGGGCTCGGGCCAAAAGCCCGCGCTGGGGATGACCTCCGGCCGGCCGGTGATCGGGCTGGTGATGCGGCCCGCGTGGCCGGCCATGCCCGCGCCTTTCTCGCGCATCCAGTACGAATAGAACAGCGTCCAGAACCCGCCCAAGCCCGCGAAGCTGATGGCCGTCAGCAGCTTGGTGGCGTCGGAGGAGTCCCACGTCCGGCCCTCCGGCCAGCGGGGCACGACCAGACCCGAGGCGAACTCGCCCAGCTTCGAGACCACAGCGTCCTGCGAACAGGCCAGCACCAGTCCGCCCAGCGTGACCACCGCCACCACGCTCATGAACCGCTCGATCATCCGGTAGACCACGCGCGACAGCAGCAGGGCCGTGAAGAACACCGCGATCAGCGCGTAGGCCCAGAACAGTTTGCGGGCCGCCGGGCTCCAACCGGCGGGAAAGCGCGTGAGTTCATCCAGCTTGCCGGCGGTGACGAACCCGCCCAGCCAGAGGAACGACACGCTCATGGCCAGCCACATGGCCAGGGCCACCCAGCGATTCAGGCGGATGAAACCCTGCCAGATGCTCTCGCCGGTCAGGAGCGTGTATCGGCCGATCTCGTAGTTGACCGGAATCTGAAGCAGACAGGCGGGAATCAGCAGGAACAGGAAGCCCAGGCCGTACTTGGCGACGATGTACGGCCACCAGACCAATTCGCCCGAGCCCTGGGCCAGGGCCATCCACACCACGCCGGGGCCCAGGGCCCGCAACAGCCCCGGAAAGGCGGGCATCTCGCGCGGTCGCAACTCGGGCAGACGCCCGAATCCGTACGCCTCGTCACGGTCCTGGGCATCGTCCGCTTCGGACTGGAGAGAGGGATGAGACGGATGGTCCCACATGCCCGCGCCATTATATCCGCCGCGACCGCGGGTCGGCGCGCGGATTGCATTTCCGCGTCCAGACCGGTAGAGTGCGCCCCACGGAACAGACAGCAGCCCGTATGCGCACCAGCGACCACGGGTGTCGCATCGGCACGGGGCCGCCGGCGCGTGAGGTCCGGGCGGGCGGTCCCCGCCCATGACCTGACACTGAAACGAACGTCTGTGCGGAGAACCGACCTTGATGACCAGGCGAGAAGGTTTGAGCCGATTCGGTCTGGGCGTCCTGACCATCGCCGGCTGGCTCGGCGGATGCCGGAACGACTCGGAAACGCCCAAGTCCCGCGTCCTTTCGGGGCGCGTGGTCAGCATCGACGCCGAAACCGGCGTGCTGACCGGCGAGTTCTACATCGAAAAGCAGCAGACCCGGATGAACCTCTCCGGCAAGCTGGCCCCCGACGCGGAAATCCTCATCAACGGCATGACCGCCAAGCTCCAGGACCTGCGGGTCGACGATTCCGTCAAGGTCGAGGGCTGGGAGGAGAAGCGCGGCGAAGAACGCAACCTGATCGCCAAGAAGGTGTGGGTCACGCGCCCCACCGCGACCCGGCCGTCGGGAACTCAGCCGCCGAATACCGCTCCTTCGGGCGGGTAGCCTCGAATCACGCATCGGGGCCATGTTAACATGTCTACCCGAAGGTTGTTGCGTTCATCGTCAAGCCGAGGAGGTGAACCACGTCCATGGCTCAGGGTTTCCAGGGGCGAGTCTTGTTCGCGGATGAGCACCCGCGGGTCCACGTCTTGACCGGCGAGATCAATTGGCGTCGTCTTCGATGCTTCTTCAATCCGGATGCGCTTGATTCCTGTCTCCTGGTCGGGGACTGCCTCAAGATACTCCCTGATCTGCCAGCCGGGCTTTTCCAGACCTGCGTTACGTCCCCGCCCTACTGGTCCTTGCGCGACTACCATATTCCCGGTCAGATCGGCCTTGAGTCTGAAGTGGAGGTGTACATCCAGAGCCTTGTCAAGGTCTTTACTCAGGTGCGCCGACTGCTTACGGAGGACGGGACGCTCTGGTTGAATATCGGCGATTCATATACTTCTGGCGGACGAACCTGGCGGGCGCCCGACAGGAAGAATCCGGGACGGGCGATGAACGTGCGCCCACCGACTCCGGCCGGACTCAAGCCCAAGGAACTCATCGGAGTGCCGTGGCGGCTGGCCTTTGCCCTTCAGGAGGCAGGTTGGTATCTCCGTGCTGACTTGGTCTGGAATAAGCCCAACTGCCAGCCCGAAAGCGTCAAGGACCGTCCCACACGAAGCCACGAATACCTGTTCCTGTTGAGCAAAAGCGAGCGATATCTCTACGACTTCAAAGCCGTCCGAGGCCCCAACGGACGCAATCTCAGGACGGTCTGGGACATTCCAACTCAGGCCTTTAAAGGGGCGCACTTTGCCACCTTTCCACCGGCGCTGGTCGAGCCCTGCATTGCGCTGACCAGCCGAGTCGATGACCTGGTCCTGGATCCGTTCGCAGGCTCGGGTACAACCGGATTGGTGGCCTTGGGCCTCAATCGGCGATTCGTGGGAATCGAACTCAACCCGCAGTACGCCGCCTTGGCGGAACAACGCCTGAATGGAGCGGTCATCCGTGAGTGAGCGCCCGCGCTTTCGAGTCCCCGATTGCTGCCGGCAGGTCCGTTTTCACCAGTATCTGGTTGCGGCGCGCAAGACCTGGCTGCTGGACGCGCTCAGCGCGGTGCTTCGCCGGCTTGATCCCGAGGTTCTCAGGAACCAACTATCCGAGCTCGTCCCCCGAGATGCCAGGCAGGTACTTGCCGGAGCGGGCATCCGCGACGAGCACGTGTTCCCCGCGCCGGTGCTGCTGGAAGAAGCCCCGAACCTTCTTGGCTACTATCGGCTGTTGCTTGGAATCCCCCAGAAGAGCTTCTACGGTCGGGGCACCGGACTTGGACGCTTCAAGAATCTGGAGACAAAGGGGCAATTGACGGAGGGCCTCAGGTCCGTTCTGCCCGCGCTGTGCGGCGCGCTCTGCGCACCCTTGGCGGAGATGGTACGTCAGATTTCTCCGCGCATCACGCCGCGAGACGTCGCCGAATTGCCCCTCCTGACCTTCGGCGCCTACCTTCAGGGTGCCAACAACGTCCGGATCGGACAGCAGGCAACCCGTAGCGTGTTCCTCTCTATCGTCGAGATCACCCGTCGTCACGTCACGCAGCAAAAAGCGGATATGCTGCTTCTTGAGAATGCTTCCGGCCGACGGGTCAGGCTGACCTTGCGAAGCGACCCCGACATCGGCATCGAAGAAGAGTTCAAGGGACAATGGCGGAAGAAAGTGGCCATTGAGATCAAGGGAGGAACCGATCGCAGCAACGCCCACAACCGCGCCGGCGAAGCCGAGAAGTCCCACATTAAGGCCCGTAGACGGGGTTTCCGGGATTGCTGGACGGTCATCGCCAAGAAGGGTTTGGACCTGACGACCCTGAGTTCTGAATCGCCCAGCACGAAAAGCTGGTTCGACGCTGCCCAGGTCCTGGCCCGCGAAGGGGAAGACTGGGAGCAATTCAAGAGCCATGTGGCGGAAACCGTGGGCATCCCTCTTGAATGAAAGAGCCGGCCCTTCGCAAGAGCGAGGTCCCATCATCCCACCTCTTCAGGCTCTCCGGGCTGGGTCAGTGCGTGCGACGCTGCGACCGTAACGAACCGCGGACCTTTCACCCCCGCAGTTCACTTGTGGTCTGTTCCGTCGCAACGTCTCGCACGGTCATCAAGCGGTGCTGGTAGGTCAGGTCGGAGCAGACGGCGGAGGAACTACAGGGCGTCCGGCCGGTCGGCCCTGGGGCCGCCGTTGCCTGTCGCGACGCGGGCCTAACTCCGCGGAGCGCACCCGGATTCGAGCGGCCTGAACTGGCAGCCCTCGACGAAGTGATCGAAGAAAGCGGGGTCGGTCTCCAGGCGGCAGTGCTCGACGCGGCGGACCAGCTCTTCGAGGGCTCGCCGTCGGGAGCTGGAGAGCAGGGCGATGCAGGCCCCCTCGATGGCGGCGTTGCCGACCTGGACGAACCGGGAATCGGGCAGATCGGGGACCAGCCCGATGCGGCGGGCGGCCGCGACCTTCAGGTGCCGGCCGAAGCCGCCGGCCAGGTAAAACACGTCCAGGTCGTCAAATTCCAGGCCGAACCGGTTGAAGACGATGCGCAGACCGGCCGCGTGGGCTCCCTTGGCCTGGGCCAGCTCGTTCACGTCGCTTTCCAGGAAGCGGACGTCGTGCGCCGCGTCGAGGACGATCGGGCCGGGTCCGGCGGTGAACCGCCCCAGGGGGGTCATCCGGCCGGTGCGAAGCAGCTCGCTGAGCAGATCGACCAGCCCCGAGCCGCAGAGGCCCTGCGGCGGCGCGTCGCCGATGACGCCGAGCCTGAATCGGCCGGCCTCGTCGATGGCCACGTCCTCGATGGCTCCCTCCAGGGCGGGCATGCCGCAGGAAATGGCCCCGCCCTCGAAGGCCGGTCCGGCCGGGCATGAGGCCGCCAGAATCCGCCGGCGGTGGCCCACGATCAGCTCGGTGTTGGTCCCGACGTCCATGATCGCCACGGTGCGATCCTCATCGGCCAGCCCCACGGCCAGCAGGCACGCCGCCGCGTCCGCTCCGACGTGGCCGCTGATGATCGGCAGGCCGTACACCCGCGCCTGTGGGTGGATGGGCAGCAGGCAGGCCCGCCCCGTCGCGGTCAGGCTGGTGCTCGTGCGCAGACCCCGGGCCATCTCGATCTCGGTGATCGACTGGTACGGGTTCTGCCCGATCGAATGGACGCTCTTTCCGAAGAACAGATCGCGCATGGTCGAGTTGCCGACCACCACCATCTCGTAGATCGTCGCGGGATCGACGGGCAGATCCGCGATGGCCCGGCTCAGGTAGCCGGCCAGCGTGCGCCGCAGCAGTCGCCCGCCCTGCTCCTCGTCATAGCGGATGCGCGACATCACGTCGGAGCCGCCGAAGCGCTGGGGGTTCTCGAAAGAGGCGTCGGCCAGCAGCTCGCCGGTCTGAAGATCGAGCAGACGGAGCACCACCGTGGTCGTGCCCAGGTCCATGGCGATCCCATGCACCGGTCCGCCGGCCCGGGCGATGGTTTCGCCGTCGATCCGCACGCGGTCGCCGTCGCGGGTGACGGCCGGATCGAGCGGGATGCGCTCATGGCTGACCGGCAGACCCAGGGCCCGGCGCTCGATGCGCATCCGGCCGCGGCGCATGGTATGGCACTGGACCTCGCCGTCGGCGGCGACGACGCGGCACTGGCAGGAGAGGCGGAACCGGCCCTTGAGGTGGCGCTCGCGCTCGGTCGGCGGCGAGAGCAGGGCCAAGCCCTCGGTCACCTCGATGACGCACTCCTTGCACTTGCCGTTCTTGCGGCAGGAGGTGGGGACCTGCACGCCGGCCTGCTCGGCGCAATCGAAGAGCGTCGCGCCGGCGGCGCACGGGCCGGCGTCGGCGGTTCGCCCGTTGATGGTCAGCTTCACCGGCATGGTCGCGGCCTCACCGCCCGGCGGCGGTCCCCGCTGGTCCTCAAGTCCGATCCCCCCGCGGTCGATGCCACGAGGATGCGAGCGACTCGACATTCTCAGCGTCGGGCGGTTATCGGTCCAGGGCCGCGGAGGGGCTTGACGCTCGTGGAGTGCCTTATCGCCCTGACCATCCTGCCGTTGGCGGTGGTGGCGGTGAGCTATGCCGTCACCAGCGGGCAGATGCAGTCCGTCGAGAGCCTGCGCAGCGTTCGGGCCGCCGCCCTGACCGATGCCCTCCTGGAGGAAATCCTCTCCAAGTCCTATAGCGAGCCGGGCGGCGGCAATCCTCCTCTGGGCAAGGATACGGGGGAGACGACCCGGCCGACGTTCGACGACATGGACGATTACCACAACTACACCGAGGCCGCCGGCGCGCTGCGGGACGCGACCCAGACGCTCTATGCGGGCGAGTACCAGCGGTTCAGCCGGGCGGTCGCCTGCACGAGCGCGACGGCCGCCCTGAGCGGCCTGGGGCCGGCCGTCCAGGGCCTGTACGTCACCGTGACGGTCGGCGAGGCCGGCGCCACCCTGGTCACGGTGACTCGTTTCGTGCCGAGGCCGTCATGAACGCGCCCAGCGTCAGACAGTCGGTCGGTCTGCGAGGCCCGTCGGCCGCGGGGTACACGCTGTTTGAGACCGTTCTGTCGCTGGTCGTCATCAGTCTGATCTCGCTGGGCGTGGCCGCGATCATTCAGACCGCCGCCTATGGGACTTCCGCCCAGCGCGAACTCCGCCGGGTCTCGATTCGCGAGCGCCAGCTCCAGGCCCGGCTCAACGACGCCGTCCGCAGCGCCCGGGCCGTCCTGGCGGTCAGCAACACCTACCTGGTGCTCTGGACGTCCGACGCCAACGCGAACAACCAGGTCAACCTCAGCGAGCTTCAGCTCATCGAGGTCCCCGCCGGGTCCACGTCGCTGGTCTCGTACACGCCGGGCACGCTCTCGAGCGACCCGGTCTATGCCCCGACGGTGAACTTCTACACCACGGCCCGTGCGGCCGTCACCGGCGGGCAACTGGTCGGCAAGAGCTGGTGCTCGAACGTCTCCAGTCCGCGGTTCGTGCTGGACAACGCGACGCCGACGGCGGCCCGGCTGGTCACCTGGTCGTTGACCCTCACCCACCAGCAGGTCAGCGAGCCGGTCATCGGAGCCGCGGCCCTGCACGCACCGGGCACGCCGCAGTGATCGCGGAGGGAACGCCATGAGGACCGTGGAAAGCGATTGTGGATGGCGGATGGCGGATGGCGGATTCAACCGCGGGAGGAAGGGCGTTCCGAGTTCCCAGTTCTCAGTTCTCGGCTCTCAGTTCTCAATTGCCGGTTCCCCGCGATTGCTCCGCTCGGCACCAGGCTTCACGCTGGTGGAGCTGCTGATCGTCGTAGTGCTGGTGGGGATTCTGGCCGGGGTGGTGATTCCGTCGCTGGGGGACATGCGGACGTATCGGCTGCGCGAGGCGGCCCGGCTACTGGCCGCCGACCTGGAGTTCGCCCAGAGCGATTCGCTGGCCCACGGCGAGCAGCCGCGGACGGTCAGGTTCGACCCGGCCGCCGGACGCTACTGGATCGCGCCGGTTCCGCCGCGCGACGTGCCTCCGGCCGGGGCAGGGCTGCCGCCGATCCCCGGCGAGCCGCGCGGCACGCAGGTTTTTGCCGTCCCGGCCGGTCCACACGCCGCTGACCTGAACGCCCGGACGCTCACGGCGGCCCTCAAGAACCGGTTCACCGCCGCCGGCCACGGTCTTTCCAACGACGCCATCGTCTATCTCGAACAGAAGGACCAGGCCTGGCGGGTCAACGACTGGAGTTCGTCGTTCTTGCTGCGGATCAGCGGCGGGCAGTTGATCGCGGTCCGCGACGAGCCGTTTCTGGTGACCTTCGGCAGCGGGCGGGGCGCGGCCGCCGCCGGCGTCGCCATCCAATCCGTCAGTTCCGCCTACACCAACGAAATCCGCTTCGACGCCTATGGCAGCCTCCGCCAGAGCACGGACGCCGTCGTGACCCTCCGGGCGGGCAACTCCACCCTCACCGTCCGCGTCGCCGCCGGCACCGGGGAGGTAAGCATCCAGTAGCCAGCCCCGGCCGCTGGAGCGGCTGGGCGATGCGACGGACCGGCCGCGCGGCTGCCGACGCAGCCCGTTTGGCGTGAAACCGGCCTTCCCGGGTTCCCCGATGTAATCCGGCTGCGTCTCCACGCGAATACATCTGAGCAGCGCCCGACCGGCGGGATTGAACGGGCCTGCCGTCCTGGTTAGGCTGATACCCCGTGACTGATTCCAACGGCGACAACCGCTCCCCCGGCGCGGCCGAACCTCTGGTGACCGTCAACCGGGCCCGCGTGCAGTTCGGATCGCTGGTGGCGGTCCATGATCTTTCCTTTCAGCTTCACGCCGGCGACCTGGTCGGGCTGATCGGACCCAACGGCGCGGGCAAGACGACGCTGCTGCGGGCCATGGCCGGTCTTCAGCCCCTGACCAGCGGCGAGGTGCTGGTGATGGGCGAGCGGGTGCTGCCCGGCGCGACCCGCCCGCTGGGCCGGATCGGTTTCACCGCAGATAACCCCTCGGCCTATGAGGAACTCACCGTCCGGCAGTTTCTGGGCTTCATCGGCCGGGCCTACGGCGTGCACCGCGACCTGCTCGATGAGAAGATCGACTTCTGGCTCGAACAGGTCTGGCTCAAGGAGAAGGCCTGCCAGAAGATCAAGGCTCTCTCGCGGGGCATGAGGCAGCGCATCGGCATCGCCCGCACGCTGTTGCCCAACCCGACGGTGGTGCTGCTCGACGAGCCGGCCGCCGGCCTCGACCCGGCCGGGCGCGTCCAGTTCCGCAAGCTCCTGGCCAGCCTGCGCGAGCAGGGCAAGACGCTGATCGTTTCCTCGCACATCCTGGCGGACATGAACGAGTACTGCACGCACATCGGCATCATGGCCAAGGGCTCGCTGCTCCAGTACGGGACGGTGGCCCAGATCGCCGGGGCCGGGCGGGCCGACCGCCGGCTCTACACGCTGGTGCTGGCCGAGCCCCTGGCCGGCGTGGCCGATATCCTGCGGGACATGGCTCACGTCAGCCACGTGCAGGTCGAACGCGAGGAAGTGACCTTCGAGTTTCCGCACGACAAGGTCCGGGCGGCGCGCCTGCTGGCCGACCTGATCCGCCAGGGCGTGCCGGTGGCGGGTTTCACGGCCAACGCCCCCGATCTGGAAGAGGCGTATCTGCGCACGGGCATACGGCAGGTGGATTGAGCGCCCAATCCCCAGACCCCTGTGTGGGACCGGCTTCCAGCCGGTCGGTTTTCAGGGTTGGGAAATGGGCTCCAAGGCGACGGTCATGCAAGTCATCAACGCGATCGGCTGGGCCCACTATCAACTGCGCGGCGGGTGGAAGAACATCCTGGCCACCACCGTGGGCTACGCGGTCCTCATCGGGCTGCTCATCTTCGGGTCGGTCTACCTGGATCCGTCCTCCGCTCCGTCGATCTACGCGGGCTGGACCATGGCCCTGCTGGCCCTTCAGGTCGGCGCGCTGGTGCTCTACGGCTGCTGGTCGGTCAGCTCGGCGGTCAAGAAGGACATCAGCACGAAGATGATCGAGTCGCACCGGCTGATGCCGGTCTCGGGCACCGACGCGATCGCCGGCTATCTGTTCGGGCCGACCTCACAGGTGCTGACCATCGCCCTGGCCAACTTCCTGATCGGCTGCGCGACACTCCAGGGGGCCACGCCGCTGGGCTCGGGCCTGGTCAACTGGTTCAAGGTCAACGCCATCCTGGGCATCTTCGCGGTGTCGGCCTGGACGGTGATGGTTTTCCTTCCGCTGGTGTTCCCGATGGCCACGTCGCTGCTGGCGGGGGCCGTCTTCATCCTGATCATGGGATATCAGATGGTGCCGGCGTTGTTGCCGGGCGCGTCCCTGCTGGTCGGCCCGGCGCTTCAGGAGTCGATCTTCGGGATGCTCGCGCTGGGCCGGCCGATCTCCCCGGAGCTGATGGTTTCGATCGTGGCCCAGCTCGTGGTGGCGGCGCTGTGTTACATCGGGGCCCAGCGCAAGTATCGCCGCGACGACGTGCCGGCCTGGGGGCCTCTGCTGGGCCTGGCCGTCGTCGGCACCTATGTGTTGATCTCCATGCGCGGGCTGTCCACCTGGGAGGTGTTCCGCCCGCGGGGCTGGTGGTGGGAAACGCCGCCCTTCGCGGTGCAGTTGACGCTGGCGGCGATGGGAGGGCTGATCGTGGCGATCATCCCCGTGTCGGTCGCCGCCCGGCAGGAGGTGACCTGGCGCCGCCGGCGGGCCCTGCACGACCCCGCGCCCAATCCGCGCCCGTTGCCCGGGATGCTGATCGTCGCCCTGGCGGCGGCGATCGCCGCCTCGCTGTTGCCGCTGGCCGTCGGCGAGCGCTGGAGCCTGCGGACCTGGCATCCGCAGGTCTTCGCCAGCCTGCGGCGCGATCAGCTGCCGAGTATCGCCGCGCCTCCGTTCCCGCCCGGGCTGGTCGCGCGCACTTTCCTGGTCTACTTCGCGTTCCTGACCGTCATGAGTTTCTTCCTGCGGCTGCTGTTCGCCCGGGGCATCCGCTCGCGGTGGCTGCCGGTGATGTTCGTGGCCTTGCTGGGGCTGGCGCCGCTGCTGGTGGACGTGACCGTCAACGGGGCCATGAAGCGGTTCGAGACCGACGACGTGTTCAGCGCGATCTCGGGGGCCAGCCCGATCGTGGCCCTGGTCTACCTGTGGTCGCCGGTGAAAGGCGCGGACGGCGCGTTGATCAGCACCATGCCCGGCATCGCCGCGCAACTGGTCCTGGGCGCGGTATTGGGCTTGATCTATTACGCGAGCCTCCGGCGAGGTGCGGGAACCGGGATGGCGGCGGGGGGGAGGACCATGGAAGCGCAGCGAAACCGCGACGGCGAATGAGACGCCGAAGGTCGCGGTGCTTCGGTCTCAGATTCCTGCGTTCGGCCTCACCCGCCCCAGTCGCTATGGAACACCCCCGGCTTGTCCACGCGCTCGTAGGTGTGGGCCCCGAAGTAGTCGCGCTGGGCCTGGATCAGGTTGGCCGGCAGGCGGTCGCGGCGGTAGCCGTCGTAATAGGCCAGGGCCGACGAGAAGGCCGGCACGGGGATGCCCAGCTCCGCGGCCGTCGAGACCACCTTGCGCCAGTTGGCCTGGTTGCGGTCGATGATCTCCTTGAAGAACGGGTCCAGCAGGAGGTTGGCCAGCCGGGGATTGCGGTCATAGGCCTCCTTGATGCGGTTGAGGAAGTGGGCCCGGATGATGCATCCCCCGCGCCAGATCATGGCGATCTGACCGTAGTTGAGGTCCCAGCGATATTCGTCGCTGGCCGCCTTCATCAATTGGAAGCCCTGGGCGTAGGAGCAGATTTTCGAGGCGTAGAGGGCGTCGTGGATGGCCTGGATGAAGGCCTCGCGGCTGCCGGCGTACCGGCCGGCGGGGCCGGAGAGGACCGCGGCGGCGGCCACGCGCTCGTCCTTGATGGCCGAGAG
Organism: Phycisphaerae bacterium; assembly: GCA_039961895.1. Taxonomy (GTDB): domain Bacteria; phylum Planctomycetota; class Phycisphaerae; order UBA1845; family PWPN01; genus JAAXZI01. The sequence goes on along the minus strand of JABRVU010000426.1, from coordinate 1,284 downwards.
GCACCGGGCGAAGACGGCCTCGGCGATGGTCGGAGCCGCCACGCCCAGGTCCAGGGCCGACTGGCTGGTCCATTTGCCGGTGCCTTTCTGCCCGGCCTTGTCCAGGATCATCTCCACCAGCGGCCGGCCGGTGTCCGGGTCGGTCTTCCTGAAAATCGTGGCCGTGATCTCGATCAGAAAGCTGTTGAGTTCGCCCGCGTTCCAGCGGCTGAACACCTCATGCAAGGCCGCGGCGTCCAGACCCAGCGCGGTCTTGAGGATGTAATAGGCCTCGGCGATGAGCTGCATGTCGCCGTACTCGATCCCGTTGTGGACCATCTTCACGTAGTGCCCCGCGCCGTCCGGCCCGATGTAGGCGCAGCAGGGCACCCCGTCCTTGGTCTCGATGGGCTTGCCGGTCGCAGCGTCCACGTGGGCGGCGATTTTCGTGAAGACCGGCTCGACCAGCCGGTAGGCCTCGGGCTGGCCGCCGGGCATGATGCTGGGGCCCTTCAGGGCCCCCTCTTCGCCGCCGGAGACGCCCGTGCCGATGAACAGCAGGCCCTTCTCGCCCAGGGCCTTGTTGCGGCGGATGGTGTCGAGGAAGAAGCTGTTGCCCCCGTCGATGATCAGGTCGCCCCTGGCCAGCAGGGGGACGAGCTGGTCGATCACCTCGTCCACCGGCTTGCCGGCCTTGACCATCAGCAGGATGCGGCGGGGCGTTTCGAGGGCCGCGACGAACTCCGCCAGCGTCCTGGCGCCCAGGAAGTTGCGCCCCTGGGCCGGGCCGTCCATGAACTTCTGCGTCTTCTCGAAGGTTCGATTGAAGACCGCCATCGTGTAGCCGCGGCTCTCGATGTTCAGGGCCAGGTTGCTGCCCATCACGTCCAGGCCGATCAGGCCGAATTGCTGCTTGACCATGAGGTGTTGAACTCCTTGATCGTCGCGCCAGCCAGGATGGTTCCTTTCCGCCCTTGAAACGGGGTGATTCTACTCATCCGCGGGCGGCCTTCAAGGCGGCGGCTCCTGGGCGTGCGGGTGAAACTGGTGCGGCAGGCGGCCGTATGAGGGCGCGGCAACAAGGGCCCCATTGGCACCGGTCTTCGACCCGTGCGGGAACGGCGAGACGTACATCAATACCGGTAATGCTCCGGCTTGTACGGCCCTTCGATCGGCACGCCGATGTAGCGGGCCTGCTTCCCGGTCAGGGTGGTGAGCTGGGCGCCGAGCTTCTTGAGGTGCAACCGCGCCACGCGCTCGTCGAGGCGCACCCTCGATGAACAGGTGGCAGGCGGCTTGCGGAGT
>JABRVU010000425.1:0-14354 GCA_039961895.1 Phycisphaerae bacterium | reverse complement strand
GTCGCGGGCCGCGTAGCTGGCCTCCGGCAGGGCCCAGGGCAGGTCGAACTCGCTGGTCTCGTCGCGCTCGAACTGCTTGAGCACCGGCGAATAGGTCTGCACGCGGATGGTCTTCTCATCCGCGTCGAAGCGCATCAGCCTCAGGAAACCCTGCCCGCCGCGTTCCCGTTTCTGGTAGTCGGCCAGGATTTCGAGCACCGGCCGGCCTTCGTCGTTGGTGGAGATCTGCCGGTATTCGTCGGTCCGCCCTTCGTGCCCGCAGAGCACCATGAAGATCTGCGGCGAGCCGCGGATCAGCCTGTCCCACAGCACCTGCGGCGAGTTGCCGTCCTTGAGCCCGAACCGCTTGGGATGCCGGGCGACGCCGTCGCGGCCCTTCATGTAGATGTGCATCGAGAGGATCGCCGCCCGCGTCGGATGACGGGCCAACATCTCCTTCACCCAGCGGATGGTGTCGTCGGGCGCGTCGATCTGAAGGTGGAAGATGATGAAGTCGATCCCGCCGCCGGAGAAAAGCTGACAGGTGCTCAGCCCGTTGGGCGTGGCCCCGCCGAACCACGGCCGGCCCGCGAACCGTTGCGGCCCGAAATGCCGAAGGAACAGCTCCGCCCTGCCCTCCTTGTCCCCGTCCTGGTCGTAGTCGTGGTTGCCGATGGCCACGCCCCAGGGCACCACGCCGTCGAGAGCGGCCATGGCCTTGGAAGCCGTGGCCCACTGGTACAGGTCCTTGTCGCGGTCGTGGTCGTTGATGATGTCGCCCACCTGGGTGACGAACACGATGTTCTCACGGTCGCGGTGGTCCCTGATCCACTGCGTCTGGGCGTGGAAGATCTCGGGGAAGCGTTTGGCGTAGATCTGCGTGTCCGGCAACATCACGAGGGTGAACGGCCGGTCGGTCGCGGACGGGCGGGCACACCCGATTCCCGCCAGCAGGGCCAGCAACCATCCGTTCGCCAACCGCGCCAGGCGGGAACGACGACTGAAACAGGGCATGGGCACGTCCTTTCAACCGCCATCCGCGTGACGCGGTCAGACGGACCGATTCGCACAGCGGCGGCGCATGAGCAGGGCCGCGGCTGAGAGCAGCGCCAGCGACGCCGGCTCGGGCACGGCGCTGAAGGTCAGGTCATCGACGGCCAGCCCGTGATCGCTGCCGGATGCGTTGTCGTGCCACCAGCGCAGGACCAGGTAGTCGCCCGGTCCCCAGCCGAGATTATACACCGTGCCGGTTTTGAGCTGCCGGCGGGCGGCGGTGTTGCCGTCGTGCACGGCGCTGCCTCCGCCGCCGCTGAAGTCCAGGAACGGGTTGGCCGTGTCCACGCCGGTCAGTTCATATCCGGCAATGACGTTGCCGGGCAGATCGGCGTCGGCGTCGAAAGTCGAGGAGACCCGGAAGTCGAAATCCTGCCAGCGGGTTCCGCCGCCGGCCCCGCCCCGCCACTGCTCGCCGGCGTAGGAGAGCGTGAAGCGGGTCAGGGTCTCGCCGGTATCGTTCCTGAGCACCAGGGCCTGAACGAAGTCGCCCCACGGCGAACCGGCCGGCACCGAACCCAGGGCCCGGTCGGAGTTGGGGTTGACGCTCGGGCGGGCGTCGGAGCCGCCGTAGCTCCAGAAGCCCGAGCCTCCCGCACCGTCGTCGGCCGAGTATTGGGTCATGGCCAGCCAGGTGGCCGCGTCTCGGGCCCCGGCCGTCCCGCCCACGCCGGAGCGATACGCGAACCAGCCCGGCAACGTCGCGTCGTTGGTCCAGGTCAGGTTCGTCCCGCTGGCCGCCAGACTGTCGAAGTTCTCGGCGTGGATCGACCCGGTCGTCGAGTAGGAAACCACCGCCTGGGCGCTCATGGCACCGGCCAGGAAAAGGCCCACGCCCGCCGTTATTCGCACAAACATACTGCTCACCTTCGCACCTCCTTTTCTGAGTCCGATCTTCACGACAGACGACTGACGACTGACTTCAACCTTCACGCACGGCAAGAACGATTCCGGCCGGTTTCAGAAGGACAGGGCCCTCGACCGCCGGGTGCTGAACCAGGGTTGCGGCCGGGGGGCCGGACGACCGTTGGCCGTGGTCACGTTCAGATCCATCAAGTCCCAATAGCCGGGGCGCTCCACGTGCCCGTCGAGATAGCCGGCGTTGAGGCGCGACCGGGGCATGTACCGCCGGTCGAGCCAGTGGTCAGGCACGTTGCTGCCGGTCTTGGGCGGGCGGCCGCCCAGCGTCCCCGAGGTCCAGTCCGGGGCCTTCAGCTCGGCGCGCGGCTCGCGCTTGCCGTGCCGGAAGCGCAGGGCCCAGGCCAGATGATCCGACGGATAGCTGTTGAGGTTCTCGGGAAAGATGCCGGTCTTGCCGGCCTCGGCCGCCAGGATCGGCGAGCCCCGGGCGCTGCGCAGCCCCGCGCTGGCGTTGACCCCGTAACTCATCCACAGGATCGGCACCGTCACCAGCACGCTGCCCCCCGCGTCCTGCACGATGGTCGAGCCCTTGTACGAATAGATGTCGTGCCGCCAACTGGCGCTGCCCTTCTTGATGATCGCGTCGGCGAAATGCTGCAAGCCCTGGGGGCTGTAGGTGACCAGCAGGTCTCCGCCCGAGTCGTCGTAGGCGTCGCCGCCGAACTCGGCCTCATCCACCTGGTCCTGGATGTCGGTCAGCCAGCCGCCGCCCTGACGGATCACCCGGTTGAAGATGCCGTCGCCGGAGGTGGTGCCGCGATACTTCCCCCCCGAATAGAGCATGTCCAGGACCGCGGGGATGGGGAAGGGGTTCTCGTCCGCCGGGCAGGTGAAGGCCTCGGTGTTGCCCTTGAGCTGCTTGAGGGATTGCACCGCCCACCCGAAATTGGTCGTCCAGCGTTCCTTGCGGAAGTTGGCGTCGGCCATCTGAAGTGCCACGCCGCTGATGCCCTGTTTGAGGTTGTTCGCGCAGTGGGCGGCCCTGGCCGCGTTCTTGGCCTCGGACAACGCCGGCAGCAGAATGGCCACCAGCAGGGCGATGATGGCCGCCACCACCAACACCTCGATGAGCGTGAACGCGCGGCGTCGGGGTCGGTCGCTCATAGCCGGCTCTCCCTCTGCGTGCGGCCTCGATACCCGCATGGAACCGGCTTCCAGCCGGTCGGGGCTCCGGGTTCCAGGATGCACTCGAATCCACCAGTCACTCGACATTTCGACCACGTCCTGCCCTCGTCTCTCGCCGCGGCGGCATCTACGGGTTGCAGCCGGGCGGCGGCTGGTTAGCGTCGAAGGGGATCGACGGTCCGGTGGCACAGGCCGCGAAGGCCGCGTAGTCGTCCGAGTCGATGCGCCCGTTTTCATCGCGGTCGAAGCACTTGCACGTGTCCACGTCGGTGTAGGACGCGCTCGTTCCGGTGAAACAGATCTGGAACACGGCGAAATCAAGCTGGTCCACGTCGTGGTCCTTGTCGGCGTCGGCGAACGGGATGGGGCACTTGGGCGGCGGCGGTTCGAAGGTGGGGATGAGGCTTCGGCCGAGGACGGCCTCCTCCTGTCCCGGCGCGAAGGCGCCGGCGTTGGTGCCGCTGACCCAGTCAACGGCCATGTCCACCAGCCCGGCGGCGCTGCTGTCGCCGAACCACAGCCCGCGGTCGCCGGACGTGCCCGTGCCCTTGTTGTCGGCGTTGAGGATTTCGACGACCGGAACCGGGTTCTCGTTCAGATACAGCCGGACGGTCCGGCCGCAGTCCCAACTGTGATCCAGGTCATTGCCTTCCGAGCCGATCGAGGTCAGGCGCAGGATCACGAAGTCATCGGTGCCCTGGCCGGTGTTGACTCCAATGCCCCGCTTGGGCTCCAGGACCATACCGTCCAAGCCGCCCCAGTGATAGTCGGCCGAAGAGACGTTGGTCTCGGCGATGCGGAGCATGGCCCGCCGGGTCCCGCCTTCCGGCCCCCAGGAACGCAGCTTGATCCGGGCCAGGAGGGTCGAGCCCACCTCGCCGCGTTCGCGCACCCGCACCCACTGCTGGGCGTTGTTGAAGTACGTGGCCCGGTACCAGGTGGTCAGCGTGCCGGTCGAGTCCACCAGCCGCCAGACGTAGCCGTTGACTGCGCCAGCATCCTCCTCCACCGCCCCGTTGAACTGCGAGTCGCCGTCCAGGTCGAACCTCATGCCCGGCCCGGCGGAATCGTCATTGGTGGGCAGGACGTTCCCGCCGTAAGCGAACACTTGCGTGTCGCCCACGCCCAGGTAGCGCAGCTTCACGTCGCGGGTGACGGTCTGGGGCGAGCAGTCGTCGGCGAAGGTCAGCCGGCACAGGTACGCCGTGTCGGTGTTGTAGCCGACCAGCGCCGCCGGGTTGATGCTGGCGGTCACGTTCGCGGATTCGCCGGCGGCCACCGTGCCCGAGGCGTTGGTAAGCTGGAGCCAGTCGAAGCACTGGGCGGCGGCGCCCGACTTGGTCACGGTGTAGTTGATCGGCGATGCGCCGGTGTTGGTGATGGTATAGACCACGTCCTCGGGAATGGCGGCCGGGTAATCGAGCAGGTAGGCCCGTTCCTGGCTGCACGAATTGACCGACCAGTGGCAGGCGTAAACGTCCAGGTCGATCCGGCGCACGTGTTGGGCGGGCGGATCGCAGTTGTCGGTGAAGCGGACGTAGGCGGTGTGGCGCCCGCCGGGCAGACCGGCTGTGTCGATGGTCGCCGTCACCGGATCGGAGGTCTGCGACGGCACCAGGCCGCCGCCCTTGCTCAAGGTGAGCCAGCCCACGTCGGCCGGCTGCTGGTTGGCATCGAGTTCGACCACCGTGTAGGTCAGGTCCGCCGCCCCGACGTTGTTGAACGAGAAGTCGATCGCGCCGGGGTTGGCGGCCTGCCCGATCTCCGCCGTGGCCAGCTGATCGAGGACCGGCGAGACCGTGCTCCCGCAGGGCGGCAGCGAGCGGATGATCTCGAGGTAGGCGTTGTCGGCGTTGCCCGGCGACTTCTCGTTGTAGTTCTTGAACGTCGGATAGAGCTTGGCGGTCGTGAAATAGGCGGGGTTGGGCACCCAACGCCAGGTGTCGGTCGTGACCGAGGTGTCCTGGACCGTCCCGGAGGCGATGATCGCGCCCGGCGTGCCGTCGGCGGCCAGCTCCTGCACGCTGACGTCGATGCGGGCCGAGGTGTCGGTCAGCTTGGTGTACTTGGCCCGGAAGCGGTACCAGGCATTCGGCGTGACGGAAGGCAGCGGCGCGATGACCGGCTTGCGGTCCGTGCTGCTGCCGGCGGTGCGGAAGTTGCCGGCGATGTTGCCGGCCTCGAGCTGCACGCAGAACATGTCCCCGTCGTTGGCCTCCTGGGTGTCGGTGATCGACCAGCCGATGCGGTCGTCGTCGAAGGCCAGGGCCGGGTCGCCCGCGTTGGCGCTCTCGAAGTCCAGGCCGATGATCACCGCCGCCAGGTCCGCGTCCGTCCAGGTGAACGAGTGGCCGGACCAGTGAAAATGCTTCTGGGCGGTGGACAGCCCCATGCTGCCGGCCAGGCCCACGCCGGCCTGGATCGAGGGACCGGGCGTGCCGGTCCGGGCGAACCACATCGGCCAGTACGTCGAAAGGTGCGAGCCGGGCGTGTACCCGGTCTCGAAATCATCGAGGAAGACCTCCGCGCCCCATGCCGTCGGCAACAGGCCGCACGCGCCCAACATGCTGGCCAGCAGAGTCGTTCTCATGGCGGGAACCTCCTCGTGATGAAGACCTTCGATTCACCCATTCTCCGCGACACGAACCATCCACAGGCCCTGAAACCCGTCCGACGGGAAGCATGGGTTCCGCTCCCGGCCGGGGCACCCCTTTCTGCCCGATAGTCCCGTCCTTCGGGTCCTCCAGGAGTGCACGTTCAATCGCCGGGGGCAATCCCGTCGGCGGTCTGAACCGGTTGTGCGTCCGGTGGCGGCGGGGCCGTGGAACTCCGCCGGATCAGTTCGCCCTCCAGCAGCACGGTCTCGATGCCCGGTGTGGGGTTGTGCAGCCGTCGCATGAGCAGGGCGGCGGCCTGTTGGCCGATCCGGTACTTGGGCTGGGCGTACGTGGTCAGCCAATCCGATTCTTCCAGCCCGAAACCAGCCGAGTCGAACCCCACCACGGACACGTCCTCCGGCACGCGCAGACCCAACCCGCGGGCCACGTCCGCGGCCGTCTCCGCGATCGGGTCGTTGGCCCCGAAGATCGCGGTGGGACGCTGCCCCAGCGGAAGCGACAGCAGCTCGCGGGCCGCCTGACGGCCGTAGTCCGCGTACACCTCGCTGCTGACCTTGATCCATTCCGGTTGGACCGGCAGACGGTTGCGCAGCAACGTGACGCGATAGCCTTGCAGGCGCTCTTCCACCGTCGAGACGTTCGCGGTTCCGATGAACCCGATGCGCCGGTGCCCCAGCTCGACCAGGTGCGAGACGAGGTCCTCGGCGCCCAGTCGGCTGTTGGTCGCCACCAGGTCCGTCTCGCAGCCGGGCAGCCGCTTGTCGATCAGCACCAGCGGGATCCGCCGTTCGAGGATCTCGCCGATGGGCGCGTGCGAGTCGGACGGGTCCGACGACGGCGAGACGATGAAGCCGTCCATCCCCTTGCGGATCAGGCTCAAAACGCCGCGGTGCTCCGAGCCGGCCTCGAGGCTCCCTTCCACCACAACGTGGTAGCCCCACAGGGCCAGCTCCCCGCGGATGCCGTCGAGAATCGGGCCGTACAGCGGTCCGGAAGGCCAGTTCACCCAGACGCCCACCAGCATCGAACGCTGCACCCGCCCGGGTCGGTCGGCGGGAGCGATTCGGAACGTCCCGACTCCCTGGCGCTTCGAGATAAAGCCCTCGCTGGCCAGTTCAGACAGGGCCTGACGCACGGTCGTCCGGCTCGAGCTGAAACGTGACATCAACTGACTTTCCGACGGGAGCCGACCGCCGATCGGGATCACCTGTTCGTTCATTTCACGAATCAGTGTCTCTTTGATGAGACGAAGCCTGGAACTTTTCGCCAAAGTTGTCATGACAAGTACTATAACTCATATGTACGAGCATGTCAACCTTATAATACGAGTAGAGGCGAATGGTGCCTTCGCAGGCGGACGACAGGAGGTTTGACCCTATTGGCGCGGAGCGAATCACGTCTTATAACCTTATGTTTTACAATTTATTAAATACCAAACCCGTCCAGCAGACCGCTTGGGTAAGGACGGATGGAGTCACTTGGCTCGGTTTCCGCACAGAGAGCAGGAAACGGCTGATCAGCGGGTTTGGAAGGGCGGTTCTCGACCGGTTATACTTCCGGGCCGTGTCCTGTGCGATACCTGAACCCGCTTGATTACGGGATCATCGGCGCCTATTGCGCCCTCCTCCTGATCCTGAGCCTGTCCCTGTGGCGACGGGCGAGCCGCAGCCTCGAGCACTACTTCCTGGCCGGTCGGAATATGCCCTGGTGGGCCCTGGGCATCTCGGGGATGGCCAGCTACTTCGACATGGCCGGCACGATGGTCATCGTCTCGTTCCTCTACATGCTCGGCCCGCGCGGGCTCTACGTGGAGTTTCGCGGCGGGGCCGTGCTGCTCCTGGCCTTCATGCTGCTTTGGACCGGTAAATGGCACTTCCGATCAGGATGCATGACCGGGGCGGAATGGCAGATCTTCCGCTTCGGGTCCGGTTCCGGGGCCCAGTTCGCGCGGGTCATCACCGCCGTGGCCAATATCGTCTCGCTCATGGCCATGATCACCTACATCATCACCGGCGCCGGGCTGTTTCTCTCCATGTTCCTGCCGTATTCCCCCCTCGTCTGCGCCCTGCTGATGGTCGGCGTGACCACGGTGTACACCGTCATTTCGGGGTTCTACGGGGTGGTTTACAACGACATTCTCCAGGCGGCCATCGTTTTGGTCGGAGCCGTCACGCTCTCGATTCTCGGCGCGGTCGAAGTCCGGGCCCACCCCGGCGAGTTGTCCGAACTGGCCCGGCGGGTGACGGGCAACCCCGACTGGTTGAGCAGTTGGCCTCAACGCTTCACCCCCATCAGCGGGGCGGGTGGAACCGAGTATGAGCCCATGCAGTTCCTGGCCTGGGTGGGGCTGCTGGGGTTTCTGCGGGCGGTGCTGGGCGGGTTCGCCAGCGGCACCAATCAGCGCTTTTTCGGCGCCCGCAGCGAACGCGACTGCGGGCTGCTGTCCTTCTTCTGGATCGGCCTGATCGCGTTTCGCTGGCCGATGATGATCGCCTTTGCGGTGCTGGGGCTCTTCCTGGTGGACAGGACTTATCCCGATCCCGCGGTGCTCTCGCGGGCCGCCGCGATGGTTCGGGACCACGTCCCCGGCGTCGCCAAGGAACAATGGCTGGACACGATCACCGACGTCAGCGAGAACCCGGACCGCTACCCGCGGGCGGCGGAGGAGCTTCGCGGGCTGCTGGGGCCGGGCTGGCAGCAGTCGCTCCAGTTGGTCAGCCACAGCGGCGGAATCGACCCCGAGCGAATCCTGCCGGCGGTCATCCTGATGTCCGTTCCCTCGGGATTGAGAGGCCTGTTCGTGGTGGCACTGGTGGCGGCGGCCATGTCGTCGCTGTCGCCGCGGGTCAACGACGCCACCTCGTACTTCGTGCGCGATCTCTGGCAGGCGTATCTGCATCCGCGGGCCGGCAACCGCGAACTCATCCTGGTCAGCTACGTGTTCGGCGTCGCCCTGGTGGGGTCGGGGTTCGTCTTCGCCTATTACGTCAGGAGCATCAACGACGTGTGGGGCTGGATCAGCATGGGGCTGGGCGCCGGGCTGTCGGTGCCGCAGGTGCTGCGTCTCTACTGGTGGCGGTTCAACGGCACGGGCTTCTTCGGCGGGACGCTGGCCGGTCTGTGCGCCGCGGTGCTCGAACGGGCCCTGGTGCCCGACTGGCCGCCGGGCCGGACGTTTTTCGTGGCCTTGAGCGCCTCGCTGATCGGGTCGCTCGCGGGGACCTGGCTGGGCGCGCCCGCGGACCGGGCGGTCCTCGAACGGTTCTATCGCCTCACCCGCCCCTTCGGGTGGTGGGGGCCGCTGCGCTCGTCCTTGTCTCCGGAGCTGGGCAGCGCCGCCGACCGCGAGAATCGCCGTGATCTGGCCGCGCTGCCCTTCGCCCTGCTCTGGCAGATCACGCTGTTCCTGCTGCCGATGCAGGCCGTCATCGGGGCCTGGTCGTCGTTCTGGCCGACGCTGGTACTGTGGCTGGTCGGGCTGAGCGGCGTCCTGTGGTTCTGGTATCGCCATCTGCCGTCGAAAGCGGAGGGGGCCTACCCGGCCAGCCGGTTGCTGGCCGACGAACGTCCGGTCCGCCAAGAATGTATTCCGGCCTTGCCTCCGTGACGCCCTTGCGCCGCCGCACTGCCGGCCGTCGAGGCCCTTCTCCGGCCCGGCCCGATATAATGGCTGCCAGACCCCCACAGTCCCTCGGAGCGTCTATGAAACGCGACCAACTCACCATCCGCCCCATCATCGGGCTGGAGATTCACGTTCAACTGGCCACGCGGACGAAGCTCTTCTGCGGCTGCGCGGTCGAGTTCGGCGCCGAACCCAACAGCCGGGTCTGTCCGGTGTGCCTGGGGCTGCCCGGCGTGCTGCCGGTGATGAACCGGACGGCCTATGAGTACGCGGTCCGGACGGCCATCGCCCTGCGCTGCGAGATCGCCCGCTTCAGCAAGTGGGACCGCAAGAGCTACTACTACCCCGACCTGCCCAAGAACTACCAGATCAGCCAGTACGACCTGCCGCTGGGTTTCGACGGAGCCTTCGACGCGCCCGCCGGCCACGACGGCGAAACCCGCCGCGTGGGCATCATCCGGGCCCACCTCGAGGAGGACGCCGGCAAGAACCTGCACGAACAGCCCGGCGTCACCCGGGTGGACCTCAACCGAACCGGCACGCCGCTGCTGGAGATCGTGACCGAGCCCGACCTGGCCTCGGCCGAGGAGGCCTATCGCTTCTGCGTCGAGCTGCAACGCCTGGTGGTCTACCTGGGCGTCAGCCAGGCCAACATGCAGAAGGGCCAGATGCGCTTCGAGCCCAACGTCAACGTGGCCATCGTGCATGAAGGCCGCGAATATCGCACGCCCATCGCGGAGGTGAAGAACCTCAACAGCTTCCGCTCGGTGCGCGACGCGATCGGCTACGAGATCGAGCGGCAGGTCAATGAGTGGATGGCCGACCGCGATTACGTGATCGACAGGCGGCCCAAGGAGAACCGCGGCTGGGACGACGCCCGCGGCACCACCGAGTTCCAGCGCGGCAAGGAGGAGGCCCACGATTACCGCTACTTCCCGGACCCGGACCTGGTGCCCGTGCAGATCGACGACGCGGAGCTGGAGCGGCTGCGGGCCGCGGTAGGCGAGCTGCCCCTGGAGCGCGAGGCGCGGCTGGCGGGGGCCTACGGGCTGACCCGGGCGGACGCGGCCACCATCCTGTCCGACAAGGCCACGGCCGACCTGTTCGAGGAGGCCGCCGGCGCCGGGCATGGGCCCACGCTCGGCAAGCAGTTCGTCGGCTTCTGGAGCGCCCACGCCAACGCCCGGCATACCACCGTGGCCGGGCTGGGCATCGACGCGGCCCGGCTGGGCGAACTTTCGAAGCTCACCGCCGACGGGGTCATCAACGCCACCGCCGCCGCCGCCATCGCCGAGAAGATGCTCGCCTGCCCGGACTCGCCCGCGGCCATCGCCCAGCGCGAGGGTCTGGTCCAGATCCGCGACGAGAGCCAGGTCCTGGCCTGGATCGAAGCGGCCTTCGCCCAAAATGAAAAGGCCGTTCAGGACGCCGTCGCCAACCCCAGGAAGCAGCAGCAGGCCCGCAGCTTCCTCACCGGACAGGTGATGAAGATCTCCGGCGGCAAGGCCGACCCGAAAATCATCGGCAGGCTGATCGAGGAAAAACTCGCCGGCCTGAGGCCGTAAGGAAAGGGTTCGGGGCTCAGGTACGCCAAACGGGTACGGGGTTTGAGCGTGAACCGGGTCCAGGCGCGATCGTTGCCCAGGAACGGATAATGCTCACGGCCCAGGCACAGCCGGGAGAGGTGGCGTTTGCAGGTCACCACGCGCGCCGGGCGGGGTTGGGGGAAGCTCGCGTTCTGCCGCTCCAGCGGGGCTGCAACCATTCGCCCCGCGCAGCCCAGCCCGGACTAACGGCCTGCACTCCACTCCTTGCGCCCCCGCGGGGGTTCTGCGATCGGGATGCGCCCTGCTCCGCCCGAGAGTCCTGTCGCACCCGAATCGGTGCGCCGCCGATTCCGTGACCGACCTGGGCGGCCGCTTCAAGGCGCTTCGCCGGCGCGGTCCGTCTTACTTCCGGCGCTTGACGCCGTACTTGCTTCGGCTGCGGTTCCGCGGACGGTTGTCCTTGTCGCCCTGCACGCCCGCACAATCCAGCGCGCCGCGGATGATGTGGTAACGCACGCCGGGCAGGTCGCGGACGCGCCCGCCGCGAACCAGTACGATCGAGTGCTCTTGCAGGTTGTGGTCGATGCCCGGAATGTAGGCGGTGACCTCCTTGTGGTTGGTCAGCCGCACGCGGGCCACCTTGCGCAGCGCCGAGTTGGGCTTCTTGGGCGTCTGGGTCTTCACGATCAGACACACGCCCCGCTTCTGCGGGCTGGCCTCCAGGTCGCGGACCTTGGACTTGCTCTTCTGAGGCACGCGCGGTCGGCGGATCAACTGATTAATCGTCGGCATTCCAATCCTCGTCTTCACGCCCCCTCGGGCGACGTCCACCCATCAGCCGGAGGGTCAACGTCCGGCGTCAGGGATATTCTCGCCTCAAACCACCCCGACGGCAAGGCCCGTGCCGAGCCGGAGTACGCGGCGGTTCGGTAACTGAATCGGCGGAACGCCGATTCTGGTGGAGCGGCCCCGGCGCGGTGATGCCGCCTCAGCCCTCGTTTGCGGCGGTGGGCCTGCCATCCCCACTGGCGGCATCGCCGGCCGAACCGGCCGGCACCATCTCCGGAACCGCCGGCGTCAGGCCCAACCGCTGGGCCAGGTCCGACGCCGCCGTCGCCGCCTCGGTCATCATGGCGTGGGCCTCGACCGGGGCCACCTCCCGCTCCGGGACCGGCTCGGCCAGCCGCTTGACCCGCATGTTCAGGTGGCTCTTGAAGGCCGTTCCCGCCGGGATCAGATGCCCGAGGATGACGTTCTCCTTGAGGCCCTGGAGCGTGTCCACCTGCCCGCTGATGGCCGCCTCGGTCAGCACCTTGGTGGTCTCCTGGAAGGAGGCCGCCGAGATGAACGAATCGCTCTGCAACGAGGCCTTGGTGATGCCCAGCAGCAGCGTGCGGGCGCTCGCCGGGCGCGGCTTCTTGTCGCGGGTCGGGGGCGTGCCGCCCTCCTCCTTGATCTTGGCCACCAGGGCGTCGTACTCGGTCCGGCTCAGAATCGCGCCCGCGGCGAGCTGGCTGTCGCCGGGATCCTTGATCTTCACGCTGGCGGCCAGCCGCTCGTTCTCCGCCCGGAAGCGGAACTTGTCCACCACCTCGTAGGGCAGGAAGCGGGTGTCGCCCGGCGACTCGATGCGCACCTTGCGGAGCATCTGCCGCACGATGATCTCGATGTGCTTGTCGTTGATCGAGACGTTCTGACTCCGGTAGACCCCCTGGACCTCGGAGAGCAGATAGGCCTCCAACGCCTCCTCGCCCTTGATGCGCAGGATGTCGTGTGGCACCAGTGGCCCCTCGACCAGCGGGTCGCCGGCCTCCACGAAGTCGCCGGCGTGCACCAGGAGCTGCTTGTCCTGGGGCACGTGGTGCTCCTTCTCCATGTTCTCGGAGCGGACGATGATGGTCATCTTGCCGCGGCGCTTGTCGGCCCGGATCTCGACCTTGCCGGAGATCTCGGCCATGACCGCCGGCTCCTTGGGCTTGCGGGCCTCGAAGATTTCGGTGACCCGCGGCAGGCCGCCGGTGATGTCCTGTGTGCCGGCGATGGCCCGCGGCTGGCGGGCCAGCAGCATGCCCGGCACGATCTCGTCGCCCTCCTTGACCTCGATGCGGGCCTTGGCCGGCAGGTAGTGATAGTCGAGCACGTTGCCTTCGCGGTCCTCGATGATGATCTGGGGGTGCTTTTCACCCTTGTGCTCGATGACCACGTACTTGGCCCCGGCCCGCTCCTGCTCGGCCCGGACGGTCTCGCCCTCGGCGATGTCGTGGAAGCGGACGAAGCCGGCCACCTCGGCCAGGATCGGCGTAAGGTGAGCGTCCCACACCGCCAGTTGGGCCCGGGCGGCGATTTCGTCGCCGGCCTTGACCTTCAGCTCGGCGCCGTAGGGCACCTTGTAGCGCTCCAGCTCGCGCCCCTTGGCGTCCTGGATGACGATCTCGCCGTTGCGCTTCAGCACCACGGTGCGGGCCGGCAGCTCGCCCAGGGCCGGCACGTCCACCGCGTTGAGATCGTGGAAGACCACCTTGCCCGGCTGGACGTTGCGCAGCTCGTTGTCCACCACCGCCCGGGTGGCGACCCCGCCGGTGTGGAACGTCCGCATGGTCAACTGCGTGCCCGGCTCGCCGATCGACTGGGCCGCGATGATCCCCACGGCCAGCCCCTCCTCGACCAGCTGACCGGTGGACAGGTCCACCCCGTAGCAGCGGGCGCAGACCCCCATGGGGCTCTCGCAGGTCAGCGGGCTGCGCACGCGGATGGAATCCACCCCCAGCTTCTCGATCCGCTCGGCGATCTCGCGGGTGATGATCTGGTTCTCGGCCACGATCAATTCGTCGTTGATCGGGTTGCGGATCGAGTCGCGGGCGCAGCGGCCGACGATGCTCTCGCGCAGGGGCACGGCCACCTCCTCGCCCTTGTAGATGGCCCCCTTGGTCACGCCGTTGACCGTGCCGCAGTCCACCGCGTTGATGATCACGTTCTGGGCCACGTCGGCCAGCTTGCGGGTCAGGTATCCCGAGTCGGCGGTCTTGAGGGCCGTGTCGGCCAGACCCTTGCGGGCCCCGTGCGTGGAGCTGAAATACTCGAGCACCGACAGCCCCTCGCGGAAGTTCGACTTGATCGGCGTCTCGATGATCTCGCCCGAGGGCTTGGCCATCAGGGCCCTCATGCCCGCCAACTGGCGGATCTGATCCACCGAGCCGCGGGCCCCCGAGTCGGTCATCAGGTAGATGGGATTCAGGTAATACCGGCCGCGGTTCTCGTTCACCGGAACGTAATCGCCGTTGGACTCGCGGCGGTCCTTCTTGAGCTCCTTCATCATTTCCTCGGTGACCTGCTCGCGGGCGTGGACCCACACGTCGATGAGCTGGTTGTGGCGCTCCATCGGCGTGATGGCCCCCTGGTTGAAGCCGCGCTCGATCCGGTCCACCGTCTTCTGGGCGGTGGCGATGATCTTGGTCTTGGCCGCCGGCACGCGCAGGTCGTGGATGCCGA
>JABRVU010000424.1:0-1902 GCA_039961895.1 Phycisphaerae bacterium | reverse complement strand
TGCGCGACTTGCAGGCCGTGGTGGGACGTGAAACGCGGCAGCAGTGCCTCCAGACGGTGGGCCGCCTGCCCGACGTGATCGTGGCCTGCGTGGGCGGCGGCAGCAACGCGGCGGGCATCTTCGCCCCGTTCGTGACCGACGCGGCCGTTCGGATGATCGGCGTCGAGGCGGCCGGCGAGGGGCTGACCACGATGCGGCACTCGGCCACGCTCTCCAAGGGCTCGCCGGGCGTGATCCACGGCATGTACACCTACGTCCTACAGGACGATGACGGGCAGACGCTGCCGGTGCACTCGGTGTCGGCGGGGCTGGATTACCCCGGCGTGGGGCCGCTGCACTCGTACTGGAAGGAGACCGGCCGGGTCGATTACGTCGCCGCCACGGACGACGAGGCCCTCGCCGCCTTCGAGCTGCTCTGCCGGACGGAAGGGATCATCCCGGCGCTGGAGAGCGCCCACGCCGTCGCCCACGTGGTCAAGCTGGCCCCGACGCTCGAGCGCGACGCGGTCGTGGTCGTGAACCTCTCCGGCCGGGGCGACAAGGATTGCGTAGAGGTGGCCCGCCTGACCGGGCGGCAGATCGCCTGACGCAATCCCCGTTCGCCGCGCGTCCGACGGCCCGGCCGGGCTCACCTGCCGGCCGGGCCCCCTCATCGACGTTTCGGATAGCGATGTTGGGTTTTCCACGCCGGCCGGGATTGGCGGAGGTCGCCGATCAGCAGAATGAGGAACCAGGCGGCGGCCAGCAGCCCGGACAGGCCCAACAACTGGACCATGCCGCTCAAGCTCCGGGCGGCGGCATACGGATCGACGGGCGGCACCCGCTCCGCCGGCGCCGAGGCGGGCCCAGTGGCCGCCGGTGAAGCCGCGGCTCGCGGCGGCGGCGGAGGGCTCAGCCACGCGCTGAAGACCAGCAGGCCGGCACTCGCCGACAGGGCCGTCAGCACGCCCAGGAGCAGCTTGAGCCGGCGACGGCGGTGGGTGGCGGGGCGCTTCATGGCTGCAACCGCAGCACGACGGCGATCTCGTCGCACTGCTCCTGAAGAGGGCAACGCACGCAATCGGTCCAGACCTTGTGCGGCAGCGTTTCCTTGGGAACCACCTGGAAGCCGAGCTTCTCGAAGAACGGCTGCTCCCGGGTCAGGGCGAAAACCCGCTCCAGTTCCAGCCGGCGACCTTCTTCGACGGCGGCTTTCACCAGCCGGGTGCCGATGCCCCGCCCGCGGCATTCCTCCGCGACGGCCAGGCTCTTGATCTCGGCCAGGTCGCGCCAGACCAGCTCCAGGGCCACGCAGCCCACCACGTGCTCGCGCCCCGCGAGCGGCTCGACGCAGACGAGAAAATCACGCAGGTG
This sequence comes from Phycisphaerae bacterium, assembly GCA_039961895.1. GTDB lineage: Bacteria > Planctomycetota > Phycisphaerae > UBA1845 > PWPN01 > JAAXZI01. Next base: position 549 of record JABRVU010000424.1, on the reverse strand, counting down.
CTCATACAGGTCGGTGTACGAGCGGAACAGCATCCGGTTCAACTCGGCGTGGTGGGTGATCAGCCGGTGGATGTCGGGCACGTCGGACATGCGGGCACTGCGAACCATGTCCGGCGTTTATATTTGACTTGCCCGGCTGAATCCAGTATGGTCCGCCCCGGTGGTTCGAATGTCCGTCGTTTCAACGATGGCTGTTGGCCCGGACCCGCGGGTTCCGGGGCTGAGTCCTGGTCGGTTCCGCGTGTATGTCGGACGCCCTCTCTCCCCCTTTCCGCTTTTCCGGTATCCTTCGCGCGTTGCAGGCCCTTGCGGCGACGGGCCCCGATGATTGAGCCCCCCAGGGAGGCACTGGCGTAATGGACTTTCAGGACAAAACGATCAATTGTGTGGATTGCGCGCAGCCATTCGTGCACAGCGCGGAAGACCAGGCCCGGTACGCGGAGCGCGGCCTGGCCCACGAACCCAAGCGCTGCCCGACCTGTCGGGCCAAGCGTCGCAGCAAGGAGGGCGGCGGGGCCGGGGCCGGCGCCGCCGCCCTCCTTGCTGCGA
>JABRVU010000423.1:0-8569 GCA_039961895.1 Phycisphaerae bacterium | reverse complement strand
GTGCGAATCGTCCGCCCGCTCCGTCGGACTCGGCGGGGCGGACGATTCGCACCGTCGGCGTCATCGGGGCCGGGCTGATGGGCGCGGGCATCGCTTCGGCGAACGTGAAGCGCGGCCTGCCGACCCGCATCACCGACAGCAATCCCGAGGGTCTTCGCAAGGGCATGGCGACGGCCCTCGAAACCGCCGCCTTCGCCAAGGACAAGGGCGGACCCGACCCGGCGCGGATACCAGCCCTGGCCGCCCTGCTCTCCCCGGTCGCCGGGCTGGACGGCTTCGCCGACGCCGACCTGGTCATCGAGGCGGTGGTGGAGAACGTGGAGGTCAAGGCCGGTCTGCTCCGTCAGGTCGAATCCGTGCTGCGCCCGGAGGCCATCCTGGCCTCGAACACCTCCACCATCTCGATCTCGCGGCTGGCCGAGGGGCTCGAGAACCCCGCGCGCTTCTGCGGCATCCACTTTTTCAGCCCCGTTCATCGCATGCAACTGGTGGAGGTGATCCGCGGGCGGCGGACCAGTGACGAAACCGTCTTGACCGCCGTGGCCTACGCCAAAAGGCTGGGCAAGCTGCCGGTGGTGGTGAACGACTCGCCCGGCTTCCTGGTCAACCGCCTGCTGCTGCCGTACATGATCGAGGCCCTCGAAGTCCTGCTGGAGGGGGCGGGCATCAGCCAGGTGGACCGGGCCCTCCGTGAGTTCGGGATGCCCATGGGCCCGCTGACCCTCTATGACGTGGTGGGGATCGACACGGCCTGCTACGCCGGCTCGGTGATGCACGCGGCCTTCCCCGATCGCATGAACGACTCGGCCCTGCTGGCCGAGATGCTTCGCGCCGGGCGGCTCGGCCAGAAGACCGGCAAGGGCTTTTATCGCTACGAGAACGGCAGCCTCAAGGGCGTCGAAGACCCGGACCTTGAGCCCCTGCTGGCCCCGCTGCGTACGGGGAATCGCGGCTTCACCCATGAGGAGATCGTGGCCCGGCTGATGCTGCCGATGGTGCTCGAGGCCACGCGCGTGCTGGAAGAGGGCGTGGTCCGTTCGCCCTTCGACGTGGACGCGGGCATGGTCCTGGGCACGGGCTTCCCGCCGTTCCGCGGCGGGGTGTGCTTCTGGGCCGACACGGTGGGAGCGGGCAAGCTCCTCGAACAGCTCCGCCCGCTGGCCGAACGGTCGCGCCGTTACCAGCCCACGCCGGCACTGGAGGAGATGGCCCGCTCGGGCCGGGGCTTCTACGCCCGTTACGCCGGCCGCAAAACCGCCCAGGAGGTGTCATCGTCATGAAACAGGCCGTGGTCATTGACGGGGTCCGCACGCCGTTCGGCCGGGCTCACGCCGAGAAGGGGCTCTTCCGCGACGTGCGCGCCGACGACCTGGCCGCTCACGCCATCCGGGCCCTGATCGAGCGGACCGGAATCGACCCGCACGAGATCGAGGACGTCATCCTGGGCAGCCTTCAGCAGCAGGGCGAACAGGGTTTCGACGTGGCCCGCAACGCGGCCCTCCTGGCCGGGCTGCCGGTCGAGACCGGCGGGCTGACCGTCAACCGCAACTGCGGTTCGAGCCTTCAGGCCCTCAACCAGGCGGCCCACGCGATCATGGCCGGCTTCGAGGACGTGCACGTCATCGGCGGCGTCGAGCACATGCACCACATCCCGATGAACAAGGACTTCAACCCCAACCCCAAGCTGTTCCGCCGGACCTCGCGGGCGGCGATGAACATGGGCTACACGGCCGAATACCTGGCCCGCAAGTTCCAGATTTCCCGCCGCGAGCAGGACGAGTTCGCGGTCCTGAGCCATCGCAACGCGGAGGAGGCCTGGCGCGGGGGCGGGCTGCGGCGCGAGATCGTGCCCACCTGGGGTCGGTCACCGGACGGGCAGCGCGTGCTGGCCGACAAGGATCAGTGCATCCGGGCGGACACCAGCGTGGCCGTTCTGGCCGACCTCAAGCCCGCCTTCGTCCCCGAGAAGGGGACGGTGACCGCCGGCAACAGCTCGCCGATGAACGACGGGGCCTGCGCCATGCTGGTCATGTCAGATGAGAAGGCCAAGGCCCTGGGCCTCAGGCCCCTGGTGAGGATCCGCTCGACGGCGGTGGCCGGCGTGGACCCGGCGGTGATGGGCCTGGGGCCGGTGCCGGCCAGTCAGAAGGCCCTCCAGCGGGCCGGGTTGCGCCTGAGCGACATCGACCTGATCGAGATCAACGAGGCCTTCGCGGCCCAGACCATCAGTTGCATCCGCCAGCTCGGCGCCGACCCCGCGCGGGTCAACGTGCGCGGCGGGGCCATCGCCATCGGGCACCCCATCGGGGCCAGCGGGGCCCGCATCGCCATGACGCTCATTCACAACATGGTGGCCACGGGCGCCGCCCTGGGCCTGGCCACCATGTGCATCGGGGTCGGGCAGGGCATCGCCACGGTCTTTGAACGCTGCGAGAATTGAGGTGAGGGGTGGGCCCAAACGACAGAAGCACGCTGGTGTCCCTGTTCTGCGACCGCGTGGCCTGCTCCGGCTCGCGTCAGGCGGGGTCGTTCCCGGCCGGGGCCGGCTACCTCGAACCGACCTGGACGGAGCTGAGCGAACAGGTGCGACGGACGGCGGCGGGGCTGGTCAGGCTGGGCGTCCAGCCGGGCGACCGTGTCGTGCTGGTCTCCGAGAACCGGCTGGAGTGGATCGTCGCCGACCTGGGCATCCTCATGGCCGGCGGAGTGAACGTCCCCATCCAGGCGGCGCTGGCCGGTCCGCAGATCGCCGAGCAAATCCGCGACTGCGGGGCCAGGCTGGTCATGCTCTCCGGCCCGGGCCAGGCCGCTAAGCTGCTGGCCGTGCGCGCGGAGCTGCCGCGCGGGCTCGAGTTCGTCACCTTCGATCCCTGCGCGGGCCTGCACGCCCTGGGCGGCGCCCGGACGCTGGCCGACTTGCAGGCCGGCGTCGGCGCGAATGAACGCGAGCAGGTCCAGGCCCGCCGGCTGGCCGAGGGCACCGCCCGCGACCTGGCCACGATCCTCTACACCTCCGGCACCACCGGCGAACCCAAGGGCGTCATGCTCACCCACGGCAACCTGGTCTCCAACACGCTGGCCAGCATGGAAACGCTGTTCATCAGCGAAGACGACGTCCGGCTGTCGTGGCTGCCGCTGAGCCATATTTTCGCCCGGACGGTGGATTATTACCTGTGGGTGGCCAGCGGGTCGCGGCTGTGCCTGGCCCGCGGGCTGGACACGCTGATGGAGGACCTGCGCCGCGTGCGTCCGACGCTGTTCAGCACCGTCCCCTACTTCCTGGACAAGGTGATGCGGGCCCTGACGGCGGCGGGGCAGGCCGACGACCCGGCGGCGGTCCGCGAGGCCTTCGGCGGGCGGCTGCGGGTGATCGTCAGCGGCGGAGCCCCTCTGCCGGACCACCTGGCCGAGTTCTTTCTGTCGCGCGGCGTGCCGGCCTACCAGGGCTACGGGCTCACCGAAAGCTCGCCGGTCATCTCGACGAACACGCTCTCGGCCAATAAGATCGGCACCGTCGGCCGACCCATACCCGGCGTCGAGGTGCGCATCGCCGAGGACGGCGAGATCCTCACCCGCGGGCCGCACGTCATGGTCGGCTACTGGAACAAGCCCGAGGCCACCGCGGCGGCCATCCGCGACGGGTGGCTCTACACCGGCGACATCGGAGAGCTGGACGCCGACGGCTACCTGCGCATCACCGGACGCAAGAAAGAGATCATCGTGACCGCCGCCGGCAAGAAGATCGCCCCGGTCCGCATCGAGGCCCTGCTGACCGAGGATCCCTGCATCGAACAGGCGGTGGTCTACGCCGAGGGGCGGAATTACGCGGTGGGGCTGATCGTGCCCAATTACAAGCTGCTCGGCGAAGAGGCCCGGCGGCAGGGTCTGCCGCCATTGCCGGTCGAAGAACTGGTCCGCGAGCCGGGTCTGGTGGCCTTCATGCAGGAACGGGTGACCGCCGCCCTGGGCGGCGTCTCCAAGTTCGAGCAGGTGAAGCGGATCGCCCTGCTGCCGGCGCCCTTCAGCGTGGAGGCCGGCGAGTTGACCGCGACGCTCAAGCTGCGCCGGGCGCGCATTTACGAACGGTATCAGGACACGCTGGCGGCCCTTTACCAGGAGCCGGCCGTCTCGCCGGTCAGCGCCGTGGCGTAAAAGGGCGATCAATGACCCGTGTGAAACCGGCGTCTCGCCGGGATGAGTCCGGCTTCCAGAACGTACGACATGCAACCGCGACCCGAAGGACGCGGAACCTCTCGCAACCTGGTTGAACAACATGATCGACACGAAACCGCGCCCGGCGTCGAGTCCGGCCGCACCGTCCAACGAACCCGGTGAAACGCCGATCGACACCTCGCAGATGTCGGCGGGCAAGCGCCAGGCCCTGGAGCTGGCCGAGGCCGCCCGCGAGGCCTATCAGGAGCGTTCGACGTTCGTCGGGTCGCTGTTCATGGGCCGTCCGGCCTGGCCCATCATCCATCCTTTCCCTGAACAGCCCGCGGAGGACCGCGCCGCCGGCGAACCGTTCCTCCGCGACCTCGAAGCCCTGCTGCGCGAGCGGGTGGACGCCGACCAGATCGACCGCACCGGCGAGATTCCGCAGGAGATCATCGACGCCCTGGCCGGCCTGGGCGCGTTCGGCATCAAGATTCCGACCGAATACGGCGGGCTGGGCCTTTCGCAGATCAATTACAGCCGGGCGGCCGTGCTGCTGGGCGGCTGCTGCGGCAACCTGACCGCCCTGGTATCGGCCCATCAGTCCATCGGCGTGCCCCAGCCCCTGCTGCTCTTCGGCACGCCCGAGCAGAAACGCCGCTTCCTGCCGCGGGTGGCCCGCGGGGAGATTTCCGCCTTCGCCCTGACCGAAAGCGCCGTCGGCTCGGACCCGGCCCGGATGGAGACGCGGGCCGAACCCGCCGCCGACGGGGCCCATTTCATCCTCAACGGCGAGAAGCTCTGGTGCACCAACGGCACGCGGGCCGGGTTGATCGTGGTCATGGCCAAGACCCCGCCCAAGGTGGTCCACGGCGCGTCCAGGGACCAGATCACGGCCTTCGTGGTCGAGGCCGACTCGCCCGGCGTGACCGTCACCCATCGCTGCCATTTCATGGGGCTGCGGGCCCTGTACAACGCGGTCATCCGCTTCGAGAACGTGAAGGTCCCGCGCGAGAACATCCTGCTGGCCGAAGGCAAGGGGCTGCGGGTGGCGCTGACCACGCTGAACACCGGGCGGCTGACGCTGCCGGCGGCGTGCGTGGGGCTGGCCAAGCGCTGCCTGCGCATCGCCCGTGACTGGGCCAACCAGCGCACCCAGTGGGGGGCGCCCATCGGCCGACACGCGGCCATCGCCGACAAGATCGCCCGCATGGCCGCCACGCTGTACGCGATGGAGTCGATGACCTTCCTCACCTCGGCCCTGGTGGACCGCGGCGGGGCCGACATCCGCCTCGAGGCGGCCATGTGCAAGATGTGGTGCTCGGAGGCCGCCTGGACCCTCATCGACGACACCGTGCAGATTCGCGGCGGGCGGGGCTATGAGACCGCCGACTCGCTCAAGGCCCGCGGCGAGCCGCCCGTGCCCGTCGAACGCATGTTGCGCGACGCGCGGATCAACCGCATCTTCGAGGGCTCCAGCGAAATCCTGCGATTGTTCATCGCCCGCGAGGCCCTGGACCCGCATCTGAAGGCCGGCGGAAAGGTGCTGGACCGACGACTGAGGCTCGGGCAGCGGGCGGCGGCCGCCCTGGGGGCCTGTCGCTTCTACGCGAAGTGGTATCCGGGCCTGCTCTGGCCGCTGGCCTCCAGGCCCGCCGGCCTGCATCCGCTCCTGGCCCGCCACGCGGCCTTCGTCTCCCGCGGATCGCGCCGGCTGGCCCGGGCCCTGTTCGGGGCCATGATCCGCAAAGGGCCCACCCTGGAGCGCGAACAGGTGCTGCTGGGCCGGCTGGTGGACATCGGCACGGAACTGTTCGCCATCGCCGCGAGCTGCTGCCGGGCGCAAGACCAGCTGGATCACGGCGGCGACCGTGAGACCTTGCTGCCGCTGGTGGACCTGTTCTGCCGGCAGGCCCGGGCCCGGGTGCGCGGGCTGTTCGCCGCCGCCGCCCGAAACGACGATCGCCGCGCCTACCAGCTCGCCCGGCAGGTGCTGGACGGGAAACTGGCCTGGCTCGAGGACGGCGGCATGTGACCGTACCACGGGGAAAAACGCCGCCCGGGCCCGCTACCGTTGGTTCAATCGGACCGCTTCACCGGGTATAATTCAAGGCTGAGGGGCCCGACCGCGGAGTTCGGCCGTCACAACATGGCTTGGAAGGCGCCGGTTGACCTGGCGCACCGGAACCGGAGACGCACCCATGAGCGGCGCCGGCACGGATCGTACCATCGTGATCGCCCTGTTCATCGTGGCGGCCGGCACGCTCGGAACCGGCCGCACCGACGCCGCGGTCACGTTATTGGGCGTTCAATACCAGCCGGACCTGCCCTACGTCGAGCACCAGTGCATCTGGCACGACCGCAACTACCCCACCTCCTGCGGCACGGTGGTGGTGGGTGCGAATGCATACGTCTTCATCCGCAACACCGGCTCGTCGGCGGTCACGGTCAGCGACGTGACCCTGGCCGGCACCAGCCTCCAATATGCCCTGAAGGCCAAAGGCGACGCGAACAGCATATTTTATCGGTGGACGAACCCGCCCCAGGCTCTGCTCGATGCCGGCGAACCGGTCTGGTACAAGGCCGATCCGAACCCCGTTCCGGCCGGCGGCAGCGCCCGCATCGTGGTGCGCCTGCGCTTCACGCCCAAGACGCCGACCGTCAGCGTGGGCGTGGTCACTTCCGCGGGCACCATCTCGGCGACCATCCCGGTGGCGGCGGACGCGCCGCAACTGGCCAGCGCGGCCTTTTCGCCCGACCGGCGGCGCGTGACCCTGCACTGGCGCCGGAGCGGCGGTGCGGCGCCGGCCTCCGTGCTGATGGACGGCACCGACGTGACCGCCTCGACCACCACCGTCGGCGACCCGGCCATGTCCTTCGCCGCGTCGGTGGTGCAACTGGCCCAGCCGTTGGCGGCTTCGTCGTTCCACGTCTTCCAGGGGGTGTACGCCGACGGGAAGACGGCCACCGCCGGCATGCGCGCCTGGGTGAACCCGTTCATCTACGCCACCTGGTGCACGCGCCCCGTACCCGACGGGGACCTGACCGCCGCCCGGGCCTGGATCGACGACGCGACCAACCACGGCTTCAACGCGGCCATGAACCAGCTCGACGGCGCGGGTCTGGCCGACCTCTTCGGGACCGCGTCCGGCCGCCAGTACGCCGCCGACCGCGGCTACGGCCTGATTATCGACTCGGTCAACAAGTTCAACTGCTCCAACCCGCTGTTGTGGTTCATCGACGACGAGCCGGACACGCGCGACTCGCGCGTGGACGGGCTGCCGGCCGGCGAAGGCCACAACGCCGGCGTGGTGGCCATGTCGCGGCTGGCCACCGGCGAAGCCCTGCGGGCCGCCAACCCGCTCTCGCCCACCGCGGTCAACATCGACGGCACCTACCGCCCGACCAACTACTACAACTGGGGCCAGGTCGCCGATGTCCTCATGGTCGATCCCTACTACCAGAGGCGCCTGGTGGACGCCTACTGGAAGAATCCCAACCTCATTCCGCTCTATCGCAAGGCCACCTACATCTATGCCGTCACGCAGGCAGTGACGACGGCCTGCGAACCGAACCCCTCCTACGTGATCCTGTATTCGTGCGAATACAGGGACAGCAGCACGGGCCAGATCTGGCCGTTCCCGACCGTTGAATCCAAGCGGATCGAGGTCTATTACGCCCTGGCCGCGGGTGCCAAGGGCATGGCCTACTGGTGGCTCAAGCCGGGGTATCCCTCCAACGGGCTGGGCGCCGGGGGCACCGCCGCCAACGCCCTGTGGAAGGAAATCGGCCTGCTGGGCAACGAGATCAAGACGGCGGCTCCGCTGCTGGTATCCGGCCACCCGGTGAATCTGCCCCTGCAAACCAGCGGCGGCGTGTGGGCCCGTGCCCTGGCCGTCGGAATCGACACCATCCTGATCCTGGCGGTCAACGACCAGTACTACAACGACCAGGCCGGCTGCCACTACACGCCGGTCGGCAATGCCGTCGTGACCGCGACGCTGCCGGCCTGGATGCCATCCCCTTCCGCCTTCGAGATCACCGCCGCCGGGCTGGCCGACGTGAGCACGCAGACGGCCGGAAACCAGTTGCAGGTCCACCTCGGGTCGCTCAACCTGACCCGCATGATCGTGGTGACGCGCGACCCGGCGCTGCGGGATACGATCCGGCAGCGCTACGAGCAACTGGTCCGGCCGGGGGTGTGCGCGTTCGCGCCGGAGTTGTGCGTCACCGGCCCGCCGGGCATCACCCAGCATCCGGCCGATCGCGCCGTCTGTCCGGGCGGGACGGCCACGTTCAGCGTGACCGCCTCGGGCAGCGGCCCGCTGTCCTTCCGGTGGCAACGCAACCAGGCCGACCTGAGCAACGGCGGACACTACTCGGGCGTGGACACCCCCACACTGACCGTCTCGAACGC
>JABRVU010000422.1:0-22484 GCA_039961895.1 Phycisphaerae bacterium | reverse complement strand
GGTCGAGTCCACCCCCGCCGAAAACGCCACCGCCACGCGCTTCAGCGAACGGAGGATATCCTTCATGGTTTCGAGCTTCTGCTCGGGGGTCATCGCGGGCTCTCCGGCTTTCGGGCTCACTGCGGCTATTATAGAAGCCACGGGTCGTGGAGGGGAGGGTTCAGGGTTTTAGGTTTGGGGGTGGGGAGATCAGGACGGTACGAATCCATCCCCAGACCCGTGGAGGACCGGCTTCCTGTCGGTTGTTGTTGAAGGCTCTGGGGAGGGGCGCAAAGAATGATTTGGGGCCAGGCGGCGTGAGGCAGGTGAGGTCCGCTCAAGCCGTTTCGAGGCGAGCGTCATACACGGTCAAGTCCAGAACAAGGAGCCGACAACGGGAACGGTGCGTGTGTACGCGGTGGAAGTGGGCCCGTCGCCGGAGGCGGTGATCGCGGCGGTGGCGGGCCGGCGCGACCCGGCCATCCTGGACAGCGCCGATGCCGGGCCCGGGCGGGGCCGCTTCACCATCGTGGCCGTTGACCCGATCGAAGTCGCTTCCTGGGCCGACGCCGCGCCGGCTGCGATGGCCCGCGCCGGCCAGGCCGAGCCACCCGACGATCCCTTCGAGGGAATGAGGCAACGCCTGGTCCGGACGCGGATCGAAACCGGTCAGTCAGGGCGAGAGGTCGATCTCGACGGCCGCCGCTTTCTGGGCTGGATCGGCTACTTCGCCTATGAGGCCGGCCGCTTCATCGAACGCCTGCCGTGCTCGACGCGCGCGGACGTGGGGCTGCCGGTGGCCCGGTTCGGGTTGTATGACTCGGCCGCCGTTTACGACGCCGCCAACGGAAAATGGATGATCGCGCTGGCCGACCTGCCCGAAAGCCGCGAGCCGGCCGGCGTGCGCCTGGAACGCTGGCGGGCCTGGCTGGCTCAGGCCGCCCGAGAGACCGGCCAGACGCCCGGAATCATGGCCAGCCCCGACGCACCGCCACCATCGGCTGCTCTGCAACCGCCCGCCGCCACGCCCGCGCCCGCCGCTTACCTGGAGGGCGTACGACGCATCCGGGAGTACATCGCGGCCGGCGACGTGTTCCAGGTCAACCTCGCCCGACGGGAGACGTTCCCGCAGCGCGAGCCGGCCTGGCGGTCGTATCTTCGCCTCCGGCGGGTCAATCCGGCGGCGTACGCGGCCTATCTGGCCTGGCGACAGGGCGACGCTACGGCGGCGGTGCTGTGCGCCTCGCCGGAGCTGTTCCTGCGGCTGGAGGGGCGCGAGGTGATGAGCCGGCCGATCAAGGGCACCCGCCCGCGGACCGGCCTGCCGGCCGCCGACCAGGCCGCCGCCGCCGAACTGGCCGCCAGCGCGAAAGACTATGCCGAGCTGGCCATGATCGTGGACCTGGTCCGCAACGACCTGGGCCGGGTGTGTGAATACGGGTCGGTGCGGGTCGAAGCCCGCGACGGTTCGAGGGCCGGGCCGTATGAGCTGGAGGCCCATCCCACGGTCTATCACCTGGTCGGCACCGTGACCGGCCGGCTGGCGCCCGGCCGCGACGCCATCGACCTGCTGCGGGCCTGTTTTCCGGGCGGCTCGATCACCGGGGCGCCGAAGGTGCGGGCGATGGAGATCATCGACGAGCTGGAACCGTCGGAGCGCGGCGTCTACACCGGCTCGATCGGCATCTTCGGGCTGGACGGCTCGATGACGCTCAACATCGCCATTCGCACGATCATCGCCGCCGGCGGCCGCCTGCACGTCTACGCCGGCGGCGGAATCGTCGCCGACTCGGTGCCGGAGGATGAGCTGGAGGAGACCCGGGCCAAGGCGCGCGGAATGCGCCGGGCGCTGGGGGTGGAATAAGCGGACCCCAGCGATGCAGACCGCCAAAGCCGGGGCTTGCTGAGCGTCAGTCGCCGTCGCATTCCGGGTCGGCCGGGACGTTCGGGCCGCTGATGCAGTTCACGAACGGCAGCAGGTCGTTCTCGTCGATGCGCTCGTCCTTCGTCGCGTCGAGGCAGCCGCAGCGGGCGAAGTCCGTGAACGTCGCGTTCGGACCCGTGAAGCAGAGCTGCCATCGGGCGAAGTCGCGCTGATCGACGTCGCCATCACCGTCGACGTCCGCGAAAGGATCGTTGCACGCGCTCGGGATCAGGCTCCGCCCCAGGACCGGCACCTCCTCGCCGGGAGCGAAGGCCCCGGCGTTGGTGCCCGCGACCCAGTCGAAGGTGACGTCCATGGTTCCGGCGGTGCTGCCGGCGCCGAAGCCGATACCCTGGAAGGCGGCGTCGTTGCTGGAGGCCCCGGCGACCAGCAGTTCCAGCGTCGGCACCGGGCTCTCGTTCACGTAGACCTTGATCTCGCGGGCGCACGCATAGCCGGTTGTACCGACGCCGACGGCGGTGGCCCGCAGGACCACGTAGCCGGGCGTGCCGGTGATGGCGGTCTCGACGCCGCGACGCAGCTCGCGGATCACGCCGTCGGGCCCGCCCCAGTGGAAGGAGGCGTGCAGCCCGTCGGGGTCGTAGATGGCCAGCACCATCTCGCGCGGGTCGGTGAAACCGCTCACCCTCAGCCGGCCCACCACCGTGGCGCCGACCTCATTGAACACCGTGGGGGCGACGCAGTTGACCCCGTCGAACACGCAGGAGGCGAACTTGCTCTTGGCGGTGTCCGAGTCGGCGATATGCCAGGCCAGGCGATCGTCCGCCGCAGGGTCATCGATCACCTCGCCCTGGGAGACGCCCTCGAACATGTGGAAGGAGAGATTGGTGCCGGCGGAGCCGGGCGACAGCGGAGCGACGTTGCCGTGGTAGCTCCAGATGCGCGTCTGGCCCGCGGGCACCGAACGGACGGTGATGGTGCGCGAGAAGGCCGTCCGCCCGCAGGTGTCGGAGAAGTTCAGCGTGGCGCTGTAGGCCCCGCCGGCGGTGCAGGAGGCCAGCACGGACTCGTTGAGATCGGCCGTCACCTGCACGGCCTGGCCCTGTGGAATGGAACCGCTTGCGTTGGTCAGGCTGATCCAGCCCGAGCAGGACGGATCCGAATAGCTGACCGCCACGTCATAGCCGACGGTGGTGGCCGCCGCGTTCGCCACCGTGTAGACCACGTCCTCGATCGGCGCGGCCGGGTAATCATGCAGGAAGCCGCGGATGGCATTGCACGAATCCACTGTCCACCGGCAGCCGAACACGTCGACCGTCACCTTGCGGACGTGGACGTTGGCCGGGTTGCAGTCGTCGGCGAAGCGGACGTAGCCGGTGTAGAGCCCGTCGGTCAGACCGGCGGTGTTGATGCTGACGGTGACGACGTCGCTGCCGCCGTTGGGGGCCAGAGGCCCGCCGGTCTTGCTGAGCACCAGCCACGGCACCGGATTGGGCTGCTGGTTCTCGTCGAGCTTGGTGACAGTGTAATTCAAGGGCGTGCTGCGCGGGTTGATGATGGTATAGGACACCCCGGCGGGAGAAGCCGCCTCGTTGACGTCGGCGGTGAAGGCCGCGTCGGTGGAGGGCTGCACCGCCGAGGCGCAGGCCGCCGGCGGAGGCGGTACCAGGCTCTTGCCCAGAACGGCCACTTCCTCGCCCGGCGCGAAGGCCCCCGCGTTGGTCCCGCTGACCCAGTCGAACCAGACGTCCGCGGTTCCGCCCGTGCTGCCGACGCCGAAGCCGATGCCGTCGCTCTCGCTGTTCTGGGAGCTGGGCAGGACCAGGTCGAGGACCGGGGCGGGGTCTTCGTTGAGGTAAATCCGCACGTGCCGGCCGCACTCATAGCCGCCGGCGAACACGCCGACGGCGGTGGCCCGGGCGATGACGTAATCGGCGGTGGCCGAACCGGTGGCCGTCTCCACGCCGCGGCGGACTTCGCGGACCACGCCGTCGGAGCCGCCCCAGTGGACCGACGTGTGCAGGCCGCCGGTGTCGTCGATGCCCAGCATCATCTCGCGGGTGGTGGCCCAGCCGGCGACCTTGAGCCGCCCGACCACGGTGGCCCCGACCTCGTTGAAGACGGTGGGAGGGACGCAGTTCGTCCCGGTGAAGACGCAGGAATTGTACTTGGTCTTGACGGAGGATGAATCGACCATGTGCCAGGCCTTGAAGTCCTGGGCGGCCGGGTCGGTCTCGACGGCCCCCTGCTGGACGCTGCCGTCGTTCCAGAGCGCGAAGGACAGCCCCGGCCCGGCCGAATTGGCCGACAGCGGGTCCACGTCGCCGTTGTAGAGCAGGCTGCCGACCGAGTTGACGGCCACCGACCGGACGGTGATGGTGCGCGTGACCTGCTGCCGGCCGCAGTCGTCGTCGATGGTCAGCGTGGCGTTGTAGACGCCGCCGGGGGCGCAGGCGGCCAGCGCGGCCTCGTCGATGCCGGCGGTGAGCTGGGCGGCCTGGCCCTGGGCCAGCGTGCCGCTGCCGTTGGTCAGACTGACCCACCCCGTGCAGCCCGGATCGCTGTAGCTGACGGCGGTGCTGTATCCGACCGGCGTGGCCGCCGCGTTGGCGATCGTATAGACCACGTCCTGAATGGGCGCGTTCGGGAAATCGTGCAGGAACCCGCGCACGGCGCTGCACGAATCCACCGTCCAGCGGCAACCCAGTACGTTCAACTCGATCTTTCGGGTGATGACGTTGGCCGGGTTGCAGTTGTCGGTGAAGCGCACGTAGGCCTCATAGAGCCCGTCGGCCAGGCCGGTGGCGTCCACCGTCACCCGGACGGTGTCGCTGCCACCCACGCCCACGCTGCCGCCGCTCTTGTTCAGAGACATCCAGGGCACGCCGTTGGCCTGCTGAGCGGCGTCGAGTTCCACGGCCGTGTAATTGAAGGGCACCTCGCCCGGGTTCGAGACGACGAGGTCCACGAAAGACGGAGAGGGTTGCTGGTTGACGTCCGTGGTGAAGGTGGTGGTCCCGGCCGGGGACACGTCCGAAGCGCAAGCGCCCAACGGAAGGGGCGCGATCACGCCGGGCTTGTAGGCGAAGAAATCAACGTCCACCGCACCGTAGAAGTTGGTGCTGCCCATGCCCAGGCCCATGTAGCTGTAGCCTTCATCGTTGCCGTTGCCGGCGGTCACATGGAACGTCGTCGGGGTCAAGGCCCCGTCGACGTAGACGTTCACCCGATGGGTCCCGCCGCCGCTGGTGTCGCCGACGATGGTGATCCAGAACTCATGCCATTCCGTCGGGTTGACCAGGTCCAGCCGATTCACCGTGCCCGCCTCGGTGGTGTCCACGTTGGCGGTGACCGACCCGCCGTTGAGGTGGTTCATGAGCAGCCCACCGGTCGTGCCCGATTCGGCGTTGTCGCCGGGCATGACCAGCGAGAAGGAGATGTTCCCGTTGCTGCCAGTGCCCTGCTTGATGCCGAAGTTGCCCTTGCCGCCGTCGTGGATGCCGTAGCCCCGCCCGCCGGCCGGCCAGGGGACGACTCCCACCGGCGAGGCCGGATAGGCATTGTCCAAGGGCGAACCGGTGGCCACGCGGGCCCGGAAGGTGATGGTCACGCCGTCGTTGAGAATCGTGTTGGAGGCCCCGTCGGCCGTGATGTTGCGGGTGAGGTAGATCTTGCGGTTGCTGGGGTCGGGCATGTTGTATTGACGGGGGTCGCCGGGATCCTGAATGCGTATATAGTTGGTGGACCCCGAGGACAGCGCCGACACGCCGCCGGGTGCGCCGGTACCGATGTCGGACTGATCCCAGCTATCGGACCCGTTGTCGTGGTCCCAGGCGCCGTCCAGGGCCCCGGCCTGACTCACGCCCGGGCTGGCGGCGTTGCCGGTGAACTCATACGTCCAGCCGGGATCCTTCCAGGCCAGACTGACGGCCGCGTCCACGGGGGCGGCGGCGCAAAGACCGACGAGCACGAACCCGGCAAAGGCGCATCGCGTCCGCGTGGTCATCTCGATAGCCCTCCAGCAGGTTGAGAAATAGCCTCCGCGTCAGAGCCGGCCGGATGCCCGAACGGGCGTTGGAAGCGGCCGGTGACGTCCGTCTCCCGACTCAACTTCCAGTTTACCGGAAATCCCGACCGCCGCCAAGCCGGTAATCGAATTGAGGGTCATCGGGCCGTGATAGTTTGGGTGGACACTTCCACGGGGATCCGCCCTACCCGGAGCCCGCGTCGAGATCACGATCGGCTGCCGACGCCGGTAAACCGCCCCATCACCGGGAATTCGATCCGCGCGCCGGTTTGCGCATCCCGGAGGTGCCCGCTGTTCCTGAACCTCGGAACATGGCCGAGGCCTGAGAGCTTCGCGTGGATTCGCCGAAGCCCCTCGGGCGTCACCAGGATATCAATGTCTTCCGTGAACCTCCGGAAGCCGGGGGTGAGCAGCGCCATTCCCCGGCCTCCGCAGAGGGGATGCCCCGTTCCTTCAATCGGCCGGCGATTCAGCGCGTGTCCTGGACCGCGCGTTCGCTTCAAACAAACCGTCTTCCCTCGGCCAAGGCCCGCCTCCCGCCGGCGACCAGACGCTCTTCGCGGGCCGGCGGCGGGGCTGAGCCGGCACCCATTGGCGCACGGGAGCGCACACGCGCGGTTCGAGCCGGAGACGTGGCCATCATCAGATTACGGGCGAACCCGTTGAAACCCCCTCAGTCGATCTCCTTGGCGTCGATCCACTTCATCATCCGGCGCAGGCGTCGGCCGGTCTGCTCGAGCAGGTGGTCCTTGTCGCGCTTGTACAGGGCGTTGAACACCGGGAAGCCGGCCTGGGCCTCGAGGATCCACTCCTTGGCGAACTGGCCGGTGACGATCTCCTCGAGGATCTTCTTCATCTCCCTGCGGGTCTCCTCGGTGACGATGCGCGGCCCGCGGGTCAGGTCGCCGTATTCGGCGGTGTTGCTGACGCTGTAGCGCATGTAGTTGATGCCGCCCTGGTAGAAAAGGTCCACGATCAGCTTCAGCTCGTGCATGCACTCGAAGAAGCAGATTTCGGGGGCGTAGCCGGCCTCGACCAGGGTCTCGAAGGCGGCCTTGACCAGGGCCGTCACCCCGCCGCAGAGCACCACCTGCTCGCCGAACAGGTCGGTCTCGGTCTCCTCGCGGAAGGTGGTCTCGAGCACGCCGGCCCGGGCCCCGCCGATGCCCGCGGCCCAGGCCAGGCCCATCTCCTTGGCGTGGCCGGAGGGATCCTGGTAGATGGCCAGCAGGCAGGGCACGCCCCCGCCCTTCACGAACTCGCTGCGCAGCAGGTGCCCCGGACCCTTGGGCGCCACCATGATGACGTCCACGTCCTTGGGCGGTTTGATCGTGCCGAAGTGGATGTTGAAGCCGTGGCAGCAGGCCAGGGTCTTGCCGGCCTTGAGCTGCTTGGACACCTCGTTGCGGTACACCACCGGGTGCAGTTCATCGGGGATGGTGAAGATGATGAGGTCGGCCGCCGCCGCCGCGTCCGAGGCCGAGACGGGCTTGAACTTGTGCTCCTCGGCCAGGCGGTAATTGTCCGTCCCGGGCAGCTCGGCGATGATGACCTCGACGCCCGAATCGCGCAGGTTCTGGGCGTGGGCGTGGCCCTGCGAGCCGTAACCGATGACGGCCACCTTCTTGCCCTTCAGGTAGCCTAAGTTGGCGTCCTTCTCGTAGTAAATGCTGACCGCCATGACCGTTCCTTCCTTTCGAGTTCTTCAACAGGGGTCGGATCCCGCAAAAGCACGGTAGTCTAGCCCATTCCGGCCCGATGGCCAAGAGCCGCGGCCGCCATGCCGGCCGGAAAGGTCCGTGGCCGGATCTGCGGGCCGCCGATTGTGTCGCGGCCGGGCATCGGGAGAATACTCCGCTTGCCGGTGGATACGGTTGCGCGTAGTCTTGGCCCGCGGCCAGCGGGACATGCGCGTCGAATGCCCGTGAAGCGGCCAGAACGCAACGTGGACGCAAGATCAGGGGAGCGGATCACGATGACCCAGCGATGGATGACCGCCGGTCTGTTGTTGTGTCTGCCCGTCTGGGAGGGCTGCGGGTTGCTTATCGGGGCCGATGCCGATCAGGAGGTCTATCGGCTGATCGAGAAACGCCAGCGGCAGGCGCTCGGTACGAGCGTGGACGTGAACATCGACGGGCCGGCGGCGCGCGGCTTCCGCCCGCCATCCGACCAGGACCTCGACCCGTACGCGTTCGTTCCGCACCGGGTCGACAACGACATTCCCGAGTCGTTCACCCGGACGTCGGCGGCGACGCGGCCGGCGGACGTGCCGCCCGAACCGGCCACGGCCCCCGCGACGACCATGACCGCCGAGGAGGCCGACCGCAAGGTCGAAGCCATGGAGTCGCCGGAAACCGTCCTGCCCGAGCAGCCGCCGGCGGCCCCGGAGAACGCCGAGCTGCTGACCCTCGAAAAGGCCCTGGCCTACGCCTTCCGGCATTCGCGCGAGTTTCAGACCGCCAAGGAGCAGCTTTACCTGGCGGCCCTGGACCTGACCCTGGAGCGGTACCTGTGGACGCCGCGGTTCTTCGGCGAAGTCAGCAGTCTGTACTCGATCCAGCAGTCGCCGACGGCCGACAGCCGGGGCAACGTGAGCCTGGAGCCCGACAACGCGATGCAGGCGGTGGCCCAGGCCGGGGCCCGCCAGCGGCTGCCTTACGGCGGCGAGATCGTGGCCCGGGTCATCAATTCGCTGGTCCGCGACGTGACCAACCACGTCACCAACGGCGAGACCGGGCAAACGGTGCTGGAGGCCAACATTCCGCTGCTGCGCGGAGCGGGCCCGGCGGCGTTCGAGTCGCGCTACCGGGCCGAGCGCGGGCTGATCTACGCCATCCGCACGTTCGAGGGCTTCCGGCGGGAACTGGTCGTGGACCTGGCCGCCGATTTCTTCGCCCTTCAGCGCCAGCGCCAGGAGATCCTCAACACCGAGCAGAGCATCAAGTCCTTCGCGGCCGAGGCCGAGAAAGCGCGGGCCCTGAAGGAAACCGACCGGCGGACCATCCTCGACGTGCAGCGCGCCGAACAGGACCGGCTGGTGGCGGCCAACAACCGGCTGGACACCGTGACCAACTACCGCACCTCGCTGGACCTCTTCAAGCTCCGCATCGGGATGCCCATCGAGACGGCGGTGGACGTGCCCCTGCCCTCGGAGCCCGAAGGCGACCTGAGCGAGAGCGGATTCGGGGCCCGGGATTCGCTTCAGGCCGCCCTGCGCATGCCCGAGGTGAGCGAGGAAGAGGCCATCGAAGTGGCCTTGAAATACCGGCTGGACCTGCTCAACGACCTGGACCGGGTGGGCGACGCCCAGCGCGGGGTGGTGGTGGCCGAGAACAACCTGCTGCCCGACCTGCGGGCCACCAGCAGCGTCCGCTTCAACACCCGCACCGAGCAGCGCGGGGTCGGGCACTACGACGACGAATACAACGCCTACGACGTGGGGTTGACCCTGGAGATGCCGCTGGACCGCAAGGCCGAGCGCAACGCCCTGCGGGCCTCGACGATCGCCAAGAACCAGGCCCTGCGCGACTACGACCAGAGCCGCCAGACGGTGATGCTCCAGGTGCGGCTGGCGATCCGCCGGGTGATCCAGCAGCAGACCGCCCTGCGCATCCAGGTGGAGAACCGGAACCTGGCCTTGAAGCGTAAAGAGGCGGCGGAGGTCCTGTTGGCGGCGGGAAAAATCCCCAACCGCGACCTGGTCGAGGCCGAAAACGCCCTGCTGGCCGCCCGGAACCGTCTGGCCGCCGTCCAGGCCCAGTTGAGCAACGCGATTCTCCAGTTCCGCCGGGACACCGGCACGCTGCGGGTCGATGACCAGGGCCGGTGGATCCAGCCGGAACGATAGCGCCCCGCCCTCGACCCGATGATGAAAAGAGGCTGGCCGAACCGATGGGCTTCGGTTAAAATACGGAAAGTCGTCGCACCGTGACGGAGCAGAGCCACTATTGTTCGCCGGGGCAGGTGCACCGTGAGCCTGACGAAACCTCCTGAGATCCTGATCCCCCAGCCGGTGGCGCCCCTGGCGCCGCCGGTCACCCCTCCCTCACCCTCCGATCTGCTGGGGGAGTCCGAATGGTCCGCCCCGCCGGCGAGGTCCCGGCGGGTATCCTGGCGGATCATCCTGGCGGTCGCCGTGCTCTCGGCCCTGGCCCTGGGCGGATACGCGGGGGTCAAGCGCCTCCTGCGCCCGGTTTCCACGCCCAACATGCAGCTCTTTCAGGTCACGCGGCGGAGCTTCCCCATCATCATGCAGGAGAAGGGCGAACTGAAGGCCGCCAGCATCATCGACATCCGCTGCGAGCTGGAGGGGAAGTCGACCATTATCTACCTGGTACCCGAGGGCTCGAACGTCAAGAAGGGCGACCTGCTGGTGGAATTAGCCAGCGACGAGATCACCGCGAAGATCCGGGACGGGGAGATCAAGGTGGCCATCGCCCGGGCCGCCCACGAGGCGGCCATCAAGGAATTCCAGATTCTCAAGGACAAGAACCAGAGCGAGATCGACAAGGCCGAACTGGCTTTGTGGCTGGCCAGGAACGCCGTCGAGAAATACAACAACGGCGAGGCGGTGGAGCTCCAGCAGACCAACGAGCTGGCCTTGGGCAAGGCCAAGTACGTCCTCGAACACGCCCAGAAGAAGCTGGAGGATTCGCGGAAGCTGGCCGAGAAGGGCTTCATCACCGGGCTGGAGCTTCAGAACGACGAGTTCGCCGTCTACCAGGGCAAGCTGGAGCTTCAGAAGGCCGAGCTGGCTCTGAAGGTCATGAAGGAGTACACGATTCCCATGGCCCGGGCGGAGAAGGAATCGGCCGTCAAGGAGGCCGAGAAGGCCCTGGACCGGGCGAAGAAGGCCGCCGAGGCCTCCGAGGCCAAGGCCGCCGCCGACCTGTCCGCCAAGTACAGCGAACTCAAGTTGACCGAAGACCTGCTCGCCAAGCTCAACGATCAGAAGAAGAAGGCCCGCAACCTGGCCCCGGCCGACGGTCTGGTCGTCTATTACCGCGACGATCACGACGAGGAGCCGCGCATCAAGATCGGGGCCCAGGTCGTCGAGCGCCAGAAGATGATCGAGCTGCCCAACACCTCGCAGATGAAGGTCAGCTTCCGCGTGCACGAGGCCAAGATCGAGCAGCTCAAGCCCGGTCTGTTCGCCAAGGTGGAGATCGAGGGCTTCACCGGGCGCGAGTTCACCGGCAAAGTCTCGCGCATCGCCGTCCTGGCCGACTCGCGGCAGTGGTTCAACCGCAGTCTCAAGGAGTATGAGACCGAGGTGCTGCTCGACGGGACGTTCACCGAACTCAAGCCGGGGACCACCGCCCGGGTGCACATCCTGGTCACCGAGCTGGACCGCGTGCTGGCCGTGCCCGTGCAGTCGATCTTCGGCAAGGCGGGCAAGTACTACGTGTTCGTCGAGTCCAACGGCAAGGCCCGCCCGGTCGAGGTCAAGGTGGGGCTTTCGAGCACGGAATACGCCGAGATCAAGGAGGGCCTCCAGGAGGGCGACGTGGTCCGGCTGGCGGTGGACGACGACCTCAAGCTGCTGCTCCCCGACGGCACGGGCAACGCGGCGGAGGCCGAGGCCGATGATACTCCCCGGCGCCGGCCGGTGCCGGTGGCGACGCGCCCTTCAGTCCCGCAGACCCGGCCCGCGGAACCTTTTGACGACGGCGTGGCCACCCGCCCCAAGCCCTAAAGGGAGGCACCCTTCCGTGGCCGCCGTGTTCTCATCGTCCTACCTGACTCCCGAGCCGACGCACCGCCGCCGGCCGCCGCGGGTCCTGGCCCGCCTGGACCGGCTGACCAAGATTTACGGCCAGCCGGGCAGCGCGGTGGAGGTGCCCGCCCTCCGCGGCATCTCCCTGACCTTCGAGGAAGGCGAGTACGTGGCCATCTGCGGCCACAGCGGATCGGGCAAGAGCACGCTGCTCAACCTGCTGGGATGCCTGGACCGGCCCACCAGCGGACGTTACATCCTCGGCGACGCCGACGTTTCGAGGCTGGACGACGACGCTCTCTCCGACATCCGCAGCCGGCGGCTGGGCTTCGTCTTTCAGAGCTTCAACCTCGTCCCGCAGCTGACCGTGCTGGAGAACCTCGAGGTTCCGCTGTTCTACCAGGGCGTGAACCCGTCCATCCGCCGGAAGCGGGCCCTGGCCATGATCGAGAAGGTGGGGCTCGCCCAGCGGATTCACCATCGTCCGATGCAGCTTTCCGGCGGCCAGCAGCAGCGCGTGGCCATCGCCCGGGCGCTCATCAACGACCCGCTGATCATCCTGGCCGACGAGCCGACCGGGAACCTGGACACGGCCACCGGCGAGGTGATCCTGGACCTGTTCGGGCAGTTGCACAAGGAAGGCAAGACCATCCTGATGGTCACGCATGAAGAGAGCGTCGCGGCGCGCTGCCAGCGGGTCATCACCCTCCGCGACGGGCAGGTGGTCAGCGACGTGCAGAATGATTAGTTGTCGGTTGCCAGCGGGGGACCGGGTCCGCAACGCGAACCCCAACTGGCGACTGGAACCGGAAACCGGTAACGCCCATGTACCTGTCCCTGGCATTCGAGACCGCCCGGCTGGGCCTCAAGAACATCCACCTGCACAAGCTGCGCTCGTTCCTGACCACGCTGGGCATCATCTGCGGCGTGGGGGCGGTGATCTGCATGTTGTCGATCGGAGAGGGGGCCTCGGAGGCGGAGATGGCCCTGATCCGCCTGCTGGGCACCCAGAACATCATCCTCACCTCGGTCAAGCCCGAGGAGATGTCCTCGACCACCGACCGCCGGACCTCGCTGCTGGAATACGGGCTGACCCGCGAGGACCTGACCCGCATCCGGGAGACCATCCCGCACGTGACCCGGATCGTGCCGTTGCGCGAGATCGCGTTCGAGGCCAGTTACGGGCGCAACCAGTGCTCGGCCACGGTAGTGGGCACCCAGCCGGCCTTCTTCCGCACCATCCGCATCACCGTGACCCAGGGCCGGGCCCTGGAGGACCTGGACGAGGCCGAGGCCGCCAAGGTCTGCGTGATCGGCGACACCATCCGGGCCCGGCTGTTCACCTACGAAGACCCCATCGGGCAGTCCATCATCGTCAACACGATCGGCTCGGGTTCGATTCCCTACAAGGTGGTGGGGGTGATGGCCCGGGTGGACACCGCCGGCCGGCCGGCCCGCGGCATCGGGGAGCGGGATCTGAACAACGACATCTTCATTCCCCTGGCCACCGCCGACGCCCGCTACGGCGACTACAAGATGAAGGTGCGCAGCGGCTCGCGCGAGATGAGCAAGTGCGCCTTCAGCGACCTGTACGTCCAGGTGGACAGCCTGGAGAACGTGCTGCCGGTCTCGGAGATGCTGCGGCAGCTGCTGGCCTTCGGGCACCAGAAGAACGACTACCAGATCAAGGTGCCGCTGGAGCGGCTCAAGATCGCCGAGTCCGAGAAGCGCCGCCGGCAGATCACCCTGGGCTGCATCGCCGGCATTTCGCTGCTGGTGGGCGGGATCGGGATCATGAACATCATGCTGGCCACCGTGACCGAGCGCACGCGCGAGATCGGCATCCGGCGGGCACTGGGAGCCAAGCGGCGCGACATCACCATGCAGTTCCTGGTCGAGTCGCTGATCCTCAGCACGGCCGGGGGGCTGATCGGCGTGGTGTTCGGCTCGGCGGGGGCCTACCTGATCACCCGGCTGGTCGAATGGCCCACGGTCATCCACGCCTGGACCATCTTCGTCAGCGCCGGGCTGGCCCTGGTCGTGGGGGTCTTCTTCGGCATCTACCCCGCCGCCACCGCCGCCCGGCTGGATCCCATCGAAGCGCTGCGGCATTCGTGATTCACCACCCAGACACGGAGGCCCGGAGAAAAAACGAGAGATCGAGGAATGAAGAGAGTGGTTGCCTCCTCTCCCTCGCTCATTCGTGCCATTTGACCTGTCCGCGCGTTTGACCGCCCCTTATTATCCTTCCGCCAAAGCCCGCAGGGTACGAAACTCCTGGCTGTGGAGACCGCCCATGTTCGGACAGCTCGTGGGTCCCGACATCGCCGAAATGATCCAGAACCGGCAGTTCCTCGAGCTGCGCCGGGCACTGCTGGCCCTGCCGCCGGAGAGCGTGGGCGAGATCTTCACCGACCTGCCCGCCCAGGACGTGGCCGTCCTGTTCCGCATCCTGCCGCGGGACCGGGCCGCGGACATCTTCGAGTACCTGCCGGTCGAGACCCAGGAGGAGCTGCTGCGCAACCTGGGACGCGAAGAGGTGGCCGCCGTGCTCAACGAGATGGCCCCCGACGACCGCACCGCCCTGCTCGAGGAGTTGCCCGGGCCGGTCACGCAGCGGCTGCTGGCCCTGCTGTCCCCCGAGGAACGGCAGATCGCCACTGCCCTGCTGGGCTATCCCGAGGACTCGGTCGGGCGCATCATGACGCCCGACTACGTGGCCGTCCGGGAGGGCTGGACGGTGGCCGAAGTCCTCGACCACATCCGCAAGGTCGGGCGCGACAAGGAAACGCTCAACCTGATCTACGTGGTGGACGACCGCGGTACGCTGATCGACGAGATCCGGCTGCGCGAGCTGATCCTGGCCGATCCGGCCGCGCCGCTGACCTCCCTGATGAACCGGCAGTTCTCGGCCCTGAGCACCCACCAGGACCAGGAAGAGGCCGTCGACGCCTTCAAGCGCCTGGACCGCATCGCCCTGCCGGTGGTGGATTCGGCCGGGCACCTGGTGGGCATCGTCACCGTGGACGACGTGATGGACGTGGCCGAGGAGGAGGCCACCGAAGACATCCAGAAGATGGCCGCCGTCGAGGCCCTCGACCTGCCCTATCTGAAGACGGGCCTCCTGAGCATGGTCCGCAAGCGGGCCGTCTGGCTGTCGGCCCTGTTTCTGGGCGAGATGCTGACCGCGACGGCGATGGGCCATTTCGAGGAGGAAATCAGCCGGGCCGTCGTGCTGGCCCTGTTCATTCCGCTCATCATCAGCAGCGGAGGCAACAGCGGCTCGCAGGCCGCCTCGCTGGTCATCCGCTCGCTGGCCCTGGGCGAGGTCCGGCTGCGCGACTGGTGGCGGGTGCTGCTCCGCGAGGTCGCCTCCGGTCTGGCCCTGGGCTGCGTGCTGGGGAGCATCGCCCTGTGCCGCATCCTGCTGTGGCCCTGGCGGCACGAGACCTACGGCGAGCATTACGTCCTGGTGGCCGTCACCGTCGCGGTGAGCCTGATCGGCGTGGTGCTGTACGGCACGCTGACCGGGGCCATGCTGCCGATCCTCCTCCGGCGGATCGGGATGGACCCGGCGGTGTCCTCGGCGCCGTTCGTGGCCACGCTGGTGGACGTGAGCGGGATCGTGATCTACTTCAGCATCGCCGCGGTGATCCTGCACGGCACGCTGCTGTAGCCGGCGCGGAGGGGCCTTATTGCGGGCCGGCCGGGCACGGCCGGCTTTCCGCCGCCAGCCGCCCCCGCCGGGAAGCGGCGAGGTCGTTCCAGACGCTCCCTCACGGTCGCGGCCCTGAGGGGGGCCGGCGGCGCGTGGGGGGTCGGCGGCCGGCGGCCACGTCCTCCTCGAAGACCCGCCGGCGGCGCAGGATGTGATGGTAATGCTGGGCGAAGCGGTGGGCCTCGTCGCGGACCTGTTGCAGCAGCCGGAGGGCCTCGTCGTTGCGGTTCAGTCGGATCGGCCGGCTGCGGGCCTGGATGTAGAGTTCCTCCTCGCGCTTGGCCAGCGAAATGACCATCGGCGGCCGCACGTCCACGTCGGCGAAGGCGGCCAGGGCGGCGTGGAGCTGGCCCAGCCCGCCGTCGATGAGGATCACGTCGGGATAGAGCTCGTCGCCGCCGGCCGCGTAGCGGTAGCGGCGCTGCACCACCTCGCGGATCATGGCGTAGTCGTCGATGCCCTCGACGGTCTTGATCCTGAACCGCCGGTAGCCGGCCTTGAACGGCCGCCCGTCGATGAAGCACACCAGCGAGCCGCACGATTCCTCGCCGTGCAGGTTGGCGATGTCGATGCCCTCCAGCGTGCGCGGAGCGGCCTCCAGTTCGAGCACCTCTCTGAGCCGGTCGAGGCCCTTCTGCGGGTCGATGTAGAAGACCTCGGGCTGCACGTCGGCCTGGGGCGTGCCCGACAGCGACAGGGCCCCCAGGGCCTTGATCTGATCGCGCAGCCGGGCGGCCTCCTCGTAGCGGCGGCCAGCGGCGGCGGCCTCCATCTCCTTGTGCAATTCACGCAGGATGACGCTGCGCTTGCTGGCCAGCAGCCGCTTGAGCCGCTCGATGTCCCGGCGGTAGGCCTCGCGCGAGATGAGGGCGGCGCACGGCGCGGTGCACTGGTTGATGGCGTGCAGCAGGCAGGGGCGGAAGTGCCGGCGGGAGTCGTCGCCCTCGCGGATGTCCAGCTCGCAGGTGCGGAACTTGAAGACCTTCTGCAAGGCGTTGACCGCGTCGCGCAGGCCGGAGGCGCTCACGAACGGCCCGTACAGCCGGCTGCCCTTCACGTGCGGCTTGCGGGTGACGAACACCCCGGGGAAGTCCTCCGAGATCGTGATCTCCAGGTAGGGAAAGCTCTTGTCGTCGCGCAGCCGCTCGTTGTAGGGCGGCTGGATGTCCTTGATGAGCCGGTTCTCCCTGAGCAGCGCGTCCACCTCGGTCTCGCAGTCGAGGAAGTCGAGGTCGGCGACCAGGCCGGCCATGCGGGCGATCTCCGGCCCGCGGGTGTTGAGCAGGTCGGCCGAGTCCTGGAAGTAGCTCGACACCCGCCCGCGCAGGTCCTTGGCCTTGCCCACGTACAGGACGCGGCCCTGGGCGTCCTTGAACAGGTAGACCCCCGGCGAGCGGGGCAGCAGGCGGATCTTCTCGGCCAGCGGCAGGGCGGCGAAGTCGCCCGCTCCGCCCGGATCGCTCCGCGGCGCACCCGCATCGTCCTCGTTGTGCCCGTCCGGGTTCATGGCCGTCGATTATAGCAGCTATGGCACCCCGCCCCGGAACGCGGATACAATGGAAGGTGAGGCGTAAAAGCCATGATTCCTGAAGTGGGCGATCGGCTTCGCGAACGGAGCGAGCTCTGCAAGCGCTTCGAGGTACGGCGGTTGGAACACTTCGGGTCGGCGGCGAGAGGCCGTTGGTCAGATCCTCACGGCGAGGCCCGAACGGGCGGGCGCGATCAGTGATACGAATCGCGTTATCGCCTCCCGAAACACGCTTATCCATCGCCTGGCGGTGGTTTGCATGAGCCGGTCTGGTCCATCGTGCAGATTCACGTTCCCACGCTGTCGAAGGAGGCACGGGCACTGCTCGACCGCACGTGAACAGCCCCGTGGAGAGTGACGGCCATGTCGCTGAAGCCGATCCCAGCATTCGCCGCCCGGCGTTCCCTGCTCCGCTCGATCGACGACGGCTCGGCCTCGGCGGCCGTTCGGCTGGCGGTTTCGCTGGCCGCGGGGCTGATGTTGACGTCCGCGTGCTGCGCCCTGTCGTTCGCCCTCAGCGCGGTGTTTCCGCCGCCCTGGGTTCGCGGCTCCTATAATCCGGGGTCGTCGCGCATCGTCTTCGTGAGCGACGAGGTGGCCCTGCTCTGCTTCGCCGGCGGGGGGATCGTCTACCTGATCATGCTGGGCTGGGTCTGGAGCCGCCACCGCCGGGCCGGATCGATCGTGGTCGGCGCCGGGCAGACCGCGGTCCTCTGGGTGGCGGCCGGGCTGGTCTGTTACGCGATCAGCGAAAACTTCGGCGGCGACGAGGAGATGCTGATGTCGGCGGCCCTGTGCGCCGCGGGGGCGGCCACGCTGGTGCTGTGGCTGCGGCTGTATCACCGCCACGCGGCCGGACGCGAATTGTTCGACGACGCCGGCGCGGTGGACCTGCGCTGCCCGGAGTGCCAGTATCAGATGGTCGGCCTCAAAGACGCGCGTTGCCCGGAATGCGGGCGGGAATACACCCTCGATGAGCTGGTCCGCAAGCAGGACTTCCGGGCCTTGCGCGAACGGCCGTCCCCGGCTGACGTCTCCGCCGCCGATTCGCGCGACGGAATGCACGCCGGGACCGGCTCAGACCAGCTCCGCGATCAGGCGCAGGAGGGCTCCGATCAGGCCGACGACCGCCGGCGTCCAGCGCGTCGCGGGTGAAGGCCGGCCGTCGCGCGTGCCGAAGCGGATGAACCGCAGGACCGCCGCCCGGTTCAGATACGCGACGATCAAGACCGCGCCCGCGAAAACCATCAGTTGCAGCCCCGCGTGGAACCCCATCCTCTGCAGGGTCCACAGGGCCAGGTTCACCGGCAGATTGAAAAAGAGGAAACAGTAGATCGCGCAGGTGGTCCACCACCCCCACCCCCGCCGGAGGTGCAGACCGCCCGCCGAAACGGCGAACAGCCCGGCCTCGATCAGCAGCAGCGCCGGCCCGATCCCGGCGCCGCCCCTGACAAGCAGCCCGATCGCCAGGATCACGAACCATCCGACCAGCACCGACTGCACCAGCGCGACGATGCCGATGCCCTGCGGCGGTCGGCGGTAGTCCTCGAACGGATGGCCCGAAGGCACGGCCGGCGGATCCCGCGGATCGAAATCGTCGTGCATGGCGGCTTCCGGCTATAATGCCCCGATGGGTCCTGACGACCAGATCTGCTACTGCTACCACGTACCATATCGGAAGTTGTGGCACTTTGCGCGGCGGCAAGAGCTTCAACGGGCCAGCCAGATGTCGGAATGCCTGGGTGCGGGCACGGGTTGCGGGTGGTGCATACCGATTCTCAAGCGCATTTTCGACGCCGCCCGTTCCCGTCAGTCGGAAGGCCCGGCCATCGACATGACCCCGCAGCAGTACGCCGAGGCCCGGCAGGCGTACATCCAAAACCAGGAGCCCAAGAACCGCTTCTGAAAGCGCATCCTGAACCCCGTGTGAGACCGGCATCCTGCCGGTCGGTTTTCAGGGTTTGAAAAACACTCCAAGGTCAGGAGAAGAGCCGATGCTTCGATCGTTTCTGCGCGCATGCGTCATCATGGCCTGGGTCAGCGTGGCCGCTCCGGCCCAGCCGGCGGGCGGCGCTGCCGAGACCCGTCCGGCGGCCGGACCCTCGTCCGGGCGGACCGTCGCCCAGGAGCTGGGCTTCGGGCCGACGGAGCGGCTGCTCATCATCCACTGCGACGACGCCGGCATGTGCCATTCGGCCAACCAGGGCACGATCGAGGCGATGACCGAGGGCGTGGCCAATTCCGCCAGCGTCATGATGCCCTGCCCGTGGGTGCTGGAGTTCATCGAGACGTGCCGGCAACGCCCCGACCTGGACGTCGGGCTGCACCTGACCTTGACCAGTGAATGGCGCCATTTCCGCTGGCGGCCGGTGCTGCCCTTTACAGAAGTGCCAGGGCTGATCGACCCCGAGGGCTACCTCTGGCGCGACGTGCCGAGCGTGGCCCTGAAAGCCACGCCCGACGAGGTCGAGCGCGAGCTGCGCGCCCAGGTCCGCCGGGCCCTGGACCTGGGGCTCAAGCCCACCCACCTGGACACGCACATGGGCACGGTGTTCGCCCGGCCGGACTTCTTCGCCGCCTATCGCAAGGTGGCCCTGGAGTTCAAGCTGCCCTACCTGCTGCCCCGGCTCACCGAGGAGCAACTGGCCCGGCGCGACGCACTGACGCGCATGACCGCGGGCAACATCCTCAAGCAGTTGGGCGACAGCCGCGAGTTCACGCTCGACGACCTGAAGAGCATCGAAGGCAACGTCCCCCTCGACGGGCAGAAGGACTATTACGCCGGCGTGATCCGCGGGCTCAAGCCGGGCATCACCCAGATCATCATCCACTGCGGGGTGGAGGGCGAGGAGCTGCGGGCGGTCACCGGCTCGCACGCCCGACGGGACATGGACCGCCGCGTGTTCATGGACCCGGATATCAGGAATCTGATCGAACGGGAAGGCGTCCGGCTGATCACCTGGCGCGAGATCGGCCGGCGCCAGCGCCAGTACCTGGGCCTTCACGGCGGGCCGGGCGAAGAGCGGCCGGACCGCGCCGAATCGAAGTAGCCCCGGACGCGGTCCCCACGGGCACACTCCGCCTGCGTCCCCTTTGCCCGGCCCGCGGAGGGCGGGTATGATGGGATGAAGGACGCGGCTTGGCCGCGAAGGCGGTCTGCCTGTCATGGACCTGTTCACCCAACAGCGAGAGGCCGCTTTCGGGCGCGTGCAACCACTGCCGGTTCGGATGCGGCCGCGGACCCTCGAGGAGTTCGTCGGGCAGGACCACTTCGTCGGCGCGGGCAAACTGCTCCGGCGCCTCCTGGCCGCCGACCGGCTCTCCAGCGCCATTTTCTATGGCCCGCCCGGCACGGGGAAGACCACCCTGGCCCACGTCATCGCCGGCCACACCCGGGCCGCCTTCGAGGAGCTCAACGCCGCCGCCGCGGGCGTCAAAGAGGTCCGCGACGTGCTCGCCCGGGCCAGGGACCGCCTCGCTCATAACGGCCAGCGGACCGTCCTGTTCCTCGACGAAATCCACCGCTTCAACCGCGCCCAGCAGGACGTCCTGCTCAACGACGTGGAGAACGGCCTGGTCATACTCATCGGGGCCACCACGGAGAACCCCTTCTTCAGCATCAATTCGCCGCTGGTCTCGCGCAGCCAGATCTTCCAGTTCGAGCCGCTGACCATCGGGCAGATCGAGGAGCTGCTCCGGCGGGCGACGGCGGACCGCGAGCGCGGCCTGGGGCGGTATGAGATCGAACTGACCGACGAGGCCGCTCGTCATCTGGCGGTCACCTCCGACGGCGACGCCCGGCGGGCCCTGCTGGCCCTGGAGGTGGCGGTGCTTTCGCAACTGGAAGGTCACAGCGGCGGTCCCGTCCGGGTGGACCTGGCCGTGGCCGAGGAGTCGATCCAGCGCAAGGCCATCGTCTACGACGGCACCGGCGATGCGCACTACGACGCGGCCAGCGCGTTCATCAAGAGCATGCGCGGCAGCGACCCGGACGCCGCGGTCTACTGGCTGGCCCGGATGCTCGAGGCCGGCGAAGACCCGCGGTTCATCGCACGGCGGGTGGCCATCTGCGCCGCCGAAGACGTGGGCAACGCCGACCCCATGGCCCTGGTGCTGGCCAACGCCGCCGCCCAGGTCACGATGCTGGTGGGCATGCCCGAGTGCCAGCTTCCGCTCAGCCAGGCGGTGACGTACGTGGCCACGGCGCCGAAGTCGAACGCCGCCGCCCAGGCCATCTGGGCCGCCGCCGAGGACGTCCGCAACGGGCGGACCATCCCCGTCCCGCGGCACCTGCGCGACCAGAGTTACCGCGGCGCGGCAAGGCTCGGCCACGGCGAAGGTTACAAGTACGCCCATCACTATGAGGGGGGTTTTGTGCAGCAGGATTACCTGGGCGTCGATAAAACCTACTACGTCCCGAAAAACCGGGGCTACGAGGCTCGAATCATCGAATACCTGGAGGGTTTGCGTGGGTCAGAGGGCATCGAACCAGATCGCCGGACCGCTGGAGGCGGGGAGGTCGGCCATGCCGCCTCCGAGTAAGAAGGAGCTGCGCCAGCGTCTGCGCCAGGCGATCGAGGCCGTCTCGCCCGAGGACCTGCACACCCGCTCGGTGAAGGCCTGCACCCTGCTGATGGGCACCCCGGAATACCAGCGGGCCGAGATCGTGATGGTCTTTCTCTCGCTGCCCAACGAGATCGACACCACCCCGCTGGTGCTGCACTGCTGGCGAGACCGCAAGCGCGTGCTGGCCCCGAAGGTGAGCTGGGAGCAGCGGCGGATGCTGCCCATCGAAATCCGCTCGCTGTCCGACGACGTGAGCCAGACGCCGATGGGCCTGCGCGAGCCGGCCCAGGGCATGCCCATCCCGGTTTCGCTGATCGACCTCCTGATCGTGCCCGGGCTGGGTTTCGATACGCACGGCAACCGCATCGGCCGGGGGCGCGGCTTCTACGACCGCTTCCTGGCCCATCCCGACTGGCACGGCATCGCCTGCGGACTGGCCCTCGAAGAGCAGGTCGTGCCCGAGGTGCCCGTCAGCGAGCACGACATGCAGGTGGACATGCTGGTCACCGACGAGGCCGTCCGTAGGTTCGGCGAATAGCCGCGGGTCGTCAGCGGCGACGATCCATCGCCCGGCGTCGCGCCTCAGTTGGAACTGGAGAAACCGCCCGCTGCCGCGGCCCCACGGTCCCTCGCCACGGATGGTGAGCCGGAACATCGGCGGTTATAATCCCGGCCCATGCGACCCCCCACCGCACCGATGGACATGATGGCCGTCCTGAGCGACTGGGCACGGGGTTTTGAGCGGACCCTGGGCAAGCTGC
Organism: Phycisphaerae bacterium; assembly: GCA_039961895.1. Classification (GTDB taxonomy): domain Bacteria; phylum Planctomycetota; class Phycisphaerae; order UBA1845; family PWPN01; genus JAAXZI01. The sequence continues at coordinate 304 of JABRVU010000422.1, read as the reverse complement.
TTTCACCGCCGCCGGCCGTGCCGGACAGCCTGGCCGAGGCCGTGCGCTATTCCATTCTCGGCGGAGGCAAGCGGGTCCGGGCGTTCATCGTCACGCGAAGCTGCGAGGTCTGCGGCGGAACGGCGGAGCAGGCCGCCCCGGCCGCGGCCGCCATCGAGGCGGTTCATGCCTTTTCGCTGGTCCACGACGACCTGCCGGCCATGGATGACGACGACCTGCGGCGCGGGAAGCCAACGTGTCACAAGGTCTTTGGCGAAGCGGTGGCCATTCTGGCGGGAGATGCCCTGCTGGCGTTGGCCTTCGA
>JABRVU010000421.1:0-11427 GCA_039961895.1 Phycisphaerae bacterium | reverse complement strand
CCCGACGGGCCGGCATGCCGGCCCCTATCCGCTGAGCATGATTCGAGCCGCCGGCCGTCGGCGGCCTTTTTTATGCGCGCCATCCGATAAGGACCCGGGGCTCCGGCCGGCTACGGGGACGTCCAGGGCCGACACGTTTGCGGAGCTCGATACGATAGCATCGGCCGGGCGGCGGCTCGCCGTGCGTGCAGGTCGTGGGAAGACCCTCAACACCACGTCCGCCACAAGCGCCGGTCGTTTCAAGAGCAGACCGGCGATGTCGAGCTAATCAAGGTGGCGCTGGCCGAAGACGGCGGCGCCGGGCGAGCTGCCGATGAGGATGGTCGCTTGCCGGCCGGTCTTCTGGGCATAGGCGTCGCGGGCTTCTTGCAGCGCGGCCCTGGCCGTCGGGCTGTCGGCCATGAGCACCGCGACCGATCCGCCGCATCCGCCGGCCGTCACCTTCGCGCCGTAGAGCCCACGGGCCGGGCCCCGGGCCCGCACCGCGTTGACCAGCACGTCGGTTTCGATGCTGCCCATGCCGCAGCGCTGCCCGTAGCTCCAGTGCGAGGCGTACATCAGCTCGCCGGCCTCGACCAGCGCGTCCCGCTCGCCCGTCCGCCGGGCCCGGGCCAGCCGTTCGAGGAACCGGTGCGTCCGCTCGTTCTCATAGATGTGGTGTTCGGTGCGCGACCGGACCTTATAGACCTGATGGGGCTCAAGCTCGCCCTCCAGCTCGGGCGGCTGGCCATAAAGCGACACGAAGTCGCGCCCCCGGATCTTGACCGGCAGCTCATTGCGGAACCGACGGACGTACTCGCTGGGCGTGATGCCGGCCAGGCTCTCGATGCCCGGCTCCTGGCCGTTCTCTCCCGCCCGGATCATCCGTTCGATCAGATAGCGGCCCATCAGGCAGGAGACGCGGTTGTCCTCATAACGCCGAGGGTAGATCGGCAGCCTCATGCCCACGTCGACGGCGGCAAAGGTGACGTCCCGGGGCAGCGGCAGACGGCCCACCGGCTCATCGCCCGGGCAGCGGATTTGCAGGAGCGTGTCGGCCTCGCCCAGCAGACAGGCGGCGTGATCGACCAGTCCGGCCGGTGTACCGTTGGACCCCGCCGACCGACAGATGCGCAACAGCGTCGCCACGTCGGGCTCCACCTCGAACAGCCCGACCAGGGCCTTGGCCACCGCGACCTGGATGGCGGCGGAAGCGGCCAGACCCGCGCCGCTCGGAACGTCGCTGTGCAGGACCAGCGTGAATCCGCCGGCGAAATGCGGCACCTCGCCGGACTCCAACAGGGCCAGGCACACGCCGGCCACGTGAACCGCCCAGGGGGCCTCGCTCATGGCGGCGGCCAGCCGCTGCGCGGTGATGAACTGCCCGTCGGACTGATAGAACAGGGCCAGCGGCCAGGAATGCGACGGCTTCTGCCCGGCCTGGGAGAAACCCAGCGCATGCACCTCGATACGCTGGTCGTCGCGCCGTCCGACCGCGACGTGGGCGGCGCGCTCGATGGGCATCTGCAGGGCCAGCGCGCCGCTGTAGTCGGCCATGCCGCCCATGCAGTCCAGCCGTCCCGGGGCCCGGGCCAGCACGCGCGGCCGGGCCTGGCCTGAAGGCCAGCGGGCGGCACAGGCCTGAAGGAACTCCGCCACGTTCGTCTCTATCCCGCTCTCGGTTCCGGTTACGCTCACGGCCGCCTCACCCGCATTCCCGTCGCTGTCGCCCCGACCACCGCTTACGTCTCGGACGATTCGCACACCTGCCGCAAGACGCTTTCTTCCACGTAGATCGGGGTGTCGCTGGCCACGCCCAGGGCGATGGCGTCCGACGGGCGGGAATCCACCTCGACCACCGACCCGTTGTGACGGATCACCAGCTTGGCGAAAAACGTGTGCTCCCGCAAATCGTGGACCACGATCTTCTCGAGTTCCGCGTTCAGCTCGCGGATGAGGTTGGCCAGCAGATCATGGGTCAGCGGGCGCGGCGTGGGCGTGTTCTTCACCCGGCGGTCGATGGCGTAGGCTTCCGACATCCCAATCACGATCGGGAACTGGCGGGTGCCCCCGCGCTCCTTGAGCACGATGATCTGTTGCTCGCTCGTGTCGTTGATGACGATGCGGGCGAGATCCATGCGGACTTCCATGGGAACCCTGCTCCCGATGACGGGTCGAGCCTAACGGCGCCTCTGGGGGGTGTCAAGCAAAACCGTCACCGCCCGAACACGCGGAATGCATTGTCGTGGCCGGGCACGATCTCGTCGGCGATCTCGGTCAGCTCGACGAACGCTTCGCGCGCCTCTTCGACGCAGGCCGCCTGCTCGAAGAGACGCCCCGCTTCATAATAGGCGCGCGAAATGACCGCGTCACCGGCGATCACCACGGTTCGCGCCGGCAGGGCCAGCAGCAGCCCGGCGGCGCCCGGCGTGACCCCCGCGGTGGGGAACAGATGCACGCCGGGCGTGAGCTTCTCGGGCGCCGGGCGGATGCGGGACAGCAGGGCCCGCTCCTGGCCGATCAGCCGGCGCACGTCGTCCTCGACGTCGGGCCGCAGCTCCATTTCGTCCAGATGGGCGCGCACGGCCGCGATCTCCGCCTCGTGCATCAGCCAGCTCGCCGATGCGTACCGCTCCAGCGCCCGCCGGTGCGCGGGACGGAAGTTGGTGAGGAACACCGCCTCGATCTGCTCGGGCCGCAGACCCGTGCGTTCGTCGAGGCGCTGGGTGAGCGCCTCCGCCGGCAGGCCCGGATCGACCAGAATGGTCGTCCGGCCGTCTCGAATCAGCGTGGTAGTGGCGTGGGCCGCCCGGCGCGGCTGCGTCTCGTTCCACAGCCGGTTGCGGCTCAACGCTCCGATGCTCACGACGTCGTACTCGATGCTCATGGCGACGCCCTCCGGCCCGTCTTCGGCGGGATGAGCCCTCAACGACCGTTTCGCACGGGGGATTCGTCATCAGGAGAACACTGAATACCCCGGAGGAATGCTCCTCGCCCTCCGGCTCTTGCCGTCCTGATGAATACCCAACATCGTACCCTTGGCACCCGCCACGGAGTATCGGTGGCGGGAAAGCCCTCTCCGTGCCTGTCTGTTAGAGTCAGAGCCCATCCCATGACCCGGGCCGTTGACCGGCCGGAAGCCGGTCCTTGTTCAGGGCTTTAGGACGGGCTCTAACAAGCGCTCCGTCCACGAGTTGCGGCTATCTCCAGTCGCGCCCCCATTGAACCGATAAATGCTTCCAAACGCCCCGCTCGCGCCGCGCGGGCGGTGCCGATCGGGCCGGGGGGGCTGCGGCGCGAGCGGTCAGAAGCCGCTTGATTCCTTGGCGGAGTCCACCATGCAATCGTATACCACTGTTCTTCATCGCCTCATGCGTCGGGTTCACGTCATGCGCCTGGCGGCGGTCCTTGCCCCGGCTTGCCTGATCGGCCTGTACGGCGTCGCGTGTGAGCGGACCATCCTGGACGCGCCCACCGGGCAGACCATCCTGAAGTGGACCACGCCCTACGACAAGGAAGCGGCGGCGGCGGCCATGCCCTACTACCGCAACGCCGACCTCACCGATTACACCTTCGCGCTGTTGCTGATCGTTCAGAACTACAACAAGGCCGGCCTGGCCGTCACGCTGGAGGTGAACGGACAATCCTTCGAGCGCCGGTACGTGGCCGGCCTCACCCAGGAAATCTTCGAGGTCACCCCCGCGATGGTCCAGCAGACCGAGGCGGTCCTGGGCCTGTCGGCGGCGGCGATCGAGCCCCGCCTGCTGGGCCGGGCCTGTCCCTTCGTCGTCCGCCTCAGGCAATACGTCACCGAGGATCAGTACGTCATCCAGAACACCAACATGGTCCTGGCCCCGCAGAACTTCTTCGAGAGCATGTCCAGCGATCCGGCCAGTTACCCCTTCGACGAGCCCTTCACGCTCGACGCCCACATGGTCTGCCCCGGCGCGTTCGTCCTGGCTATCCGCGAATCGCGGGTGGACGTGATCGAGCTGGACCGCGAGTTCGTGGGGCTCAACGAGAACAACGACGACCCCAACGTCTCGCTCTCGGTCGAGACCGACTTCCTCAAGTCGCCCTCGTTCCAGTATCACCAGGCGACGCAGGATGCCCTGGACCGGCTGGGGCTGGGCTTCCTGCTCGACACCCCCTTCGACGAGGAAAACTGAGATCGGGCCCCGCCGGCCGCGGCTCACCCGACGACACCCTTGACCGAACGATCCGCCGCGGGCTGCCCGCCCGTCACCCGCGCCACCGCCTGGTTGGCCAGATAGCCGATGGTCCCCAGTACCCCAATGGTGACCGCGATCCACACTGGCCAGAGCCACTTGGGCCCCGTGGCGTCCAGGCCGAACCGGGACGCCACGAACACCACCGCCGCCGACCGCGGCGTCAGCCCGGCGACGGTCCCGACCAGATACGCCAACGGGTGAACCCGGGTGGACGCCAGCACCAGGTTGGTCAGAGCGAAGGGCGAGTTCGGCGGAAGGCGCACCAGCGTGACGATCAACAGGGTCCGGCCGAGGCCGCAGCCCAGCAGGGCCTGGTAGACGGCCTCCCACTTGGGATGCTCGGCCAGGATGTCCAGGACGCGCCGTCCGGCGGCCCGGCGATTGACGACGTAGGCGATCAGCGCCGCGGAGGCATAACTGCCCATCGCCAGCGCCAGCCCCCGCCCGAAGCCGAAGGCGTATCCCCCCAGGGCCGAGTGGGCATAGGTCGGGAGAAACCCCAGCGACCCGAGCACAGCATAAACCGTGACGTACAGGCCGGCGCCCTGCGCGGCGCGACTCTGCAACCATCCGCCGATCACGGGCAGAAAACCCAGCACCGTGAACCCGACGAGGGCGGGCATGCTGGCGGCGATCAACGCCAGCGGCCCGGCCGGGCCCAGGCGTTTGAACGTGGCCGTCACCTTCTGCCAGCCCCCCTGCGCGTCGGGCCCCGAAGCCGGCAGCGGCACGGGACCCGCCGAGACGGGCGGATCGCATGAAGCGGAAGTCTCGTTCGAGAAGTCGGCTGGCATGGGCAGGGAGCGTAGGGCCCGGCCGCGAGGGGGTCAACAACCGCCGCGCAAGAAATCGCGGCGGCCGGCCCGCATCTCCCGACCGCCGCGGTGCTTGTGCACACGATAGCCGCCTGGATGGCTAATCTTTCGGATACTTCACGCTGCAACCATAGGGGTCGGTCTTGGGTGTTCCCACAGTCCGGCCGGCCAGCAGGTCATCCAGCGCCGCCGCCACGTAGTTGGTCTTGCCCTGGTCGTCGATCGCGCCGGTGTACGCCAGCTTCCCGGACTTGTCGATCACGAACATGTGCGGCGTGGTCTTGGCCCCGAACATCCGGCCGACCTTGCCGTCGGTGTCGTGCAGGATCGGGAAGGCGATGCCCATCTCGGCGGCATAGACGCGGTTCTTCTCCGGCTGGGCCCCGGCGGTGGTGTCGATCCCCAGCCAGATCACCTCCTTGCCCGCGTACTTGGCGTAGGTGTCCTGCATGATCTTCTTCTTGTGAGCCCCCTTGCTGACCGGGCAGCCCTGATTGACCCACTCCAGGACGATGGTCTTGCCCTTGAACTCCGAGAGCTTGAACTCCTTGCCGAACGTATCCTTGAGCGCGAAGTTGGGCACTTCTTTGCCCAACTCCGCCGAGACCATGTCACCCTTCTCGGCGGCGTTGCTCGGCGCGAAGACCAACAGGCCGGCCAGCGCCAGTCCCAACATCGGCAGCATCCAGCGAATCGTCATGAAATATCTCCTTCATGATGGGTAGGCCCGATATCGCGGCGGCCGGTCCCGTGTCGGCCGCTTGATCAATCTGTACCGAGGACATTCCCTTGGGGTTCGCCATACCCGGGCACAGTCCCCTGACGGCATGTCGTCTGTCCGTAACGGCGATACCCCGGTACGCATCGGATGTCAACGCCCGAGTCCGATAGCTTAGCCAGGAACGCCGGCCGATTGCAAGCCCGACGGACCTGAGCCGTCCTGCATGGAAGCCGCCAGTCGGGCTGTCTATGATTCAAATGGGCCGAGTGCGCCATTGCGGACAGGCACGACCGGGGCGGGGTCCGACGGAGATCGGGATGGGAGTGGAGAAACATGCCCAGCAAAGACTTACGACTGATTACCGACGACTGGGCCTATGAGCCCGGACAGATCAACGTGCGCAAAATCCGCGGCGCCGACAACCGCATCAAGATTCAGATGCGCGTGGACCTGGGCGTGCTTCAGATGGAGGTGGACGGCCGGCCGGACGGGCGGCGGCCTCACAATCAGGAATCGCTGCTCGAATACCACGGCCAGCGCATCGAGGCCCACAAACGCAAGAACGGGACCGACTTGGGCTACGTCCTGGACCCCGAGGAGTGCCAGGAGGTCCGAGCCGAAGCCTTCCAGTATTACCAGCGTTACCTGGCCAACTTCGTGCTCGAGGATTACGAGGCGGTGGCCCGCGACACCAAACGCAATCTCGACGTGCTCGACCTGTGCGTCAAGTACGCCAGCGAGGAGGAGGACCGCTACTCGCTCGAGCAGTACCGGCCTTACATCCTGATGATGCACTATCGCAGCAAGGGACTGGCGGCGCTCAAGAAAAAAGCCTACCGCACCGCGCTGGCCCACGTCGAGAGCGGGCTCAACATCCTCAAGGCCTATTTCAAGGAGATGGGCCAGCCCAAGGTCTACCGGACCAGCGACGAGGTCAAGGTGCTCAAGGCCCTGCGGCGCGAGGTGCGCAAGTACCTGCCCGTGGACCCGGTGATGCACGCCCGCAAGCTGCTGGACCGGGCCGTGGCCGAGGAACGCTATGAAGACGCTGCCCGGCTGCGTGACGAACTCGACCATCTCCTGCTGGAGAACCCCGAACAGGCGCCCTGACCTCCCCGCCGCAGCCGGGACCCCTGACCCGCTGGGCCGCTCCCCCGCGGCGTGCCGGGAGGAGACGCGGTGGGTCAGTAGAAGACCGTGATGATGAGGTTCGGCTCGGCGTGTTTGCCCTCCCAGGTGCCGACCGTGGTATGGGCGAACTTGAGCTCGATTTCCGGATGCCTTTCAAGCCACTCGTTGATCTGCATGTCCAGATGGCCGACCGCGCCCTCGGAGAGCCGGGAGTGAAAGATGCGCATGCGCGTGGCCCCCTTGGCGTCGGGCCGGGGCGGCAGGCGGTGATGGTGGTGGTGACCGACGGGCCCTGACGCAGCGGACGGCGGAGGGGTCTCCTGGCCCTCCGCGGGCGCCTCTTCAAGGGTCAGGCCGCTCTCGGCCGCGGGCGGGGCGGCGGGCTTGCCGTCGCGCTTCTCGGCCAGGCAGCAGGAGCAGTAGAGCGATCCGGCCCAGTAACCGGCCAGGTGCCGGTCCAGATGCTCGGGATAGATGGTCGCGCCGCAGCCGGCGCAGTTCAGCAGGGTCTCCGACGGTCGCGCGGAACTCATGGCGGCTACCTCCTCTGGGGCGTTCCCGTGATGACGTGCGGACCCGGAACTCGGGCGGCCGGGCCGCGCCGGCGAAATGAGGCGCAGGCCGGGCGCTCCCCCGGCCTGTCTGTAATGGCATTCTACCCCTGGAATCGTTCGGTCTTCAATGGGATGCGGGTCGTTTTCGCCGGCGAGGAGGCTATAATCCGGCTGATGTCAGTTTGCCCTTCGCACCCGTTCGACGAGTTGATGCAACTGCCGGAGCGCGACATACGCCTGGCGACGGCCGCCTTGCTGTTCGCGCGCGACGCCTATCCCGACATCGAGATACCAGGGTACCTGGCCCGGCTGGACGGCTTGGCCGAGCGCGTCGAACGGGTCGCCGGCCGGTCGCCGTTCGAGCGGATCGCCGCCCTCCGGCGGGTGATCTGTGATGAATGCGGGTTCGCCGGCAACCGCGACGATTATTACGATCCGCGCAACAGCTACCTGAACGAGGTGCTCGATCGCCGCCGCGGCATCCCCATTTCACTGTCGGCCGTCTGGCTGGACGTCGCCCGCGCCCTCTCTTACCCGCTGGCGGGCGTGAACTTTCCCGGACATTTCCTGCTGCGCTATGAGGATGCTTCCGGGCCGATCTTCATCGACGCCTTCACCGGCGGCGAGGTGCTCGACGCCGACGGGTTGCGCGAAAGGCTGTGCGAGGGCGTGGGAGCGGGCCGGACCATCCCGCCGCAGTTCCTGGCCGCCGCGGGCACCAAGGCCGTCCTGATGCGGATGCTCAACAACCTCCTGGGGATATACCTTCAACGCTGCGATTGGTTCAGTGCCGAGCCGGTCCTGGCAAGGCAGACCGCCCTGTGCCCCGACGATGCCGACCTCTGGTTTCGCCGGGGCCAGGTTTATCTGCGGCTCCAGCAGTGCCCCTGCGCGGTGGCCTGCTTCGAGCGGGCCCTGGAGCTGACCGGCTGCCATCCGGGCGCGGTCCTGGTCAAGCGGCACCTGGCGGCGGCCAAGAAGCAAATCGCGGAGGTCAACTGAACGGGGCGGCTTCGTCGCCGCCGTCCTGGCCGATCGCCGTTCGACGACCGGCCGCGTTCGCGCCCACGATCCGGGCGTTGCGTTGCAGCATGGGCAGGGTGGCGCGCTTCATGGCGCTGCCGGCCAGGGCCTTCGCCCAGTCCGACGCATCCATCCTCAGCACCTGCTCGACGCCGGCCGCCGGCACCAGGGGGTTGCCCGCCGGCCGATACGCCGGTTCGCGCGCGGGCGGCGCCGGGCCGTTGTGCGGGCAGACGTCCTGGCACACGTCGCAGCCGTACAGCCAGTCGCCCATCAGGGGTTGAAGCTCCTCGTCGATGGGCCCGCGATGCTCGATGGTCAGGTAGGAGATGCATCGGCGGGCGTCCATCTGATAGGCCGCGGTCAGCGCCCCGGTCGGGCAGGCCGCCAGGCAGCGCGTGCACGACCCGCAGTGATCCGCCATCGGCATCGAAGGGGCCAGCTCCAGCGTGGTGACGATCGCGCCCAGGAAGAAGAACGAGCCCAGCTCGGGATGCAGGACCAGCGTGTTCTTGCCGATCCAGCCCACGCCGGCCGCGGCGGCGATTTCGCGCTCCACCAGCGGGGCCGTGTCCACGCACACGCGGGCCTCGAACGGTTCGGCCACCGCCCGCCGGAGTGCGTCCACCAGCCGATGCAGCTTCTTGCGGATCACGCGGTGGTAGTCGCGGCCCCAGGCGTATTGGGCCACCCTCCCGATCGCGGATCGCGGATCGCGGATGGCGGAATGAGCTTCGCGGCCATCGGTCGCCTCGTCCCCTTGTCTGCTTGTCACCTTGTCGTCCTGGGCCTCTTGTCCCCGTGCGGACGTTCGATCCTGTTCCGGAACCTGCCGGTATGCGTGGGCCACGACCACGACGCTGCGGGCCCCCGGCAGGAGGCGGCGGACGTCCGTGCGCAGCTCGCGCCAGCGGTCCAGGTAGGTCATTTCGCCGTGCCGACCGGCGTCCAGCCAGGCGCGCAGGTAGTCGGCGCGCGGCAGCGGGCCGGCCGGGGCGATGCCGGCCGCCTCGAACCCCGCGGAGCGGGCCAGACCGCAGACCAGATTGGCGCGTTCGAGGGCGATCGTGCCACGGCCCTCCTTTCGATGCGGCCGGTCAGGCCTCGAAGGCGATGAGCTTGTCCACGAAATCGTTGATGATGAAGTCCGGGGTCGAGGCTCCCGCGGTCACCCCCGCGACGCGGTGCCCGCGGACCATCTCGGGCCGGAACTGTTCCCAGGTCTCGAGGTGATACGTGGGCAGGCCCTCCTCCTGGCAGAGCCGGGCCAGCTCGCGGGTGTTGGCCGAGTGCAGCCCGCCGAGCACGAACATCACGTCCACCTCCTTGCACAGCTCGACGGCGGCCTCCTGGCGGCGGATCACCTCCAGACAGAGGGTGTTGACCACCTTGAGTTCGCGGAACGGGCGGCGGGCGATGGCCCCGATCATCTCCGCCACGTGCTCGGGGGCGTGCGTGGTCTGGGCCACGATGCCCAGCTTGCCGCGCTTGGGCAGCACCGCGTCCAGGTCTTCCTCCCGATCGACCACGATCACGTCGGGGGCATAGCCGATCACCCCCTTGACCTCGGGGTGCTCGGCGTCGCCGATCATGATGACCTGGTAGCCCTCCTGGTGTAGCTGCTGGACGACGGTCTGGGCCCGCTTGACCAGCACGCAGGTGGCATCGACCAGGGGGATGTTCAACTCGGCGGCCCGGGCGAAGGTCTCCGGCCCGGCCCCGTGCGAGCGGATCAGCACGGTGGTTCCGCCGCCGACGTTCTCCAGGTCGGCCGACTGATTCAGGCCGGCGCGCTCGAGCTTCTCGACCACCTGGGGGTTGTGGATGACCGGCCCCAGGGCCACCACCCTCCCGGTGTTGCCGGCCACGGTGCGCTCGGCCAGCTCGATGGCGTCCTCGACCCCGAAACAGAAACCCCGCTTGCTGGCCAGCTTGACCTGCATACGACTCCTCGGCTGTACGAAACGCGCGTCCTAAAACTCATGTGAGGCCGGCTTCCAGCCGGTCGGATTTCAGGGTTTCAGGATGCATTCCAAGATGCTCGGCCCGTCGAAGGCCCCGGGGCCCGAGCGTACCATTCTAGCCGACGCTCCGGAACCCGGCCATGCCAGCGCCGCTGCATGGCCAGCAGTCGTTCGCGGAGCAGCTCGGTGAGCTGGCCCTGGCTCAGGTCTTCGTATTCGGAGGGCAGGATAGGCCGGCCGTACTCGACGATCACGTTGCCCGGCCCCGGCAGCTTGCGGTCCCTGGGCCAGGCCTGGAACACCCCGTCGATCAGCGTGGGGACGACGGGCACGCCGGCCTTCTTGGCGATGGCCGACAGCCCCGGCAGCATGGGGCCGATCCGCCCGTCGGGCGTCCGCGTGCCCTCCGGGAACAGCACCACCACCCGCCCCTGTTTGAGCCGGCGGAGCGACTCCTTGATGGCCGATAGATCCGCGGCGTTCCGGCGGACCGGGAAGGCGTTGAGGGACTCGATCAGCCGCCGGAACAGACGATTCCCGAAGAGCGAATCGCGGGCCATGTAATTGCCCTCGCGGCGCAGGGCCATGGTCACCAGCACCGGGTCCATGAAGCTCTGGTGATTGCAGACCAGCAGGACGCCGCCTTCCGCGGGCACGTGGCGGACGCCGAACACCCGGGCCTTGAACAGCAGGGTCATGGCCCACTGGGCCAGGAAACGCATGAAGCGGTAATACGGGCGCATGCCGACCGCGGGCCGGGCGTCAAAGGGGCGAGCGGGCGAGATAACGGCTGCTGCCTCGTCCAAAAGCGGGAACTCCCTGCCGGAAGCGGGTCTGGGCTATCGGGGAGCGACCTGCCGCCGGCGGACTTCGGCGAGCATTGTGTCCACCACGTCGGCGATCGGCAAGTGCGTGGTGTCGATGCGAATCGCGCCGCCGGGGGCCAGGAGGGCCGCCCACTGTCCCCGGTCGTTGCTGTCGCGGCGGCGAATGTTGTCCAGTACCTGG
>JABRVU010000420.1:0-20944 GCA_039961895.1 Phycisphaerae bacterium | reverse complement strand
GCGTGGAGGTGAACGCGGTCGCTGCCGCGCCCGATGAGCGCCTCCGGCTCGAGGGTCTTGACGCCGCACTCGTCCGCCAGCAGCCGCCGGCCCATTGGAGAGACGATCAGGTGGACCTCGCGCCCGGCGGACTCCAGCACCTCCAGCACGCGCAGGGCATACGGCCCGCCGCTGGCGCCGGTGACGGCCAGGATGATTGCGGATTGCGGATTGCGGATTGCGGATCGTACGCTCATCGCCGCGCCTTTTCCCGCGCCGACCTGATACTGGCTATGATGATCGCAATGATTTCGTTGCCTTCCTTCCTCGATGCCGCCGGACGCGAAGCCTTCATCAAGCCGGTCTCGACGAGGATCTCCATCCAGTAGAGAGCTTCGTCGGCCTCTTCCTCCACGATGCCCCGCTTGGCGACAAAATCACGGGCTGATTGGGCGCGGCACGCGGCACGGTAGTTGGCACCCACCGAAGTTCCGTGTTGTATCAGCCGCCGGGCATTTAGCTCCGCGGAGCGGTTTTGCGGCAAGGCATCGGCCAGCCGAATCGCCCGAATGCCATACTGAAACGTTCTGGATTTCATGTCTTCCGGCGTCATCCGGTCCTCGCCGCAACATGCCAATCTGCAATCCGCATTCCACAATCCGCGATCAGCCGGCCGTCTTTCCCACGCCCATGGCCGCCAACTGCTGCCTGGCCTCCTGGGTCCAGGGTGATTCGGAGGGATCGCGGACCAGGAGTTCCCACGCCGCCCGGGCCTCGTCGAGCCGGCTGTCCTCGCGGTAGGCCCGGCCCAGCTCGAAGCGCGCCAGGGGCAGCGCGTCGCTGGACGGATCGCGGGAGTACTCCTCGACGCAGCGCTGGAGCTGCTCGATGCGGCGGCTGCGCGAGGGCCCGGCGGCGGCGTGCAGCACCCGGAGATTGTCTCCCAGCCGCGTCAAGGGGAAGGAAACCGGAAGCTCTTCGATCAACTGGCGTAGGTTTTCGGCATACAGCGGGTGGCGCGGGTCCATGCGCAGCAGCCGCTGAAGCGGGAGGTCCCGCTGCTGCGGATCGCGGTTGTGGACCAGCAGCCAATGCAGCTTGCGGGCCTCGAGCAGGACGGCGTCGAGGTCCACGCCCAGGTTCCGGGCCGGCGGTCGGGTGGCGAAGAACGATCGCCAGCTCTCGCCGGCCGGCTGGCTGGCCTGTTGGAGGCCGCGCCCGCCCTGCCGGGCCAGCAGCTTTTCGAGCAGGGCGACGGCCTCGTCCACGCGGCCCTGGCGGGCCTCGAGCCAGGCCAGGCGATGGACGGCCACCGCCCACATGGGCGATTCCTCATGCCCGCACAACCGGCGCCAGGTGGGCAGCGAGGCGTCGCTGGGGAAGTCGTCGTAATAGCGCAGCACGGCCCGCCGCCGGAACAGGGCCTCGTCCAGTCGCAGATCGTTCACCCGTCCCCGGATGTAGAGCACGTTGGGCACGTATCGACTGTGCGGATACGTGGCCAGAAACGAGTCGCAGGCCGCCAGGGCCGCGTACTGGTCGGTGGCGAACTCCTCGCCGGCCGCCGTCCCCGCCTCGTCCAGCTCGCGCTGGATCGCCAACAGCCGCGACTCGACCAGAAAGCGGACCTGCTCGCGCACGGCGGCGAGGCTCGCGTCGGGGTCTTTGGCGACGGCCTGCTGAAACCGCCGGCGGGCGATCCGCTCGATCACCGGGCCGGCGTCGGCGTAATCCACGAAGTGTTCGGTCGAGCGCGGGCCGTAGCGCACCTCCAGCAACCGGTAGTACAGCTCGTCGCGGCCGATCTGGGTCTCGAAGAGCGCCACTGGCACCGCGAACAGAACGGCCATGGTCGGGGCGATGGCGCCCGGGCGGTAGTTCACCAGCCGGGCGATCCCCAGCACGATGGCCATGACCACGCACGCCCCGATCAGGGCGATGACCCACGGCAGATAGGACTTGACCATGTCGAACGGGCCCGACGAACCCGGAATGGCCGGGGCGCGCGTGGCCAGGGCGTAATAGGCCACCAGCGGCAGCAGAGCGATCAGCGCCGTCGCGTAATGAAACGAGAACCGCAGCGGCCGCCAGCGGGCCAGCAGGCAACCGATCGTCACGTTGATGGCCAGCCACGGCACCACCGCGATGAAGCAGATGATGAACGTGAAGATCAGCGAAAAAGGGAAGCGATAGAGCATCGACACCAGGATGGGGATGGCCGTCAGCGAGGACAGCACCAGCCCCACGATCACCAGCATGAGCGGGACCTGATCGACCGGGATGGGGTAGGTCAGGAAATCGACCAGCGTGACCGGCGGGACGCGGGTGGGGCTGAAGGCCTCGCGCCAGGTCTGCCAGTAGTCCTCGACGCCGAAGGGGGCGTATTCCCCGGTCCGCAGCCAGAAGGTGAAACACCCCAGCCCGGCGAACAGGGCCGCGTTGACCAGCAGCAGGACGATGGCCCGCACCCGGTACTTCGAGCGGGTCCATTGCCAGACGACGATGCCCTTCTCCCGCCGGTCGTCGGCGCCGACGGCGGCCCTGGCCCCCGCGACCGCCTGCTGGACCGATCGAACCGGGTGCCGAACCGCCCGGCGCGCGCGTTGTGGGATTCTCGCCATCGGCTTATCCGGCTCGGTCGCTCACCGGCCCCTGCGGGCGAGATAGACGGCCACGATCCCACCGGTCAGCGGATGGATGGTGACCGACTCGAACCCCGCCGACCGGAACGTCTCCGCCACGCCCTCCCGGTCGGGAAAGCTTAGCACCGAGCGCGGCAAATAGCGATAGGCCCCGGTCCGGTCCCGGCTGATCCAGGTGGCCAGCAGGGGCATCAGGCGGTTGACGTAGAAGAGGTAGAGCCCGCGAAACAGCCGTTGGCGGGGGACGCAGAATTCGAGCACCACGGCCCGCCCGCCGGGCTTGAGCACGCGGTGCATCTCCAGCAGGCCCGCCCGCAGGTCGGCGAAATTGCGCACGCCGAACGCGCAGGTGACCAGCGAGACGCACCCATCCGGCAGGGGCAGCCTCAGCGCGTCGGCCTGCACGAAGGCGCCGCCGGGGATCGGCCGGGCCGCCGCCTGCCGGAGCATCCGCCCGGCGAAATCCAGCCCGATGATCCGCCGCGGGCGGGTCGCGGCGGCCGCGAACGTCCGGGCCACGTCGCCGGTCCCGCAGGCCACGTCCAGCATCACGTCCGCGGCGCGGACCTCCGCCAGGCGGACCATCTCGCGCCGCCAGAAGGCGTCGCGGGCGCCGCTGGCCAGCGTGTTGACCCGCTCGTAGGTGGGGGCGATGGCGTCGAACATGGCCCGCACCCGCGCGGGCTTGTCCGGCTCAAGATGAGGGTTCTCCAGGCGGGCGGCGTCCCACAGGGCCGGATCGTCATCGCGTGTAGCCCATTCTCCGGACATCGCCGGTATTGTAGCCGCCCGAGCCGGGATGGGGGATCCGCGAGGGATTCGCGGGCGCATGCCCCTTTTTGCGGAACGACGGGTGACGTCCCCCCCCGAGCCGCGCCCGTGAGGAAGCGGCGATTCATGAAGCGGCCAACGAGCTTGAACGGCTCACCCGCCCAGCCCGCCGTCACTCCGGGGCCTTGAGTTCCTCGACTGCCGGAAGATCCTCGAGGCTGCCGAGCCCGAACACGTCCAGGAAGCGTTTGGTGGTTCCATACAGGAGCGGCCGGCCCACGTCTTCGGCCCGCCCGACGATCTTGACCAGGCCCAGCTCGCGCAGGCGGTTAAGCATCTCTCCGGCGGCGACGCCGCGGATGGCCTCGATCTGGGCCCGGACCACCGGCTGCTTGTAGGCCACGACGGCCAGCGTCTCCAGGGCCGCCTGCGAGAGTTTCGAGTCCTGCCGGGTCTGCTTGAGGCGCTTCAGCCAGGGGTTGAACTCCGGCAGGGTCAGCATCTGGTAGCCGCCGGCGATGTTCTCGATGCGAAAGGCCGCCCCGGTCTGCCGGTAGCGCTCGTTGAGCGCCTCGACGTGCCGGCGAACGTCGCGGACCGACCCCACGCCCAGGATGCCCGCGATCTTGCCGGGCGTCAGCGGGACATCCGCGCCGAACAGAATGGCTTCGACGATCTGCTCGGTGGTGATTTCCGCGGCGGCCCCCGCCGCGACGAGGGTCTCGGCGTCGGATGGGGTCGCGTCACCGAGCGGTTCGACATGGTCCATGGGACCATCCGCGTCGTCGCCGGTCGGCGCCAGGCGGATGGCCGATCCGGTCGATCCTTGCGGTTCGGCGTCCTCGGAAGGGGCGCCGACGGCGGCTTGGTCGGATCCTGAAGGCCAGGCCTCCGCCTCGACGCGCGGGGCCTCGACCGCTTCCACGGCCACGCCCTCCGCTCCCGGCGCCTCTCGTCGTTCCGTCATCTCCGCTTGCCCGGCGGCTTTCGCCCGCTCCTCCGGTTCCGCCGGACCCTCCGGCTCTGCCGGTTCCCGGGACTCCGCGGAGCCTGGTGATTGCGCCGGCCGCCTTCTTTTCTGGCGCGCTTTCGGTTCGGCCGACTCGTCTGGTGCCTTCGGCGCAGCATCCGTTCTGGTATCGAAGACGTTACTCATGGAGCGGTACTATAGCCCGCGAGGCCGGAAGCGTCCAACCGGATGCGAAGTGCCAGGCAATCGAACGCTCGAGTGCCAGACGGCCGGAATCAACGTCCTCGCCAGAATCACGCCCGAGCGCGGGTCCGGCCATTCTCCTTGCTTCTTCGCCGTTCGGGACTGCCCGATTCCGGCTCGTCTGTCTCGCCAGCGCGGGAGGCGCTGCCGTTCAAACGGACCCAAGCCGGCCCGCTCGGCTCATGCAGTCGAAAGCCGGAGATTACCGGAACTTGGATCGTCCGCATCGGTGTGCGTCCGAATACCCGGAGAACCGACCGGCTGGAAGCGGGTTCTCCAGGGATTGTGGGATGCACGCCCGCGCCCGGCGGAGGTCCGGAAGGGTGGCGCCTCAGGGGTGGCGGCGGTTGAACCGATAGAAGGGAAGAGGGACCGCTCTGGTCTGATCGCTCGCATGCAAGACCCGGCCGCATCGACACGGCGGTCGCAACCGGCATGAAGCCTCCGACCTGGACCGGCCGCCACGCTGAGGACCCCGCATGAAACCTTTGGAACAATACCGGGCCGGCATCGCCGCCTTCACGGCCGGTGAATACGCCAAGGCCATCGGACTGCTGGCCCCGCTGACCGCCGAGGGCGGGCGGCGCGGCCGCGACCTCCGTCCGCCCGGCGGCCAAGGCATGCCGGCGCGCTATTACCTGGCCCAGGCCCATTACCGGCTGGCCGTCCGACTTTTCGAGTCGCGACGGTTGCAGGAGGCGACGAAGCACTTCCTGGCCGCCGCCCAGATCAACCCCGCGGGTGGCGACTACGGCCGATATCTGGCCGACTGCTACACCCAGGCCGGGCAGTTCGATCTGGCCGCCAGGGAGCTGTCCGCCAGGCTCGACCGCGAGCCCGACGACGCCGAAGCCCGCATCCGTTACGCGCTGACGCTCTGGAAACAAGGCAATGCGGTCGAGGCCCTGGCCGCCCTGCGCGAGGGCGTCCGCCGCCAGCCCCTGCACGCCGAGCTGCACTACCAGCTCGGGGTCATGCTGGCCGCGGAGAACGACCTGGCCGAGGCCCAGCGCCTCTTCGAGCGGGCCATCGCCCTGGAGCCCGCGCACGCCAAGGCCCACGAGCGGCTGGCCCAGTGCTGCGCGCTGATGAGCCGCCACGAGCGGGCCCTGGCCTACCTCCAGCGCGCCCATCAGCTCGACGCCGCCAACCACCGCATTGCGATGCAACTGAACCTGCTGGCCCAGTCGCTGATCGCCCAGGGCCAGGAGGTGCGCATCGACTGGCAACCCGCCCGCTCCGGCCGGCCCGACGCCCGGGCCATCGAACGGCTGGGCGAGGTCATCATCAAAGAGCCTGAGTTCGTCGAGGCCTTTCTGTCCTTGCCGGAGACCGAGGTGGACGCCGAAGTGTTCTCGACACTGGCCGCCATCCTCGAACAGGCCCTGCACAAACACCCCGAATACGCGGACCTGCACTATCACTGCGGGGCCGTGTACCGTCGGCTGGGCCAGGATCAGGCCGCGCTGCGCCACGCCGAACGGGCCGTCGAGATCAACGACCGGTACGTGAACGCGCTCATCCTGCTGGCCGGGCTCTACGCCCGGAACCAGCGCTGGCAGGAGGGAGTCGAGCGGCTCGAGCAGGCCATTCGCGCCGGCGGCGACTACCCCGACGTGCATTGCCTGCTGGGGCGGCTGTTTCAGTCCGGCGGCGACGTCGGCCGGGCCCGGCGGGCCTTTGAACGGGCCCTCCAGCTCAAGCAGGACTATTCCGAGGCCCGCGAGGCGCTGGCGGCACTGGCCTGAGGGGACGCACCATGTCGTATCTGCTGGAAGTGCTGGGCCGCGGCTGGGCCGGACAACTGTCCGAAACGTTCAAGGAACGCCTCGGCCGCCCCACCGGTGATGATCTCGATACGCTCCGGCGGCGCATCGAGCAGGAGCCCCGCCGCGGCGATCTGCACTTCGAGCTGGGTCTGCGCCACCTGGCGAACCAGGAGTACGGCAAGGCCCGGGCGGCGTTCATCGAGGCGGCCAAGTACGACCCGGGCGACGTGCTGGCCCACGTCGCGGGGGCCTGCTGCTGCGATCAGCTCGGACTTCTGGACGAGGCCGCCGCCCAACTGTCCTCGGCCGCCAACCTGGAACCCGACGACCCCACCATCCAGTTCGCCCTGGGTTACTGCCACGAGCGCCAGGGGCGGCTCGGCGAGGCCATCACGCACTACCGCGACGCCGTCCGCACCTGGCCCGGACTGCGCAGCGCCCGCGAGCGTCTGGCCGCCATCTTCCTGCGCCAGAACGCCCTGGGCGCGGCCATCGACCAGTACGAACACCTCTGCGTCGAAGAGCCGGGCGACCCCAACGTGCTCCTGACCCTGGCCGGTCTGTACCTGCGTCACGGCGAAACGCGCAAGGCCATCGACCACTTCGAGCGCTCGCTGACGCTCGACCCCGACAACTGGGAGGCCCGCAACGACCTGGTGGACGTGCTCGAACAGTCGGGCCTGCTGCGCGAGGCCATCGAGAAGCTCCACGAGATGTGCCGGCGCGAACCGGCCTTCCCGGACACCTACGCCCGGCTGGGCGACCTGTACGCCAAGGCCGGCAACCACGAGGCTTCGCTCCAGGCTTACCTGGAGGCGCTCGAGCTGCATCCCGACTACCTGGAGGCGGCGGTCAAGGCCGGCACGCAGCACCTGCGCTGCGGGCGCTACCAGGAGGCGGCCACGTTCTTCTCGCGGGCCCTGGAGATCAACGACCGCCTGCTGGTCGGCTACGTGGGGCTGGGCGTGGCCCACTACGAGGCCGGCGACCGCAACGAGGCCCAGGCCACCTTCGACCTGGCCGCCGGCATCGAACCCAACAGCACGCTGCTGTACACCGAGATGGCCCGGCTCCAGCTCAAGTGCGGCGTGCAGCAGGAAGCCCAGGAGTATCTCCATCTGCCGCTGGTCGAGGAGGTGGCCCCGCCGGGAGAGTCCGACGACCTCATCGACCAACAGATCGATCGCCATCGGCGCATGGCCGAACAGCGCCCCGCCCACGCCGACGTTCATTACCGGCTCGGCCTGCTCCTGCGGCAGCGCGGACAGCTCGAGGAGGCCATCGCCTGCTTCCGGAAGGCCGTCGAGATCAACCCCGCCTACACCAAGGCGCTCATCAAGCTGGGGCTGGCCCTTCACGAGGCCCAGCGTCCGGACGAAGCCATCGAGAGCCTGAGCGCCGCCCTGGCCCTGCACCCGGAATACGTGGACCTGCACTATCGGCTGGGGGTGATGTTCGCGGACCGCCGGCAGTTCGGCATGGCCGTCGAGCGCTTCGAGAGCGCGGTCGCCCTCAAGCCCGAGTGCGTCGAGTTCCGCGAGCACCTGGCCTTCGCCCTCGAGAACATGGGCCTGATCGACCGGGCCAAGGCCTGCTGGCACCGCATCTGCGAAATGGCCCCCACCAGCCCCCAGGCCGCCCGGGCCAAGGAAGCGCTGGGGAAGTCGTGACCCTGCCTCCTCGTCCCCCGAGACCGGCTTGCGATCGCTCGGTTTCAGGGTTTTGGGGACGCACTGAATGAAACCCCCCTTCCGCGGCCGGCATTCACGGCCGTACGCCGTCGGTCAGCGCCGTCGTACGGTTCTCGATGGACCCGCCGAAGACATCACCCCCAGGATGCATTCGGTTTTTCGGCCAAACGCTGAAAACGCCCGTCATCTCAGGGATGGTCCCATGTCGATCAGCATCCGGCGAACCTCACCGCCGGCGAAGTTCGGAAATCGTCGCGCCGGGTGCCTGTTCTCACTGCTCCGTTCTCACCTCTCGCTTCCCCAGTGTCGCGGTATGCAGCGCTGGGGTTCTCGCGCACCCGCTGAGTGACGCGGTCCTGGCGGAGTCGCCGGAGCCGGTATCCACCCGGTGGCCGCAGCGCCTCCGCCGCTTGCGGTGCGGGGAGTCAAGGTTCGACACTCGCTGCCACGATCGTGGCCGGCGCGTCGAGGATGAAGCTCGCCCGCCGAGTTCCCTACATGGGTTTGCCGCCTCGGGCGGCGTCGCGGCGGTCAGGATTCCTCGGCGTCGTCGGCGTCGTCGGCCGACGCCTCGGGGAGCAGCAGCAGGGATCGGGCCTGGCCGGCGGGGAGTTCCTGGACGTCGCGCAGCTTCCGGCCGATGGCCCGCGACCGTCGGGCCGCGTCCTCGATGGTGTTGGAGGCCTCGGTAAGCTTCTTCTGCACCTTGCCCAGGATCTCGCCGTAACGCGACCACTCGGTCTTGACCGCCGAGAGCAGGTTCCACACCTCGCTGGAACGCTTCTGGATGGCCAGGGTCTTGAAGCCCATTTGCAGGCTGTTGAGGATCGACCAGAGGGTGGTCGGCCCGGCGATGACCACCCGGTGCTCGCGTTGCACCGCCTCGCCCAGCCCGGTCCGCCGCAGGACCTCCGCGAACAGCCCCTCGGTGGGCAGGAAGAGGATGCCGAAGTCGGTGGTCCGGGGCGGATTGATGTACTTCTCGCAGATGTCGCGGGCGCAGCCCTTGACGCGGAGCTCGAGCTGTCGGCCGGCGGCCTCGGCGGCCTCCGGGTCGCCGGCCTCCTGGGCCTCGATGAGCCGCTGGTAGTCTTCGAGCGGAAACTTCGCGTCGATCGGCAGCCAGACCGCCTCGCCGTCGTCTTCTCCGCGCCCGGGCAGCCTGATGGCGAACTCGACGCGCTCCCCGCCGTCCCTGGTGGCCACGTTGACCGCGAATTGTTCTGGCGTGAGCACCTGTTCGAGCATGGCCCCGAGCTGGACCTCGCCCCAGGTGCCGCGCGTCTTGACGTTGGTCAGCACCTTCTTGAGGTCGCCCACGCCGGTGGCCAGGGCCTGCATCTCGCCCAGACCGCGCTGCACCTGTTCGAGCCGCTCGCTGACCAGCTTGAAGGACTCGCCCAGCCGCTTTTCGAGCGTGCTCTGGAGCCGTTCGTCGACCGTCCGCCGCATCTGGTCGATCTGCCGGGCGTTGTCCTCCTGAAGGGTCTTGAGCCTGGCCTCGACGGTCTCGCGCATTTTTTCGAGCTTCTGCTCGTTGCTCTGGGTCAGGGCGGCGAGCTGCTCGGCGAGGGCCTTGCCGACCTCGCGGAGGGCGTTGGCCAGCTCCTCGCGGGATTTCTGGGCCGAATCGGCGGCCTCTTTGCGGTTCTGGGCGATTTCATCGCGGACGGTGCGTTCCGAACGCTCGTAGGACCGCTCGACGGACTGAAAGAACCGCTCGACCGGCGAGAGGTCCAGGTCGACCTTTCGCCGCAGGAGGGCGAGCTGGACCGCCAGCAGGACGGCCAGCAGCACCAGGCAGGCGATCAGCAGTGCGTCGGTCACGGCGGGGCGCCTCGCTTCACAACGACCGCAGGAGGATAGCGACTGTGGCGCCGCCGCTCAATCCCGCCGCGCCGCCGCCCGGCCGTCGCATCGGGCTTGCCCGCGCCGGGGGTGCGGTTTAGACTTCGCGGACCGTTCCGCCGGCCGTCGCCGGCGGCCTTTCTCCCTCGAGGTGAATCATCATGGCAGAAACCAACGTGATCGACGACATCGGTCAGGACGCCGGCCGCGGGATGGATGGAGGTCTTCGGTTGCGTCTATCGGTCATGATGTTTCTTCAATACGTGATCTGGGGGGCCTGGGCGCCCATCCTGGCCTTGCACCTTCAGAACCTCGAGGACTTCAAGACCGCCACCACCTTCCTGGGGCTCACCCTTTCGCTGGACACCAAGATCAACCTGATCTACATGACCATGGCCATCGCGTCGATCCTGTCGCCGTTCGTCGCCGGGCAGATCGCCGACCGCTACTTCTCGACGGAGCGTTTCCTGGCCGTCTCGCACCTGGTCGGCGGCGTGCTGCTGTTTCTCATGGTGCGGATGACCACCTTCCCGGCCCTGTTCTGGACCATGCTGGTGTACGCGATCATCTACTCGCCCACCGTGGCGTTGACCAATTCGCTGACCTTTCATCACGTGCCCAACGGAGAGAAGGACTTCGGAGCGGTGCGCATGTGGGGCACGCTGGGGTGGATCGCCGTCGGGTGGGGCCTGGGCTTCTGGTTGAGGGCCATGAACGCCGACGTCGTGAGTTGCCTTAGAGTGGCGGCGGGGGCCTCGGTGGTGATGGGGTGGTACAGCCTGTTCCTGCCGCACACGCCGCCCAAGGAGAACCCGGAAAGTCCCTGGGCTTTCGTGGCCGCCCTGCAACTGATGAAGAACCGCTCGTTCAGCGTGCTGGTGGTGGTCTCGTTCCTGGTGGCGACCGAGCTTCAGTTCTACTACGTGCTGACCCCCATCTATTTCAACCAGGGCGGCGGACCCTACGACGAAAAGGCCCTGACGACTATTCTTCTCAAGGAGGTTCCCCCGCTGGAGAACCCCGAGGACTCGCCCGCCAAGGCGCTGTTGGCGGCGGTCGGCACCGAAGGCAAGCCCGCCAAAAAGATCAGCGTCAGCGACCTGGAACGCCTCAGCGCGACGAACGCCTATGCCCGACGGGTACTGGAGATCGAACGGAAGACGGTCGAGCAGAAAGGCGGCGTCCGCCTGCAGGAAGGCACCGTTCCGATCGTGATGACGTTCGGGCAGATCTGCGAGATGCTGGTCCTGCTGGCCCTGCCTTTCTTCCTGCCCCGGCTGGGCTTCCGCTGGCTGATCGCCATCGGCATCGCGGCCTGGTCGGTGCGTTATTTCGTCTTCGCCTGGTGCCCGTCGCCGGGGCTGGTGGTGGCCTCGCAGCTTCTGCACGGCTTCGGGTTCGGGTTCTTCTTCGTGGGCGGGTTCATCTACGCGGACCGCATCGCGCCCAAGGACATCAAGGCCAGCGTCCAGGCCCTGCTGTTGCTGGTGACCTACGGCCTGGGGATGCTGGTCAGCTCGCTGGTGGCCGGGCCGATCTCGGACTACTTCATGCGGGACTGGCACAAGGTCTTCCTGGTGCCGGCGCTGCTGACGGCCGGGTGCACCCTGCTGTTCCTGATCGGCTTCAGCGAGGACAAATCGCGGGCCCAGGCCGCGCCGGCGGTCACTTGAGGTCGGCCAGCGGGATGCGCCGGCTCTCGATCCAGCGGTCGTTGGTTCCGGCGGCGTTCATGTACCAGACGACCAGGACGTGCCCGTCGCCGGTCAGGCAGGCGCTGGGGTAGCCCAGATCGCCGTGCTGTCCGCCGGCGGTGAGGATGATTTCGCGCGACAGGTCCCACGTCCGCCCGTGGTCGGTGCTCAGGCAGGCCCGCACGCCGAACGGCGCGTGCCGGTACCCGTACACCGCCAGCAGCCGCCCGTCGGGCAAGAGGTCCACGTCCGCTGGATGGCCGATGATCGGGCTGCGCTGCGGGGCCGACCAGGTCAGCCCGTCATCGGACGAGCGGGTCACGTACAGGTGGTCCTCGGCGTTGGCGGTGCGCATCAGGCAGACCACGTCGCCGTTGGCGGCCTGTCCCAGGGCAGGCTCCTGCATTTCGATCCTGCCGGCCGGGTCGGTGGCCATCAGGATCGGCGGGCTCCAGCTCTTTCCGCCGTCCGTGCTGCGCAGGACGTAGGCCTCGTCGGCCTCGCGCTGCGTCCCGTGGCCGTAGATAGGCAAGAGCAGCGTTCCCTTCACCGTCTCGAGGATGGCCGACGACGTGGCGTGCATGTGACTCGGCCCGCCGGCCACCCGCCGGGCCCGCCGCTGCCAGGCGAGCGGATCGGCCGTGCCCTCCAGCAGGAACACGCCGGTCACTTCCGCGTACGTGCCCCATGCGCCGCGATCGACCTTGCGGACGAAGGGGGGATGGTAACGGGCCACGAAGTCGGCGTGCAGCCCGCTCCAGTTGAAGAACGTGAGCATCAGCCGCCCGTCGCGCAGCACGGCCAGCGAGGGGTCGTTCTGGCAGTCGGGGTCGTCGTAGATGACGAAGGGCTCCGACCAGGTCAGGCCATGGTCGGCGGAAAGGCAGCCCACGATGCGGGCGTCGGGCTCGATGTGCTTGATGGGCTGGGCCCTGGCCGCGTCGCGGAAGACGCACAGCAGCCGGCCGTCGGGCAGTCGCTGGACGTCGGGAAAAGTGTTGTAGCGCGTGGGGTTGCGATACACCGTCCCGGCCGGGCGCGAGGCGGGCCCTCCGGCGGCGGGGGCGGGGGCGGACGAGGCCGGCGCGGCGGCCGCGCCCGTCGGCCCCATCTCAACGCCGGCCCGGCCGGCCGGCGCGCACGCCAGCATCACCCAACACGTCCATGCGACGGGCATCTTGCGGCTCCTGACTGCCGGGCGGGCCAAACCGGTCCCGCGCGCCCACGGGTGGCGATCACGGTCAGGTTGCGTCCGGGTTGACCCAGTCCTCGATCGGCAGCAACGCGCCCAGCAGAGTCGTCAAGCTGTCGCCGGCGAAGTCGGCGGTGGCGCCGATCAGGCTGTTGCGCACTTCCACGCCGCAACTGGTGCCCAGAAGGGTGGTGCCGGGGACGATCCACAGAATGGCCTTGGTGATCCGCGTGACCCAACCGGACCTGGTCATGTGATACGGCTCCATTCGTCAAAGATGAAACCAACTCAGCGATGCGATGTCCACCCCCGGTTCGCGCCGCGCGCCGTGCCGTTATCCCGGCGAGGCCGCCGACGTGACCGGGCGGTCGATATGATATATCGGCGGGGTCGGCACGCCTAGTACCCTTGAAGACCGGTGGCCAGGTCCGAAAACATCGCCATCCCCTGGGGCATCGCGTGGAAGGGATCGAGGCGACGACGGCTGGGCCGTCGGCTTTCGCGGCGGCGGTCCGGCGGCTATCATCCCAGCGGTTGAACCTGGCGGAACGGCCAGGTCTTGACGCAAAGCCCCTTTCGGGAGGATCGTGCGATGGCGGAGGCCCTGACTCGACGGACGCTCATGAGTCGGAGTGCGGCGGCAGCGGCGGGCGTGCTGGGCACGGGAGCGCTCGCCCGGCCGGCACGGGCCGCGGAATCGGCCACCAGCGGCGGACTCAAGAAGGCGGTCCTCTACGGCATGTTGCCCAAGGACCTGCCCGTGCCCGACAAGTTCAAGCTGGCCGCCGACGTCGGCTTCGACGGAATCGAGGCCTATACCACCGACAACCCCAGGACCGTCGAGGAGCTGGGCGCCGCCGCCGAGAAGGCCGGCATCCGCATCCATTCGGTCATGAACCAGGCCCACTGGTCGAATCCCCTCTCCAGCCACGACCCCGAGGTGGTCAAGCGCAGCGTGGAGGGCATGAAGACCTCCATCGCCAACGCCAAGGCCTGGAAGGCCGATACCGTGCTGCTGGTGCCCGCCGTGGTGGGCCGACGCGGCAAGGAGCCGCTGACCCGTTACCAGGAGGCCTACGAGCGGTCCCAGAAAGTCATCCGCGAGCAGCTCCTGCCGGTGGCCCGCGAGGCCGGGGTCATCATCGCCGTCGAAAACGTGTGGAACAAATTCCTGCTCAGCCCCCTGGAGTTCGCCAGGTACGTGGACGAGTTCAAGGACGAACACCTGGCCGCCTATTTCGACATCGGCAACAACGTGCAGTACGCCTACCCGGAGGACTGGATCCTCACCCTGGGCAAGCGGATCAGGAAGATGCACCTCAAGGACTTCAAGCGCAACACCAACCAGTTCGTGATGCTGCGCGAGGGCGACGTGGACTGGCCGGCGGTGCGAAAGGCCATCGATGAGATCGGCTTCACCGGCTTCCTGACGGCCGAGTACGGCGGAGGCGACGAGGCATATCTCCGCGACGTGGCCAGGCGGATCGACCTCATCTTCGCGGGCAAGTGAGGGCCCGTTCGAGTCCCAGAGCGGGCGGATCGGTTCCGATGCGCGAGGCGATGACCGAACCGAACGTGTCCCCGTCGCCAACCGACTACGAGCGCGCGTTCGCCGCGGCGGTGGGCGCCAGGCATGCCTTCGCCTTCTGGAAGGGGCGGGTCGCCCTGTACGCCATCCTCGAGGGGCTGGGCGTCGGGCCGGGCGACGAGATCATCCTGCCCGGCTACACCTGCGTGATGGACGTCAACCCGATCATGTACCTGGGAGCGAAGCCCGTCTACGTGGACATCGAGCCGGCCACGTACAACCTCGACCCGGCCCTGCTGGAGGCCAAAGTCACCTCGCGGACCAGGGTCATCATCGCCCAGCATACCTACGGCTACCCGGCGGCGATGGACGACATCCTGGCCGTCGCCGGTCGGCACGGGATCACGGTCATCGAGGACTGCTGTCTTTCCTTCGGCTCGACGCGGATGGGCAAGCCGGTGGGCACCTTCGGCGCGGCCTCGTATTACTCGTCGCAGTGGAGCAAGCCCTACACGACGGGGCTGGGGGGCATGGCCGCCACGTCCGACGACGGGCTGGCCGAGCGCATCGGCCGGCTGCGAGCCGAGCGGCTGATCGCGCCCGGCCGAAAGCAGACGGCCATGCTGGCCGCCCAACTGGCCGTCTATCGCACGCTCATCTACCCGCGCACGACGGCGCTGGCCACGATGACCTTTCGGGCCCTGACCCGCATGGGGCTGGTGGTGGGCTCGTCCAACCTCGAGGAGTTCCGGCCGGTCATGGCCCCGGACTTCTTCAAGGGCATGAGCCGCCTCCAACAGCGGGCCGGGCTGCGGGGTCTGCGCCGGGCCGCGGACATGATGGCCCATCGCCGGCGGATCGCCAAGCTCTATGACGAGCTGCTGACCGAACGCGGATGGCGGCTGCCGGCCATCCCCGCGCACCTGGATCCCGTCCTGGTGCGATATCCGGTCCGCGTCGCGGACAAGGCCCGGGCCCTGGCCGGGGCGGCCTGGAGGTTCGTGGAGCTGGGGAGCTGGTTCGAATGTCCCTTGCACCCCCGCGAGACTCCGCTGGAGTCGTACGGCTATCACGAAGGCATGTGCCCGGTGGCGGAGAAAGCCTCACGGGAGGTGGTGAACCTTCCCACCCACCCGCGGGTCAACGAGAAGACCGCCCGCCGCGGCGTCGAATACCTGGCCACCATCGGTCCGCCGGCGGAGTAAGCGTGCCCGTCCGGCGTCTCAGCGCTCGACCGGCGGGTTCGGCGGAACGGGCCGGAAGGCCGCACCTTCGGGGATATACTGCGTCGGGGCAGGGTCGGGCGTCCGGGCGGAGTCGTCCAGGCCCAGCTCGTGGTACTTCTTGTTGAGCGTGTTGCGGTTGATGCCCAGGAAATCGGCGGCCTTGAGCTTGACCCCATCGCAGCGTTGAAGGGCCTCGTCGATGAGGGCCCGTTCCATCTTGGCCGTCACCCGGTCCCAGACCGCCCCCGCCTCGCCGCCGGCCTCGTCGATCGCCTGGCGTACCAGCCGCTGCATCAGGTCGTCGATCGAGTCGCTCCGGGCCGGCGGGCGGTTCTGCTCGGCGAAGGCCCGGATGGCCAGTGGCAGCAGGTCTTCGGTGAAGTTTTCATCGCGCGACAGGACCACCGCCCGCTCGATGGCGTTCTCCAGCTCGCGGACGTTGCCCGGCCAGGGATAGCGCAGCAGCAGGTTGAGCAGGTCGCGCGAGATCTTCCGCAGGCAGCGCCCGTTGTCGGCGTTGTACTTGTCCAGGAAATGGTCGATGAGCTGGGGGATGTCCTCGCGCCGCTCGCGCAGGGCCGGCAGCCGGATGGCCACCACGTTCAGCCGGTAGTACAGATCCTCGCGGAAGCGCCGATTGCGGACCTCCTCCTCCAGATCCACGTTGGCCGCCGCGATGATGCGAACGTCGGCCGAGATGGTCCGGTAGTCGCCCACCCGCTCGTATTCGCGCTCCTGCAAGACGCGCAGGAGCTTGACCTGCAAGGCGGTGTCCAGCGTGGCCACCTCGTCGAGGAACAGCGTGCCGCCCTGGGCGGCCTCGAACCGCCCGATCTTGTCGCGCAGGGCCCCGGTGAACGCGCCCTTGACGTGCCCGAACAGTTCGCTTTCCAGCAGATGGCCCGACAGGGCCCCGCAATTGACGCGGATGAAGGGCTTGTCCCTGCGGTCGCTGTTGTAATGGATGGCCTTGGCGATCATCTCCTTGCCGGTGCCGGTTTCACCCATCAGCAGCACGGTGGCCCGCGTGCCGGCCACCTGGTCGATGGTGCGGAAGACGTCCATCATCAGCGGGCTGGAGCCCACGATGTTCGAGAAGGTGTAGCGGTCCTTGAGCGTCTTGCGCAGCTCGGCGACCTCATCGATGAGTTCTTCCTTCTCCCGCCGGACGATCTGGTTGATGCGCACCGCCTGGGCCACCATCGAGGCCACGATGGTCAGCACTCGGGCGTCTCGGTCGAGGGTCTGTTGGTCCACGAAGGGCTTGTCCACGCTGAGCACGCCGATGGGCCGGCCCTCGCTCATGATCGGCAGGCACACGAAGCAATAGGCCTTGTCGCTGCCTTTGCGGGCCCCGGTTCGATCGAGATAATCAGGTTCCAGCCGCACATCGGGCACGACCCTGGGCTGGCCGGTGGCGAAGACCCGGCCGGTGATGCCCTCTCCGATCGCGTAGATGCCCCGCCGCTGCTCCTCGGGCGACAATCCGTGGGCCGCCTCGATCCGAAGCTGACCGGTCATGTCATCATGGATCACCAGCCGGCCCAATTGGATCCCCAAGCCCGTGGCCAGGATGCGCATCACCCTGTCAAAAACGGACTTAAGCTCCAAGGAGCTGCCCATGACGGCGGCCGTCTCACGCAGTATCTCGAGCCCACGTTCCATTATGCCTTATCCAGAGATAAGAAACTCGAATGTCGTAAGCCGCGAACTATTAGGAGATGTTATCATAGGCGCCCGCCGGACGCAAGACCGGAGCAGAATCTGCCGGTCGCCGTCGGGGCGTGACCCAATCGGCGGCTTCGCCGATCACGCAGCGGGTGGCGCCCGCGGCGTGGGTCACGGATCCGGTCCGGCGGGCAGTCCGTTCATGATTTCGACGAAGCGAGCCGCGCGGCGGAGACTGTCCTGGGCGTTCCAGGCCCGCGGGTTCCAGAGAAAGTCGGCCGCCGTCGCCAGGTAGACCAGGGCTTTGGTATCGAAGGCACCGGGCAGCCGGTTGTATTGCGGGCTCAGGCCGGCGTTGAGGTGAACGCCTTCGAACAGGCGGTTCAGATCGCGCGGCAGGAAATCGCCGCGGAAGACGGACGCGCTCTCGCCACCCGGTCCTGCCGGGAGGGTCGTCACAAACGCCTTGTCCACGCCCCACGCGACCCGGTTGACCCACAGGAACGGCCGGCGCCCCGCCTGGCGCGTGAACTGCTCGACCGCCTCCGAAGTCAACGGTTTTTCGATCAGCGTGGTCGGGCCGGTCCACAACGGCCAGACCGCCGGCGGCACCCGGCTCAGCGTCTGTCTCAACGCCGCCGTGGGCAGGCCTCGATACGACTCGTCGCCCTGGGCCGGCGGGCAATAGAGCACGTAAGCGTCCGGATGCTTCCGCCGCACGCGCTCAAAGGCCAGGTTGATCACGTCAGCGATGGGCACCTCCCTGCTGCCGGGCCAGTCGTTGTAGTCCACCTCGATCCCGTGGGCGCCCTGGGCCATGATCCACAGCAGATAGTCGCCGTAGGCCGCGGCGTCGGCCTCGACGGAAAAGTCGTAGGCCGCGCGCGACGGGCCGGTCGCCTTGCCCGGCGAGGCCCGGAAGGGGCAGAAATAGACGATGGTTTCGATGGTCCCCTCGCGGCGCAGGCGGGGGCAGAGCCGCTCGACGTTGGCGGTGAAGTCCGGCTCGGGCCGCTTCGAGCTGCGCCCGTGATACTGAAGCCCGACCTGGCTGATCTTCAGCAGCGGCAGCCACGCGACGAAGCGGGCGACGACCTCAGGCGGGTTGGCCGCGCTGGTCTTGGCCAGCCGGTGCCCGATCTCGGGGAAGTCGAGCACCTCGATGGTCGGGATGCGCAAGGCCCCGGCGTCATCAACGTCCAGCAGTTGGCAGAGCGTGACCAGGCCGTAGTACAGTCCCCAGTCCGACACGGCCCGCAGCGCGACGCGGGGCTTTCCGCCGGCGGTCGTCCCGGCTTGAAGATGATACGCTTGCCGGCGGCGGTTCGCTTCCAGGAGCGGCGCGAGGTTGTGCCGCTCGCACAGTCCGGCGAGCGTGGCCTCGTCGCAGCGGGCGACCACGACGGCCGCCTCGGACGCGTCGGACTCCGAGAGCGTATGCCCGAGGGCTTTCAATCGTCGGAGCAGCAGCTTTCGGCCTTCGAGGATAGCGCCCTGCACGGCGCCCGCCGGCCAGGCCACGGCCAGATCGCCGCCCTTGGCCGTGAGTCGTACCGTGCCTTCACCGAGCACCTCGACCGCCGGCCTGGGAAGAACCATCGTGGCCTCGGCCGCGGCAGGCCCGACCCAGATGAAGCTCGCAAGCAAGCATACCGGCGCCATCCATCGGACGGCGGCCATCGAAACATCCTTCTGCGGCGGCGCCGCCGACGGCGGAACGTGACATACGCCGGCCGCGCGGGTATGATCCACCCCGCTGAACGCAGAGCCCGTCTGCCCTGAATCATCAAGGAGCCTGCTCATGCTGAAGAGCCTCGATCTGCAACCGGGCGCGGACACCTGGACGCGGCGAAAGGTCCTCGGCGCGGCGGCCGTCGGATCCTTGGGCTTCGCCCTGCCCAAGCGGGTGCGGGGCGCCGAAAAGGTCAAGGACATCCCGATCGGCGTACAACTCTACTCGCTCCGCGAGGATTGCCGCAAGGACATCGACGCCGTCCTCGAGCAGGTGGCCCGCATGGGTTTCGCCGGCGTCGAGTTCTACGGCAACGGCTACTTCAAGTACGACGGCAAGGCCAAGGAGCTGCGCAAGCGGCTGGACGACCTCAAGCTCAAGTCCGAAGGGCTGCACACGCGCACGTCGGCGCTCAAGGGCGACGCTCTCAAGGCCACCATCGAGACCAGCGTGGCGCTGGGCACGCGGTTCCTCATCGTGGCCGGCGACGGCGATTTCATCCACCCGGAACGGAGCAAGGCCCTGGCCGACGTCTTCAACCGGGCCGCCGAAACGCTCAAGCCGCTGGGCATGGCCTGCGGCTATCACAATCACACCAACGAATTCAAGAAGGACGGGGACAAGACCTTCTGGGACCTGTTCGCCGAGCGCACCAGCAAGGATGTGGTGCTGCAACTGGACGTCTGCCACGCAACGACCGCCCGGGTGGACCCGGTGGCCCTGATCCGCAAGCACCCCGGCCGGACGCGCACGACGCATTTCTCGCCGAACGCCGGCCACCAGCCGGAAGGCAAGAAGCCCATCATCGGCCAGGACGCGATCGACTGGAGGGGTTGCATCACGGCCTGCCGCGAAGTCGGCGGCACCGAGTGGTTCGTGGTCGAACAGGAGGCTTATCCCGATCGCAAGACCCCGGCCGAGTGCACGCGGCTGTCCCTGGAGGGGCTCAAGCGCATCCTGGCCGACATGGCCGGATGAGCCGCGGAATCACGGACCCGTCAGCGCTCGCGGGATGACGCGAATCAACGAGAGGAGATACCCATGCGGTTGTGTCATCGCCTCCGGTGGGTTGCTCCGGCGGCGCTGGTCATCGCCGGTTCGGTTCAGGGCGCCGACCCTCCGGGCGGCTTGAAGCCGTTGGCCCTCCACCCGGACAATCCGCACTACTTCCTCTTCCGCGGGAAGCCGACCCTCCTCATCACCTCCGGCGAGCACTACGGGGCCGTGCTCAACCTGGACTTCGACTACACGGCGTATCTCGATGAAATCCAGTCCAAGGGTCTGAACCTGACGCGCACGTTTTCGGGCACCTATCGAGAAGACCCCGCGGCCTTCAACATCACCGACAACACGCTGGCGCCCAAGCGTTATCTGGCCCCCTGGCGGCGGACGGATGCGCCCGGCGGCGCGGACGGCGGCAAATTCGACCTCCAGGCGTTCGACGAGGCCTATTTCGCGCGGTTGAAAGACTTCATGGCCAAGGCCGGCCAGCGCGGCATCGTGGTCGAATACGTGCTCTTCTGTCCGTTCTACAACGAGAACCTCTGGAAGATCAACCCGATGAACGCGGCCAACAACGTCAACGGCGTCGGCCGCTGCCCCCGCGAGGAGGTCTACACCCTCAAGCACAAGGACATGCAGGCGGTCCACGACGCCTTCACCCGCAAGGCGGTCGCGGAACTCAACCCCTTCGACAACGTCTACTTCGAGATCTGCAACGAGCCCTACTTCGGGGGGGTCACGCTGGAGTGGCAGGCCCACGTCGCCCGGGTCATCGCCGAGGCCGAAAAGAAGCTCCCCTATCGGCATCTCATCGCCCAGAACATCGCCAACGGCCGGCAGAAGGTCGAGAAGCCCGACCCGCTGGTCTCGATCCTGAACTTCCACTACGCCCACCCGCCGGACACGGTGGCGATGAACTACGGGCTCAACCGCGTGATCGGCGACGACGAGACCGGCTTTCGCGGGCGGGACGACGTGCTCTATCGCAG
>JABRVU010000419.1:0-11464 GCA_039961895.1 Phycisphaerae bacterium | reverse complement strand
CCCCGCTTCCCCGCGGTTGCGATTGTCGTTCGCGAGAGATAGCCTATCGACCATGCGTTCAGGCCGCGTGGCTTTCGAGACCGACCGGTTCCTGGTGACCGGAGGCGCGGGGTTTCTGGGTTCGTACGTGTGCGCGGGGCTCGGCCGGCGGGGCGTCGCGCCCGACCGGTTGTTCGTGCCGCGCAGCCGGGAGTTCGACCTGACCCGCGAGGCCGACGTCGAACGCCTTTATGAGCAGGCCCGGCCCGACGTGGTCCTTCACCTGGCCGCTCAGGTCGGCGGCATCGGGGCCAACCAGGCCAATCCCGGCCGGTACTTCCACGCCAACCTCGCCATGGGTCTGCACCTGATCGAACACGCCCGGCGCGCCGGCGTCAGGAAGTTCGTTCAGATCGGCACCATCTGCGCTTATCCGAAGTTCGCGCCGGTGCCGTTCCGCGAAGAAGACTTGTGGAACGGCTACCCCGAGGAGACCAACGCGCCCTACGGCATCGCCAAGAAGGCCCTGCTGGTCATGTGCCAGGCCTATCGGCGGCAGTACGGGCTCAACGCCATCTACCTGCTGCCGGTGAACCTGTACGGCCCGGGCGACAACTTCGACTTGCAGACCTCGCACGTGATCCCCGCGCTGATCCGCAAGTGCGTTCAGGCCCGCGAGGCCGGCGAGCCGGCGATCACCTGCTGGGGCGACGGCTCGCCGACCCGCGAGTTCCTCTACGTCGAGGACGCCGCCGAGGGCATCCTGCTGGCCACGCGGCATTATGACGACGGCGAGCCGGTCAACCTGGGCAGCGGGCGGGAGATCTCCATCCGCGAGCTGGCCGAGCGGATCGCCCGGCTGACGGGCTTCTCCGGCCGGATCGAATGGGATACCGCCAGACCCAACGGCCAGCCGCGCCGTTGCCTGGACGTGACCCGGGCACGCGAGCGTTTCGGCTTCGTCGCCCGCACAGGCCTCGACGAGGGCCTGCGTAACACGATCGACTGGTTCGAGCGGAACCGCGAACGCTTCAAGATTTGAAGACCGGCGGCTCGACGCCGGTCACTGAAAACCGATTAGTGGGCGTCCGATCACCCCGAAAACCGACCGGGTGGAAATCGGTCCTACAAGGGTTTGAGGACGCACGCGATGGGGATCCGCACCCGCCATGCCCCGCAAAGCCCTCATCACCGGCATCACCGGCCAGGACGGCAGTTACCTGGCCGAGTTTCTGCTCGACAAGGGATATGAAGTGCACGGCCTGATCCGGCGGTCGAGCACCTTCAACACCCAGCGCATCGACCATTTGTACAAAGACCCCCACGAGCCGGGGGCCCGGCTGTTTTTGCACTACGGCGACCTGACCGACGGCGCGGGCCTGCGCGAGGTTTTGACCCGCGTGCGTCCGGACGAGGTCTACAACCTGGGGGCACAGTCGCACGTGCGGGTCAGCTTCGACCAGCCGGTCTACACCGCCCAGGTGGACGCGGTGGGCACCGTCCGGCTGCTCGAGGCCCTGCGCGACACCGGCGTGCCCGCGCGGTTCTACCAGGCCTCGTCCAGCGAGATGTACGGCAAGGTGGCCGAAGTGCCGCAGACCGAGAAGACGCCGTTCTATCCGCGCAGCCCCTACGGCTGCGCCAAGGTCTACGCCTTCTGGCAGACGGTCAATTACCGCGAGAGCTACGGGATGTTCGCCTGCAACGGCATCCTGTTCAACCACGAGTCGCCGCGGCGGGGCGAGACCTTCGTCAGCCGGAAGATCACCCGGGCGGCCACGCGCATCCGCGAAGGGCTTCAGAAGAAGCTCTACCTGGGCAACCTCGACGCGAAACGCGACTGGGGCTTCGCGGGGGATTACGTCGAGGCCATGTGGCTGATGCTCCAGCAGGCCGAGCCGGACGACTACGTCATCGCCACCGGGCAGACCCACTCGGTGCGCGAGCTGCTCGACCTGGCCTTCGCCCGCGTGGGGCTCGACTGGCATGCGTACGTCGAGACCGACCCGCGCTATCTGCGGCCGGCGGAGGTCGATCTGCTGCTGGGCGACGCCGCCAAGGCCCGTCGGGCGCTGGGCTGGTCGCCCAAGGTCGGCTTCACCGAGCTGGTCCACATGATGATCGACGCCGACTGGGAACTGGCCCGCAAGGAACGCCTGCTGGCCGATCACGGCATGGGGGCCTGAGGGGTGCTCGAACCGACTGACCTGGCCTCCATGAGCCGCGGCTCTTCGTGGTTATGGTCGGCCGCGCCCTGGAAAATGCGCTCCGTTCGAGTTACGGGTAGATGAGGTATCGTTCGCGGACTTTGTTGAAGGCGTCGAGCCGGCTGCTCCACAGGGCCGGCAGCGTGGCCGGGTCGCCCGTTTTCTTGAGTTCCTCCAGCGTTCCTGCGCTGGCCAGCAGGTGCAGCATCCTGTCGATCTCGAACCGCTCGCCGAAGAGCTTCCTCAGCGTCCACGCGAAGGTCAGGCCGCTGCGGGTCGGTTCGAGGGCCTGGCGGTCGGTCACCACGATGTAGACGCCCTGGCAGGTCTGGCCCTTGAACCTGCTCGAATCCGGCGTGAACTCGATGGGCACGAAGCGCAGGCCGGGCAGGTTCGCGGCGTTGAGGGCGGCGGCGAGCTTCCGGCCGTCGATCCACGGGGCCCCGAAGCGCTCGAAGGGCTGGTCGGTGCCGCGGCCGACGGAGACATTGGTCGATTCCAGCAGGCAGACGGCCGGGTAGAGCGTCGCCTGCGTGAGGTTGCGCATGTTCGGCGAGGGATTGACCCAGGCCAGGCCGGTTTCATCGAACCACATCGAGCGCTTCCAGCCCTCCATGGCCACGACCTGAAGATCACAGCCCAGCGGGCCTTCGCCGTTGTAGAACCGGGCCAGCTCGCCGACGGTCATGCCGTGGACCACGGGCATGGGACGGTAGGCGGTGAAGCCCAGGCGGTTGTCATCGGCGATGGGGCCGTCGGGACGCAGGCCGGTGATGGGGTTGGGCCGATCGAGCACCACCATGCGGACCTTGGCGGCGGCGGCCGCCTCCATGCACAGGCCCAACGTCGAAATATAGGTGTAGAAGCGGGCCCCCACGTCCTGGATGTCGTAGACCAGCGTATCGACGCCTTCGAGCATGGCCGGCGTGGGCTTGCGCGTTTCGCCGTAGAGGCTGAAGACCTTCAGGCCGGTCCGCGGGTCCACGGCGTCGCCGACCTTCTCATCCAGCACTCCGTAGAGCCCGTGCTCGGGCGAGAAGAGCTTGACCAGACTGACGCCGGGGGCCTTGAGCAGCAGATCGACGGTGCGGTTGCCGTCGCGGTCCCGGCCGGTGTGGTTGGTGATGAGCGCGACCCGCCGGCCGGCCAAAGCCCGGAAGCCGTCGCGTTTGAGCACGTCGATGCCGCAGAGGACCTCGGCGGGCACGGTGGAGCGAGTCGCGGCGGGTCCACGGCCGGCGCGTCGCGGTGAAGCTGAAGCCGCAAGCGGCGGCGCCAGCAGGCGCTCGGGCAGGTAGCGTTCCTGCGGCGCTTCGACGATGGCGGCGGCGACCGCCGTCACCACCCGCCGGCGCAGATCGACGATCCCCGCCGAGCCCTTGTCCTTCGGATGCACGTGATTGGTCAGAAAGATGACGTAGGCGTCGTGCCGCGGGTCGATCCACAGCATGGTGCCGGTGAAACCGGTGTGGCCGAAGGTCGAGCCGGACTCGAAGAGATTGCCGCGGGCCGATGAATACGCCGAGCGCAGGTCGAACCCGTAGCCCCGGCAGTCGCTGCCGTCGGCGAAGCAGCGGGCCCGGATCATCTCGCGGACGGTCAGGTCGGCCAGGACGCGCCGGCCGTTGTACGTGCCGCCGTTCAGGATCATCTGGCACCATTTGGCCAGGTCGGAGGCGGTGCTGAACAGTCCGGCGTGACCCGCGACTCCGCCCAGGGCGTAGGCCCGCGGGTCGTGCACTTCGCCGATCATCCAACGCCCCTCGCGCCGTTCGGTGGGCGCGCAACGGGCCCTGAGCGGCTCGGGCGGGTTGTAGGCCGTGTCGGTCATGCCCAGCGGCGCGAAGATCTCCTCGCGGGCGAACACGTCGAGCGGGCGGCCCGAAACCACCCGAACCAGCTCGCCGAGCATGATGTAGCCCATGTCGCTGTAGACGAAGCGCGTGCCCGGCTCGTAATCGAGCTTGAGATTGAAGATGTTCTCCCAGGCCTTCGCGGGGCCGTCGGCGTAGTCGCGGAGGGCATTGTCGGGCACCAGCCCGGCCCGGTGCAGCAGGAGCTGCTCGACCGTGACCTCGCCCTTGCCGTTGGCGGCGAAGGCGGGAATGTATTTCGAGACGCGGTCGGTGGGGTTGAGCCGGCCGCGTTCGATGAGCACCATGACCGAGGTCGCGCAACCCACGACCTTCGACACCGAGGCCAGGTCGAAGACGGTGTCCACGGTCATGGCGACGTCGGCCGGTTGAACCGCGCGCCGCCCGAAGGCCTTCTGATAGACGACCGACCCGCCCCGACCGACCAGCAGGACGCCGCCGGGAATGGTCTGGCGCTCGACGGCTTCGCCGATGATCTGCTCGGCGAAGACCATCCGGGCCGCGTCGAAACCGGCCGCGTCCGCGGCGCGAGTCGCGGGGACACCGGCGGCGATGCCGGCCGCGGCCAGGACGACTCCGGCAAACCGTATCGCAGTCATGAACATAGACGTGCTCACTCCACCTTGAGGTCGGGCCTGGATGCGGCCCGCATGATGGCGCCCGGCGGCCCGGCGGCCATGAGCCGGCAAAGCCGGCTATGAGTCGCCGGCCTGAAGCCCGCGCGGTTCCGATTCTAACGGAAACCGCGCCGGGCGACGATGCCGCCGGCGGATGAAGTCGCGGCCCCGGCCGGGTAGGATGACGGACCGCGCGGGCTCATGCCCGAGGAGGTCGAAACGTGGATCCAGTGGCGCCGGGCAAGACGAAGGTGGGTTGGATCGGGACCGGGGTGATGGGTTCGGCCATGGCCGGCCACGTCCTGCGGAGAGGTTACGCCCTGACGGTCTACACCCGCACGCGGGCCAAGGCCGAGGGCCTGCTGGCCGAGGGCGCCGCCTGGGCCGATTCGCCGCGCCGTCTGGCCGAGCAGTGCGACGTGGTCTTCACCATGGTGGGCTTTCCGGCCGATCTGCGGCAGGTGACGCTGGAAAGCGAAGGGATCATCCACGGTCTGCGTGACGGCGGGCTGTTCGTGGACATGACCACCGGCCAGCCGGCCCTGGCCCGCGAGCTGTACGAAGCCTTCAAGGCCAGAGGCGTGGCGGCGGTGGACGCCCCGGTCTCCGGCGGCGACGTGGGGGCCCGGAACGCCGCGCTCTCGATCATGGTCGGCGGCGACGCGGACGCGGTCGAGGCCGTCCGCCCGCTGCTGGAGTGCATGGGCCAACGGATCGTGCACCACGGCGGGCCCGGCGCCGGCCAGCACGCCAAGATGTGCAACCAGATCCTCATCGCCTCGACGATGGTCGCGGTCTGCGAGTGCCTTCTTTATGGCCACAAGGCCGGTTTGGACTTGAACAAGGTGATCGAGTCCGTGGGCAGCGGGGCGGCCGGCTCCTGGGCCATCAACAACCTCGGTCCGCGGATCCTCAAACGCGATTTCGACCCCGGTTTCTTCGTCGAGCACTTCATCAAGGACATGGGCATCGCCCTGGATGAGGCCCGGCGGATGGGCATCGTGCTGCCCGGCCTGGCCCTGGCCCACCAGCTCTATCTGTCCGTTCAAGCCATCGGCCACGGCCGATCGGGCACCCAAGCCCTGATGCTGGCCCTGGAGCGGCTTTCCAACGTTCAACCTTCGGTCTGATAACCCGCCGATTCTCACCTCCGGATTCGCCCATTTCCTGGGCAGCGGCCTGGGCGACTGCCCAGATTCCATGCGGCGGACAGGTCCGCATACCGGCGCAGAGGCCCGCTTCGCCGAGCGCCGGCGGCGCAGCCGGTGCCGCGGGCGAATGGCATGGGTCTTGCCGGTGGGTACGACCAGTGGCTGCCGTTTCGCCCGCCGACTGAACGGTTGTGCGTTGGCACATCCGGGCCGCGGCGGTGCAAGCGGCGTCCCCGGTCCGGTTTCGCTTGGCTTGTGGCCGGAGTGCCTTGTGGGCCCCTCTGCGCCTTCCATGCCGCGCGCGATCCGTGCACGAGTTGAATGGCCCGGCGGTACTCGGAACATCGCCGGCCGCACGCCGTCGGCATGACCGGACCCGCGATGCGGAATGGGCCGCGTCGTCAGCACCGAGAGGGTTGTGGGTGATGCTCAACGAGAAACGAAAGCGACATCCTGGCTGGCGCCTGCTGGCGTTCGTGCTCGGTCTGTACACGGCCACGGCAGTGCGCCAGGCCTGGGCCGATGAAGCGGCGGCGACGGCCACCGCGCCGGCGGTGACGGCCGAGTCCGTTCAGGCCGGCCTCGAGGCCTTCACGGTGGACGTGGACACCGTCTGGGTCCTGGTCACCGCCTTCCTCGTCTTCTGGATGCAGGCCGGCTTCGCCCTGGTCGAATCCGGGCTGACCCGGGCCAAGAACACCGTCAATATCCTGATGAAAAACGTGCTCGACTTCTGCTTCGCCAGCGTCGTGTTCTGGTTCGTCGGCTTCGGCATCATGTTCGGCGCCGGCAACAACTGGTTCGGCACGTCGGGCTTCATGCTGCATGACGCCGGCGACACCTTCGCGTCGTTGTCCTGGTCGAAGGTCGGCGTGGACGCGAAGTTCTTCTTCCAGCTCGTGTTCGCGGGAACGGCGGCCACGATCGTCTCCGGGGCCATGGCCGAACGCACCAAGTTCTCGTGCTACCTGGTGTACTCGATCTTCATCACCCTGCTCATCTATCCGGTGTCGGGCCACTGGATCTGGGGCGGGGGCTACCTGGCCGGCAAGGGCTTCTTCGATTTCGCCGGCTCCACGGTCGTGCACTCGGTGGGCGGGTGGCTGGCCCTGTGCGGGGCGGTGGTGCTCGGACCGCGGCTGGGCAAATACGGCCCCGGCGGCAAGGTCAACGCCATCCCCGGCCATAACTTCCCGCTGATGGTGCTGGGGGTGTTCATCCTGTGGCTGGGCTGGTTCGGTTTCAACCCGGGCAGCACCATGGCCGCCATCGGCCAGGGCGCTACCATCGCGCACATTTCCGTCACCACCAACGCGGCGGCGGCGACCGGAACCATCATGGCCCTGTTGGTTTCCAAGATGTGGTTCGGCAAGTGGGACGCGAGCATGGCCGGCAACGGCTGTCTGGCCGGGCTGGTGGCCATCACCGCGCCGTGTGCGTTCGTCGATACCTGGGCGGCCCTGCTCATCGGGGCCATCGGCGGGGCCCTGGTGGTGTTCTCGGTGGTGTTCATCGACCGCGTTCTGAAGATCGACGACCCGGTGGGGGCCATCTCCGTGCACCTGACCAACGGCATC
Organism: Phycisphaerae bacterium; assembly: GCA_039961895.1. Lineage (GTDB taxonomy): Bacteria > Planctomycetota > Phycisphaerae > UBA1845 > PWPN01 > JAAXZI01. The sequence continues at coordinate 4,059 of JABRVU010000419.1, read as the reverse complement.
TGGGGCACCCTGGCGCTCGGGCTGTTCTCCAACCCCGTCTACGGCGCCACCGGGCCGCTCAACGGCCTGTTCTTCGGCGGCGGGCTCGCCCAACTGGGCATTCAGGCCCTGGGCGTGGTCATGGTCGGGGCCTGGTGCCTGGTGACCGGCTTTGCCCTGTTCTACGGGCTCAAGGCGGCCATGGGCCTGCGGGTCAGCCGCGAGGAGGAAATCCGCGGTCTGGATGTGGACGAGCACGGGATGGAGGGTTATCCTGACTTCATGCTGGTGACCCATGGCCTGCCTCCCGGCGTGGAGAGCAAGTCGGGCGGGTTCCCGATGTCCGGTTCGGGAGCGAGTGCTTCCCGCCGAGAAGAGGTCATGGCCTAACGGGCCGGCTGGTTGAGAAATCCAGGTCAGTCAGGAGCGACGAACGTGAAAAAGATCGAAGCCATCATCAAACCCTTCAAGCTCGACGAGGTGAAGGCTGCCCTCAACCAGATCGGCATCCAGGGCATGACCGTGATGGAGGTCCGCGGGTTCGGCCGCCAGAAGGGCCATACCGAACACTACCGTGGGGCCGAGTATACGGTGGATTTCGTCCCCAAGGTCAAGATCGAGATCGTCGTCGCCGACGGCGACGTGGGCGACGTGATGTCGGTCATCTCGCGGGCCGCCCGCACCGGCCAGATCGGCGACGGCAAGATCTTCGTGACCGATCTCGACGAAGTCATGCGCATCCGCACCGGTGAGAAGGGCGAAGCCGCGGTATAATGACGGATCGGAACGGAACCGGATCCGTCCGGCGCGTTCCCCGATGACAGGACACGGAGGCGGCCGGTCCCTGCCAGCCGGCGGCCTTCGTGTCCCCGTCTTTAATAGGACGCTGACGGATGGGCGCGGCGGGTCGGGCGGTTCGGTGGACCCGCGGCGGCCCGAGGAGCCTCATACCGATCCGACCGGCTGACCGACATGGTTGACGTGGTTTCAAGCGCCGTATCCCCCGCCCTGGCGGCGCTCAAACAACGCCTGGCCGCCGGGCGCGAGCGGACCGCCGAACTGCACCGCGACGGGGCCCAGGGCGGGCAGGTCTCCGCGGCCCTGTGCGAGCTGTGCGACGAGATCATCCTCGCCGCGTATCGTGAGGTCCTGGAGCGGGCCCGTCCGGCCGATCGGCCGATCATCCTTCAGCAGTTGGCCCTGATCGCGGTCGGCGGCTATGGGCGCGGCGATCTGGCCCCCTACTCCGACATCGACCTGCTGCTGCTGACCCATCCGCGCGCGCAGGAGGCGGTCCGCGCCTTCGTCTCCGAGCTGATCCGCGACCTGTGGGACATCGGCCTCAAGCTCTCGCAGAGCGTGCGGACGCCCGCGGGCTGCGCGGCCATGGCCCGGGTGGACCTGCCCGCCCGCACCGCCTTCGGCGAGGCCCGCCTGCTGGGCGGCAACGCCGCCCTCTTCGCCGAGATGCAGCGGAGGATGCAGCGTTTCGCCGGGGCCGCCTCGGTCGACAGGTTCATCAAGGCCGTCCTGGCCGAGCGGGCCAAGGAGCACGAGGATTATTACGCCGCCACCGTCTGCCTGCTGGAACCCAACGTCAAGAAAAGCCCCGGCGGGCTGCGCGACCTGCACCTGCTGCGCTGGGTGGCCACGGCCCGCTACGCCACCGCCGACCCGGAGCTGCTCAAGCTCGGCGGGCTTATCAAGGGGCCTGACGCCCAGGCCCTCTCCGAGGCCTCCGAATTCCTCTACCGCATCCGCCACGAGCTGCACTTCCAGGCCGGCTGCGCCCAGGACGTGCTCACCCGCGAGGAGCAGCTCCGCCTGGCGATCTGGCTGGGCTATGAGGATGACGGTCCCCTCCTGGCCGTCGAGCGCTTCATGCAGCAGTACTACCGGCGGACCAAGCTGCTGCACGACGTGGTGATGCGCTTCATCGAGCGGGCCCGGCGGCGCTCCGGCATTGTCGCCCTGTTCGGCCGGCTCCGGCAGCGCCAGGTCGAGGAGTTCCGCCTCCGGCCAGACGGCATCACCATCGACCCGGCCCGGCGCGGCGAGGTGTCGGCCGACGCGGAACGGCTGCTGCGGCTGTTCGACCTGGCCCGGCTCAAGGGGCTGCCCGTGGCCCACGACGATCTCGAAAGCATCCGTACGGCCGTGCCGACCTGCGCGGTCACGACGGGGGCCCGCCGGACCTTCCTGGAGATGTTAGGCCGTCCCGCCGGCGTCGGGCGATTCCTGCGCGACCTGCACGGGGTGGGCCTGCTGGCCAGATTGCTGCCGCCCTTCGAGCACGCCCACTGCCTGATCCAGTTCAACCTGCTGCACAAGTACACCGTCGATGAGCACACCCTTCTGGCCGTCGAACGCGCCGCCGCCCGGATCGACGACCGCGGGCCGATCGGGCAGGCCTACCGCGAGATTCGCCGCAAGGACCTGCTGCATCTGGCGCTGCTCTGCCACGACCTGGGCAAGGGCTTCGGCGAGGATCACAGCGAGGTCGGCAAACGCATCGCGGAGCGGACGGCCGAGGACTTCGGCCTCACCGCCCATGAGGGCGAGCTGCTCGTATTGCTGGTGCACCGCCACCTGCTCATGGCCCAGACCGCCTTCCGACGCGATCTCGACGACGAGCGCACGCTGGTGCAGTTCGCCCGTCAGATGGCCACGCCCGAGACGCTGCGCATGCTGTACGTGCTCACCGCCGCCGACACCGACGCGGTGGCCCCCGGTCATCTGTCGGCCTGGAAGGAGTCGCTGCTGACCGAGCTGTATGTGCGGGCCATGGAGGAGCTCTCCGGCGAGGAGCCTGGCGGCGGCAGCGGCGAGATCGTCGAGCGGCAGCGGCGGGCCCTGCTGGAGGCGCTGGGCGGGCCATTCGACCCGGTATGGCTCGAGCAACAGCTGTCGGCCATGCCGGCCTCGTACCTGCACCGGGCCACGGCGTCCCAGGTCAAGGCCCACCTGCTCATGCTCAAGGACCTGGGTCCCCGCGAGGTGCGCGTCAGCAGCGAGTACCTGCCGGCGCTGGGCATGACCCAGTTCACGGTGGTCACGCGCGACGACCTGGTGCCGGGGCTGTTCTCGAAGATCGCCGGGGCCCTGGCCGCCGGCCGGTTCGAGATCTTCAGCGCCCAGATCATCACCCGGCCCGACGGCACGCTCATCGACACCTTCCAGGGCGTCGACAACGACTTTACCGGCGAGCCTCCTCCGATCCGACGGGAGGAGATCGCCGGGGCGATCCGCGACGTGCTGCTGGGCCGCAAGACCGTCGAGGACCTCTTCCGCGGCCGGCCCGCGTCGGGTCCGACGCCGGTGGTGGCCCGGGCCGTCGAACCCCAGGTCGAAATCGACAACGACAGCTCCGACCGCTTCACTATCATCGACGTCTTCGCCGACGACCGCCACGGGTTGCTCTACGACATCACCCGCACGCTCTTCGAGCTGGGCCTGTCGGTCTATTCGGCCCGCATCTCCACCCACGTGGACCAGGTGGTGGATGCGTTCTACGTGACCACCCGCGAGGGGCACAAGATCGGCGAGGGGGCCGCCCAGGAGGAGATCCGCGCCCGGTTGATGGGCGTTCTGACCAAAGCCGTCGGATAGCCCCGCCGCCGCGCGCCGCCGGCCGGGAGGTCGCCCGTTGTCCGGCGGAGCTATCGGTTGGCCGGGCCCGACGCCGGCCGGGTGGCTCCCGACTGGCGACGGAAGGATTCGTCCAGCTTCGACCATTGCTCGGCCATCTGCCGGACGCGCTCGGGCTGTTGGGCGGCGAGGTCGTGGCTCTCGATGCGGTCGGTCTTGAGGTCGTAGAGCTCCCACCGGCCGCCGTTCTCGGATTCGGACACCAGCTTCCAGTCGCCCACGCGGAGGGCCCGGTTGCCCTCGTGGTGCCAGTAGAGGTAATCGCGGGCGATGGCCGCGTCGCGCTCGAAGAGCGGCACCAGGCTCCGGCCGGGCAGGGGCGGACGCCGTTGGCGGTTCCAGCTCTCCGGCGGGGTCACGCCGGCCAGCTCCAGCACGGTCGGCACGAAGTCGATGACGTGGGCCGGCGCGTGCCGGAGTTCGCCTCTGGCC
>JABRVU010000418.1:0-21155 GCA_039961895.1 Phycisphaerae bacterium | reverse complement strand
GTCCAGGCGATCGGCGACGAGCCGGTGTTGCGGAGCGTGTAGGTCTTGGCGGAAGGCGTGAATGAGCCGCCCTGCGGGCCGCTCGAAACGAGGTTGTCGCTGGGCTCGACGGTCAACGTGCCGGGATTGGTGACGGTGACGGCCAGGTTGCAGTTGCCGCTGGTCAAGGCGGTACAGCCGATGTCGGCCAGGCCCGCGCCGGCCAGCACCAGAGTCAGCGTCACCTGGTAGGTCCCGCCCTGTCCGTACACCCGGCTGGATTGAGCCCCCTGACCCATCGTGCCGTCTCCGAAGTCCCAGTGCAGGTCCGACAGGTTGCGCGTCGGCAGGTCGGCCTCGGCGACCAATCGGCCGCCCGTCTTCGCGGTGAATTGTACCGTCAGCGGCGCCGTCCCCGAAGTCGGCGAGGCTTCCAAGGTCAGCGCGGGCACCACGTAGACCTTCACCGTGTCGTCGGCGGAGAGGGCTCCGTCGCTGGCCGTGAGCCTGAGCACGTACTCGCCCGGCACCGCGAATCCGGCGGTGGTTTGAGCCGAGCCGGCGTCCGCGAAGCTGACCGCCCCGGGCCCGGAGACAACCGACCACAGGGTGGTGAGGGTTCCCGGCGTGCCGGGTTGGCCGTCGTCGCTGACCGTCCCGCGAAGGGTGCAACCCTCCGCGATCATGACGGCCTGGTCGCTGCCGGCGTCCACGCTGGGAGCGGCGTTGACCGGCGCCGGGATGATGGTCAACGACAGCTCGCGGGTCAGACCGGCCGAGCCGCTGCTGGTGTCGGTGAAGGTGATGACCTCTTGATACGTTCCGGGAACGAGCTGCCCAGTGGTGGAGTTCAGCGCGACGGCGATCACGTCTGAGCCGCCCGCGGCCAGCGTACCCCCGGACTTCGAGAGTGTCACCCAGCTTTGGGTCTTTGAAGCGGTCCAGCTCAATACCGCTCCACCCGTGTTGGTCAGCACGAAATCGAAGGTTGCGGGGGTGAACGGCCCGCCTTGAACGCCGGTGCTGTTCACGCCCGTGCTCGGTGAAACCGTCAGGACGCCGGGCGTGGGCGGCGGATCCACCGTGATGGTGGTCGTCGCCGAGCCCGTGGCCTGACGATCATCGGTGACGACAAGCTTCACCTGGTAGGTTCCGGGCGCGGGGTAGACGCGCGAACAGGCGACACCCGTTGCGCTGGTGCCGTCCCCGAGGGTCCAGAAGTATCGGCTGATGGTGCCGTCCGGGTCGGTGCTGCCGGAACCATCGAAGTTGACGGTTAACGGCGCGGGACCGCGCGTCGTATTGGTACCGATGACCGCGATCGGCGACTGATTCCTCTTCTTGACACGGACGTAGACATGGGCCGTATCGCTGATGGGTTTTTCAACGCCCGTGACGGCGGTCTTTGCCGGAAGCTCCGGCTCCAGGACCGTCAGGGTGAATTCAAGAGCGGTCGAATCAGCGTCCAGGACCGGCGGGGCGACGAAGGTCACGACCGGCTGATCGGTGGCGCTCAACGTGACCGAAGGACCTGACACCTGTGCCCATCGATACGTCAGGGGGCTCGGGCCGCGGCTCCGGCTGCCATCCAGCGTAACCGTTTCTCCCTCCAAGACCTCCTCCTGGCTCGCTCCGGCGTCCACGAAGAGGTCGGTCGCGTCGAGTTCGTCCGTGGAGGCTACCGTGGGTGGCGCGGCCAGTGGATCCGTGGCGGGGTTCGACGAATCAATGTTGTTCGAGATCTCCGTTAAAATAGGTGAAGCTGGCGCCGGTGGGTGGTCGGCCAAGACAGCTTCCCCATCAGGTGTTGGAACAGGCACAACGTCTCCGCAGCTCGACGCGATCACCATTCCCACGCACAGGGATAATCGATGTAACAACTTGAAAAAGTTGAGTTTGAACGTCGATGCAGGCTTGGACAGAGCCGCACAGGTCAGGATGAATAACAGACCAACCGGCTGCTTGCGTTGTAGACGTTGAGATGATCGAAGCATCGGTCATACCTTCCTATCTTTCTCATTCTTCCCATTTTGTCCCCTTGGTGAACATCCGTAACGTTTTTGGAAAAAGCAAATAGGTGGGGAGATTCCCGCCTGGATTCGCAAGGGTGCCGGTCCGATAGACGTCGGCTTGGGGTTATTGGCCGCTGGAAAGCGCGCGGCTTTGCTGTTCGGGGCGGGCCTCCGACTGCTGGGGACACCCAGGGGTTTATGGATTGCCTCGAAGCAGGCTCACATGAGGCGATCCGGGGAACGGTCATGCGAGAGATGAAACCGACTCACCACGACCCGCCGCCGCCGGGCAGCCGCGCGGCCCTGGTCGCTGCCGCGGCTTTGACGCTGCTCGGTGGCATCGGATACCGGCAGTTGGCTGCGCAGTATGGCAACTTCGCCAGCGGCGCGCCCGTGCCGCGGGGCACGTTGGCCCGCGTGCCGCACAAGATCGGTGACTGGGTGGGACGGGACGTACCGCTGGATGAACGCATCGTGAAAGCCACGGATACCGACGATCACCTCCACCGGCAGTATCGCGACACCTCCGGCGACACGGCGCTCATCTGGGTCGCCTGCGGGGTCCGCCTGCGCGACCTGATGCCCCACCGCCCCGAGGTCTGCTACACCGGGGCCGGATGGGTGCTTCGGGACGAGCGCCGGATCGACCTGCGAATCTCCGAGGGGGCGTCCCTTCCGTGCCGCCTGCTCTCGTTCCGCAAATCAGGAATCTCCGAGGCGGATCTGCTGGTGCTGAACTACTACCTCGTGAGAGGAGACTACTCGCCCGACGTTTCGTCGCTGCGTTCGCAGGCGGCACGTCTGGACCCCCGGACCGACTACATGGCCCAGGTCCAGATCGTTCAGAACGGCGTGGGCGCGGCAGAACCGTCGCAGGAACCGGTGTGCCGGCTGGCCACAACCCTCGGCCCGGTCGTCCGCCAGGTACTGGAAGCAACGGTGCGGAAAGATCAACCATGAGATCCACGACCACGCCACAGCCGGCCGTTACGGATCGGCCCGTGGCCCGGCGGGCCGCGGTGCGCGGTCCCGGACAAGGCAAGTCCGAGGCCGTCGGCAACCGTCCTCAACGACGGTCCATGCGACCTGCCCGGCTGGCCGTAGCCGTCTTGCCCGCCCTGCTGATCTGGGCGTACTGGCCCGTGCTGTTGGCGCTGTACCGCGATTGGCACCGCGACCAGAACTACTCCGTCGGCCAGCTTGTTCCGCCCGCGGCGATCTACCTCGCCTGGCGGCGGCGCGACCGGCTCGCGCGGATCGCGCTCGCGCCGTGCTGGTGGGGCATCGGCGTCGTCCTCTTCGCACTGGCCTGCATGGCCTTCGGCCAGGTGTACATGTACGAGTCGGTCGAGCGTTACTCGGTCGTGGCGATGATCGCCGGGCTGGTCCTGCTCCTGGGCGGACGGCGGCTCTTCTCGGAATGGAAATGGATCATCCTGTTCCTCGCGCTGATGGTGCCTCTGCCGGGCCGCGTCCACAACCGTATCTCAGACCCCCTCCAGAGCTTCTCCACGCGGGGGGCCGAAATCGCCCTGGAACTGATCGGCGTCACGACCTTGCGCGAGGGCAACGTGCTGCTGCTCAACGGCAGCGTCTCGGTGGCCGTCGCCGAGGCGTGCAGCGGACTGAGAATGCTGACCGCCTTCGTCGTGGTCGCGTACGTCTTCGCTCTGTTGATCGACCGACCGTGGTGGCAGAAGCTGGTGCTGGTCGCCTCCAGCGTCCCGGTGGCGGTGGGATGCAACCTGATCCGGCTGGTCGTGACCGCCCTGCTGTTCATGTGGACGAGCAATGCCCTGGCCGAGACCTTCTTCCATGACTTCGCCGGCCTGTCCATGATGCCCGTCGCGGTTCTCGCGCTGCTCGCGGAGCTGTGGGTCATGTCCAGGATCGTGACGCCGGATCGACCGGGGAGGGCCCGCACGGCCGACGGCGCGGTCCGGGCGCGAGGCCCCACGATCCGACTGTCTTCGATCGTCAAAAGGATTTCTCAATCTCCCGCCGTGATCGGCGGGGTCCCCAGAAAGGAGTCCCTATGAACAGGAACAGATGCCTGGCGGCGATGGTGACGTGGCTGTTCGCATGCGTCAGCCCCGCGACGGCGGATTACTCGGGCTGGTACAGTTTCGGAGGGTTCTACGGCGAGGGCCTCTCCGGTTCCATCGGCGGGAACGGTTTCCCCGACGGACCGGACCCCGACACGCTCCGGGATTTCACCAGCAGCACGCCCTGGGGCCTGTACAAGCTCGACGCCTGGGGCAGCGGGTTGACGCCCACGTCCGCGCGGACCGGCGTACTCTACGGCGTGGCCTGCATCGACCTGCCCCAGCCGGTCTTCCACTCGCCCAAGTGGTACACCGACGTGGACCTGACCCTGGCCCCCGTCGGGGCGAGCAACACGGTGATGACGCAGGTGCAGGTGGACCGCCTCCGCGAATTCTGGACGGACCACTACGTTGAGTTGAACACCCCCGTGAAGCGGGCCGCGTTCCAGCTCGCGGTGTGGGAGATCGTCTATCAGCGCGACGTCGTGAACGTGGCCGATTACGACGTGCTGAGCGGTTGGGACCGGACCACGCCCGGCGGCACCGGTGGATTCATGGTCAACCCCGTTTCGGTCACCGGAGATTCCAAGTCCGCCCAGCTCGCCGCGGCCAACCTGGCCAATACCTGGCTGCGGACGACGATCGACGGCCGGACCCACCTCGAGAACAATCAGTTTCTGCACCTGCGGGCACTGATCAGCGAATCCGCCCAGGACTGGGCGTTCTACACCCCGGAACTGGGCTTCATTCCCGCGCCCAGCGCGGTCCTTCTGGGCGCCGCGGGCTTCATGCTGATCGGTTGGTACAGGCGACGGTTCTGGTGACGCGCGGGTTGTTCGCGGGGACCGGGGGGGCGACCTGGAGTCTGGAACGGAACCTTCCATTCGTCATGGCCGAGGGGGTTGGGCGATGCCGGACGGAGCGATGAATCGGCGGCGGTGGCCGGCGGTGTTTGTGCTGGCTGCTCTTGCGCGTCCATCGTACGGCGACTGGAAGTCGGACGTGGGCTATACCGCGCTGCGGGCCCGGCTCCAGGAGGCCACCCCCACCGGCGCGAACGTCGCCGTGACCCAGGTTGAAGCCGCGGCCTCGGGCGGCGCCTATCTGCCCGACCGAACCAACCCCCAGTTCGCCGGCAAGACCATCCAGTCCAGAAGCGGCGAATCGGGCGCTTCCAGCCATGCGACCACCGTCGCGGCCTACTGGTATGGACTCACCGAAAGCCTGGCTCCGGCCGTCAACCAGATTGATGCCTGGGCCGCGACCGCCTGGTTGCAGGAGGCCCTGAACTTTCCGGCCGGCGTGCCCATCGCGGAAACGCGGCGGGTTCAGAACCACAGCTGGGTCGGGACCTGGCAGTCCAGCACCTATGACACGCTCACCCTGCGCCGTGTGGACCTGCTGGTCGAGCGCGACGGCGTGGTGGTGGTCGCCGGGGTCAACAACGGTGCGGGGTCGGCCATTCCCCGGCTGATCGCTCATGCCTACAACGTCCTGTCGGTCGGGCTGACCAGCGGGGCTTCGAGTTACGGGCCGACGGTTCTGGAGATGGCCGGCCGGGTCAAGCCGGACCTGGTGGCCCCGGCCGGGCAGACCAGTTGGGCCGCCCCGATGGTCGCGTCGGCTTCGGCGCTGCTGCTGGAAAGCGCGGACTCGGCCGGGATCCTTCCAGAGATGTCCGCGAATCAGCGTCGCGCCGCGGAGGCCGTGCTGGTCAAGTCATGCCTGATGGCCGGCGCGACCAAGGACGAGTTCGTCGACTGGCGGCGGGGTTTCGCATCACCGTCCGCGGATGGCTCCGTGCCGCTGGACTACCGTTACGGCGCCGGCGAGTTGAACGTCGACAACAGCCACCGCATCCTCACCGCGGGCCGACAGCCGGCCAGCACCGCCGCCCGCGTCGCATTGACCGGCTGGGATTACGAATCGGTCGGCGCCGGAGCCTCGCGCTCATACTACTTCGACGTGCCGGAGTTTCATTACCTCCAGCAGCTCTCGATTCTGGTGGCCTGGAACCGACGCGTGGCCGTCAGTTACGCCGGCGGGCCGGTATTCAACCCTTCGCTGGCCAACATCGATATGCACCTGTATCGATCCGACGGCTGGGCCCTGGGGCCGCTGGTGGATCGGAGCGTTTCCGCGCTCGACAACGTCGAGCACATTTATCTGCGACATCTGCCGGCGGGAGGATACGTGTTTCGGATCACCTCCGATGCAACGGCCTCGTATGCGGTGGCCTGGGACGCGCGGGTGTCGGCGGCAGTGGGAGTGGACATCAACGGCGATGGGCGCGTGAACGGCACCGAGCTGGAGGCCTTCACGGCTTGCGCGGCCGGTCCGGGCATCGCGCCACTGCCCGGCTGCGCATTCTGGGACACCGACCGCGACGGCGACGTCGATCAGTCCGACTTCGGGAAGCTCCAGGCCTGTTTCGGTGACAAGCCGGATGGGTCGCCCATGGGTTGCGGGTCGTAGCGCTGTTCCGAAGGGCGTCGTGGTGATTGCTGAGAAGCGCGTTGTGCGCGCTCGCTCCTGTCGGCGAGAAAAACCAAAAAAGGATACCGGGAAAAGTGCTTCCGACCGTTCCATCACATAACCATGAGGGGCCCATGTCCGGCACACCGCTCTAACACTTGGGTCCTTTAAGTCTTAGATGGGTAACCGCAGTTTTACAGCCCATGGGTTTTGTGCACCGACGGGCCATGCGCCGGATGTCGATAAGTCCTGAATTTCCTTGAACTTGGGGTCGTTCCGAAGTATACTCGGACGTGGCTTGGACGAGGCAATGACCTCGTGCGAGGGTTATGCCGTGAGCGGAACGAAGTCGATCATCGCGCTCGCCGTTCTCATGGTGGTGATGCGGGCGGCGCTGGCTCGCGCCGATGCAGACATCGGCCAGTCGCGGTCTGCGGAGGGCCTCGTCATCGCGTCAGGTTCGCTCGCCCCCGACCGGGCGCTTGAGTGCGAGCCGACCGAACTTGAGTCCGCCGCACTCCCGCCGGGTGCAAGGCTCCTGCCGCTTGATGGTGGTGGTCTGGGCGCGACGGCGACCGCGGGTTGGCCTCGAATCGACGTTCTCTCCACCGCCGACCTTGCAGACGTGCGCGGCTCCGATGCCCGGATCGGAAACGTCGAGGTCTACCAGTTGCCTGCGACGCCGGGCAGTCACGCCCTGTTCCTGACGGCATTGCTGGGCGCCAGCGTGTGGCAGGGCCTGCGCAAGACCCGTCAGGCCCATTGGGGACACCTGCCCGACTGGTATCACGCGGAAGGCCCGACGCAAGTGGGCCGTTCCATCGCATTCGACCCCTCCTGCGTCTCGGAATGGCTGTCCGTCCCGCTTTTTGACGGCACGGCCGGCATGGTGCATTCCCCCGGTCCTCATCGCCGAGGACAGGACAATTCCGAGGACACCCCGATCTCCTGGTCGGGTCAAGCTCCGGTCCGTCCGCGCGCTCCTCCGTTCGCCCCTACTGCTTGAGGTCAGGCAGCTCTGCTATTGTTCCTTCGTTTGTTGTGTCGTTTCAATGACGAGTCCCTGTGCCCGCGCTGGCCGGTGCCCGTGGAAACCGCGGGGCCGGCGGGGTCGCCGACGATCTCTTCTCTCCAACGGGCGGGCAGAAAGGTGGCAGGCAAGATGATGAAAAACCTGTGTCAGAATCGGCTGTTGATGGGAGCCGTGCTGGCGGTGATGCTCGCGGGCACGTCCGCGGCCAGCGCCGAGTACTGGGTGCACATCGAGTACAGCGGGCTGCACCTGAACTACGTGGGCTCGACGCTGACGCTCCAGGACCTTGGCTCCAGCGCGGCGAGTGCCAGCATCGTCGACAGCACCAACACCGCCGTCCCCCTGGACACCGCGGTGATCCTGAACAATCTCATCGCTCCCGGCAAGTTCGATCTCGAACTGACGGCGACGATCGTCAACGGGGGCGGCGTGGACGACGTATCGATGATCGGGGGGACGCTGAAGGCCACCGACGTGCTGACCACGCTGGCAGCCCCCTCGATCGCCGCCGCCGCATTCAACACCGCTTTCGGGGGCGATCTCGACGGGATCACGTTCGACGGGACCACCCTGACCATCCGGGGGTTGCTGGCCACGCTCGCCGGCAACGATTCGATCCTGTTGAATCCGGCGGGGGCGCTGGCCTGGACGTACAAGGGCGAGGGCGGCACCGATCCCGATCTGGACGGCGTGGCCGACCAGATCACCGTCCCGCTGCAGTTCAGGTCCAACTACGACGTGGGCATGTTCTATCAGTTGAACACCCTGGTGACCCGGTTCAAGGACGGGACGTCCACCGCCGGCATCACGAACGCCGACGAGCTGTTCGCGGCGGCGGCGCTGCATGGTGGTTTCGAGGCCGGCGGGGGCGAGCTGAAGATCGACATCATTCCCGCGCCGGCCGGCGTTCTCCTGGGAGTGATCGGCCTGTGCGTGGTCGGTTGGACCAGGCGCCGCGTGGCCTGAAACCGCGACCGGGTCGGCCGTTGAATCGGAGCAGCGGGCCCCGGGAGCGAAACCCGGGGTCTGCGCTCCGGAAACGGAGAGCCGAACCTGACGACGGCGCGGTATTCAGACGACATGATCCTTCAGGTGCTCTTCTCTTCTCGCGCCCATCCCTGATCAATCGGGGATGGGCGGCTTCATGTTGAGCCGACGATCTCCGCATCCCCCGGGCGGCAGCTTCGCGCGGGCCGGGTCCTGGCGCGGACTTGAACCGCCCGTCAACATCCATTGTTTCGTCATGAGGCGCCTCACGGCGGATGACCGCTCAGAAACGCTCGGATCCAGAGAGCGGTCCCAATGCGCCAGCGCCGTGCGGCCCCCGGTGTGCGTCCCACGTTGGCGGAGGAATCCAGATGCGGATCGCCAGGCCAGGTCGCGTCAACTTTCGTTTCCTGACTCTCTTCGTGCTCGTGATCGCCCTGCTGGCCGGCGGCGCGGCGGGGGGATACAAGCTTCGCAGCCGGGTCATCGCCCGGCGAGCGCTTGAGGCGGGCAAGGCGGCCCTCGACCGACGGGACTGGGTCGAGGCCTGCAAGCACCTCAAGCAGTATCTTGTACGCCACCCGGAAGACCCGGAGATGCTCGCCCGATACGCCGAGGCCAACCTGTCGCTGCGGCCGCTGGAGCCCGAGCATCTGGTCGCCGCCGCCGCCGCTCACAGGGTGCTCTTCCGGCGGATGAACGTGGAGGCCAGCGGTCGGGAGTTGACCCGGCTCTATATGGCCCTGGGCAAGTACAGCGAGGCCGCCTACATCTGCGAACTGCGGCTCGAACGCAATCCCCGGGAGCAAGAGGCCCGATGGGTGCTGGCCCAGACCCGCCAGGCCCGTGGGCAATACCCCGAAGCCATCAACGACCTCGTGGCCCTGTTGGGCGAAGGATACCAAGAGCCGGGGGCCTTCGTGACGCTGGTGGAGTGCCTGCAGCATCAACGCGGCGACGCGGCTTCGAGTCCGGCCCGGCGATTGCTTCCGCCGGCCGAGGGTCCCGATCCCGACAAGCGAGACCTGGTCGAGGGCCTGTTGACGCTGGGAATCGAGAAGAATCCCGATTCCGCGCTGCTGCTCGGGCGACGGGCGCGATACGACCGGCTGCGCGCCGTGGCTGCCCGCCGCGGCCCGGACGCAGCGCGTTCGGGCGAAGACCTGGCGGCGGCCCGCGCGGACCTCGAGGCGGCGGACAAGCTCCCCACGCTCGATCCCGCCACGCTGTTCCTGCTGTTCGAGGAATGGCTGGAACACGGCGAGCCGGAACGGAGCGCGGCTTGCCTGGCCCGGGTCGATGCGCTGGATCCCGCCGGCCTGCGCGAGCAGGGCTATTATGCGCCGGAGCAGCTGGACCTGCCCAAACTGCAATGCGCCGCCACGCTCCTGCTGAGGACCAACCAGTCGGCCCAGGCGGCCGCCCTGGCGGAGCGTGCCGCGAAAACGCTCCGCCGCCGGCAATGGCTTCAGTTCCTGCCGCTGGGTGTCGAGCTTTATCTGCTGGCCGGCCGGCCGAACGATGCCCGCCGCACCCTGGAGGACGGGCGGGCCCTGCTCAAGGAAAGCTCTCTGGCCGAGAACGACGCCATTCGCGACCGGCTCGTGCTGCTGGACGCCCAGATCGCCGTCTTCGAGTCCGAGCCTTACGTGGTGATCGGGCTGTTGGAGCCCCTGCTGATCCGATCGCCGGGAGAGGTCTCCGCCGCCCTGCTTCTGGCCCGAGCGTACCTTCAGACCGGCCAGCTGGCGCGGGCCTTGCGCATCTGCCGTGACCTGCGGCCCAGGTCCCTCGGACCGGATCAGGAAGCAGCCGCCCGCGAAGTGCTGACGGCGGCGATCCGGGCCTGTGCCGACCACGGCCGCCCCGAAGACGCTATCCAGCTTCTGCAATCACTGGGCCACCTGGGTCCCGCGACGGTCGCGACCGAGCTGCTGGCCCTCAGGCTGGAGATCGGGACGACGCACGACAAGCCTGCCCCGCCCGAGCGGATCGGGGAATGGTCGGCCCGGCTGGCCAAGCTGGCCGACGCCGCTCCGCGCTCCGGCGAGGTGCGTGTGCTTCAGGCCGGCCTGGCCCTTCGCCAGGACCACGTGGATGAGGCCCTGGGCACGCTTGAGACCGCTTTCCGCGAATGCGACGACACGCTGTCGGCCGGTCTGAACCTGGCGTTGTTGTACGCCGGCCGGAAGAAAGACCTGCCGCAGGCGATCGACGCCTGTTCGCGAACCGTGCAGAAGCATCCTGACCAGGCCTCCGCGCGGGCCATGCTGGCGGCCATGCAGAACGCGGCCGGTCTGAAGGAACAGGCCCGGGCCACGCTGGAGCAGGCCGTCCGGGACTTAGCCGGCCCGGAACGGCACAAGGCGATCATCGCGTTTGCGGGCTTTCTGGCCGAGACGGGCGAAGCCGAGCAGGTCGCCGCGCTGCTCGAACAGGCCGCCGCCGACTGGCCACGGGACCCGGCGGTGCGGATGCTCCTGCTGGGGCTGCCACGGAAACAGTCGGATCCGGCCGCGCGGAAAAAGCTGGTGGATGAGCTGCGAACCATCGAGGGCGAGCGCGGCCTGCGATGGCGCCTCGAGCAGGCCAAGGCGCTGCTCCATCGCGTGGGCGACGATATCCGGGCGTCGCGGACCGAGGCGGCCCAAGCCGAGCCGCAGGTCCGCGACCTCCTGCGCTTCTGCACCCAGGCCGACCCGCAATGGTCGGAGCCGGTCGCGGTGCTGGGGGAGTTGTACGGTTATCTGGGAAAGCGCGACCTGGCCGAGCAGGAATACCGCCATCTGCTGGACGCCAACCCGGCCGACCTGGCCATCATGGACCGGCTGCTGGTGCTGCTGCGCAGCCAGGGGCGCTTCATCGAGGCCGACGACCTGCTCAAGCGGGTTCCGAAGGATCGCCTGAGCGCCTCGACCCGGCTGATGGGCCATCAGGCGGGGGTGAGCCTGGCCCTTGGGAACGTGGCCGCCGCCGCCACGACCATCGAGCAGATGATCTCGGCCCGCCCCAAAGACGCCACGCTGCGCATCCTGCTGGCCAAGGCGCTGCTGGTGCAGCGCGGCGACCTGGACCGGGCCCTGGGGTTGCTCGACGAGGCCGATCGGCTCTCGCCGGGCCTGTTCGAGACCTTCTCGACGCGGGTGACGATTCTCCACGCCCGCGGGCGGGACCGGCAGGCGGCGGACCTCCTGGATCGGCAAGTCGAGCAAAAGAAAGATTATCAGTCTATCCTCCTGCGGGCCCAGTTCCGCACGACCCTGCGGAGCTTCGACCTGGCCGAAGAGGACTTCGTTCGGCTTTCACAACTGGATGAGTACGTACCCCGCGGCCATGAGGTCCTGGGCCGGTTTTATCTGAGCCGGAACGACGCGGACAAGGCCTTCGCGACCTGGGAAGCGGGGCTGAAGGCGGCGCCCGGCGACGAGCGGCTCCGGCACCTGCTGGTGCGCATGCTGCTTCAGCGGGCTGAGCCGCGCTACCGGCAGCACGGCCTGGCGCTGTTGGATGAATCGTTGCAGCGGACCCCGAACGACCCGGATTACCTGAGCATGCGGGTGCTTTACGGGCCGGAGCCGGCCGACGAGAAGGCTCGCGCGCGGGTCATGGCCATGCTCGAGCAGATGGTCCGCGACGACCCGCACCACCTGCGTGCTCATCTGAACCTCATCGAGCTGGAGGCGCGGAGGGGCCGCCCGGACGACGTCCGGACGCGGATCAACGCGGCCCTGGGCGCCAATCCGCGTAACGGATTGCTGCTGCAACTGGCGGCGGAGATCGAACAGGCGCTGGGCAACCTGGCCCGGGCGACGGCGTATGCCCAGGCGGCGCTGGAGGGCGATCCCTCGGACCTGCCCGCGCGCCAGCGTCTGGTGCGGCTGGCCCTGGCCTCCGGGGACGCGCGAACCGCCGACGCCCGCAACCGCGAGATTCTTCTGCTGGCCCCCCACGACGAGCAGGCCAGGCTGACCGAGGCCGGGCTGCTCAAGAACCAGGGTCGGCTCGCGGAGGCCATCCAACGCCTCGAGGACTTTCGGACGACCGACGAGGGCCGGCGCAGCCTGAACGCGCTGCTCATGCTGGCCGAGCTCTATCGGACGGAAAAGGATTACGTTCAGGCCCAGGCGCGGATCGATGCGGCCCGCCAGCGGTCTCCCGAGAGCCTGGGCGTGCTGCGCGAACAAGTGGCCCTCCTGGCCGAGCAGGATCGGTTCGACGAGCTGTTGACCATCGTCCAAGAGCGGGCACAGGCCGGGGCCGGTGCGGCCGGCGATCTGCACGCGGCCGCGTCCGTCCTGGTCTCGAGCGGCAAAGATCGGGCCCTGCGCGAGGCCCTGGGGCTGTACGAGCGGATCGCACAAGCGGCACCGGACAACGCGGCCCTTCAGATCGACCTCGCCGAAACCGCCTATCGGCTCGGCGAATACCAGCGTGCGGCGGCCGGCTATGAAGCGGCCCGCCGGCTCAGGCCCCGCAACCTGGTAGTGCTCAACGGCCTGGCCTGGACCATCGGGGTCATATTGGAGAAGCCCGCCGAGGGCCTTGCCTTCGCCGAACAGGGGTTGGCCCTCCAGCCCGGGAACGTCCACCTGCTGGACACGCGGGGCTTCCTGCTGTTCAAGCTGGGCCGGCTGGAGGAGGCCCGCGCCGATCTGGAGAAGTGCCTGGCCTCACCCATGCTGACGGCGGCCACGCGGGTCAGCGCCCTGCGCCACCTCGCCGAAGTCCACGTTCGGCTGGGGGAACCCGCCCGAGCGAAGGAAAAACTCACCGAGGCTCTTCGGTACGATGTGGAGAAGAAACTGCTGTCCGACGGAGAGCGGGCGGAGATGCAGGCCCTGCTGGCATCCTTCCCGTAACCACAACCGCCGTTCCTGCTCCTCCCGCTCGTCGCCTGCTCCATCAGACCGGAGTCATCCCATGCTCGATGCAATGGACTCAGCGGTTTCGACGCGACTTGGGAGACTGCCCTCAACGGTGGCCGATCTTCGCCGGCTGGCGGTGCGCGCCCTTCGCCGGATGTACCGACCTTCCGAACGGCTGTTCGCGTTTCGCCTGCGGCGCGAGGCCGGCCGCGACGTGCTGGAAGGCGTCAGCCCGCGGTACACGGCCATCGTGCTGATCGCGCTGGCCAACGAGTCCGCGGACGATATCCGCGAGATTCTCGGACGCGGCTCCGTGGGCGACGTGTTGAACGGCCTGGCCAACCTCTGCACGGGCACGGAGGACCTGGGCGCTGTGGCCCTGTCGCTCTGGGCGGCCAGAGCTCACGGCCATTCAGCGGTCAACCGCCTGCTCCGCAGACTCCGGGAGATGAGGCCCGACCTGGCCTCTTACCCGACGGTCGAGGTGGCCTGGTCGCTCAGCGCGCTGACCGCCCCCGGCTGCGGTTGGAAACGCGACGGCCTGGCGTTGGCGATTGCCGAACGGCTGATGCGATCATTTCGTCCTGGCGTGGGGCTGTTCCCTCACTGGCCGGCAGACGCCCAATCGGCCAGGTTCCGCGGGCACGTGGCCTGTTTTGCCGACTGGGTCTATCCCCTCCAGGCGCTCTCGTTTTATCACGCCGTCACCGGTTCGCAGCGGGCGGACCGCATCGCCCGGGCTGCCGCCGCCCGCATGTGCGGGCTTCAAGGACACGCCGGCCAGTGGTGGTGGCATTATGACCTGCGCGTCGGCCGGGTCCTCGAACGGTACCCCGTGTATGCCATACACCAGGACGCGATGGGGCCGATGGCCCTCTTCGACGCCGCCGAGTGCTGTGGCGGGGATTACGCGGAGGCCGTCACGCGCAGCATGGATTGGCTGATCGACCCGCCCGAACTTCCCGCGTCACTCGTGGACCGAGAGGCGGACGTGATCTGGCGCAAGGTCGCCCGCCGCGAGCCCCACAAGCTGGTGCGCAACCTGCAAGCGGGTTTGAGCCTCATTCACCCGCTGTGCCGGCTCCCGAAAGTGGACGTGCTGTTCCCGCCCTGCGCGGTGGATGACGAGACCCGTCCCTATCACATGGGCTGGCTGTTGTATGCATGGAACCCGGCGCGCATCCAGCGGCTGTGGGGCGAGCGACTCGACGCCGGTTCCGGTACGACCGACGCCCGTCGGCCGCCTGCCCGGCTGGAAACCGTTGGGCCCGCCGTAGCCTGAGAGGAAAAAACCGATGTCGCCGATCCATCGCGTGGCCGTCCATTGGGGGAAGGCGCATTACCCCTCCGCGCCGCCGTTCTCGCCCGACGAGCGTTTTCCCGAGTACCCTGAACACCTCCCGACGGGCCGGGAGGACAACCCCGCCTATCGCGCGGTTCGAGGGGCCTTGCGGCTGCTGGAGCTGGATCCAGAGCATGACGGCACGGCGATGTGGAACCCTCTGTCCGGGCTGATCCGGCCGGGCGAGACCGTGGTCCTCAAACCCAACTTCATCCGGGACTATCATGAGACCCTCCCGGAACAGACCGACTGCATCATCACTCATGGCAGCATCATCCGGGCGGTCCTCGATTACGTGGCCCTGGCTTTGAAGGGACGGGGGCGGATCGTCATCGCCGACGCCCCGCAGGGCGAGGCCGATTTCGACCGGCTCGTGTCTTTGGCCGGGCTGGACGCGATGGTGGACCTCTATCGTCGACAGGGCTCGGTCCCCGTCGAGGTCATGGACCTGCGGCGCGAGTTCACGAAGAAGATCGACGGCGTGATCGTGGGCCGGACGGCGCTGCCCGGCGACCCGGCCGGATACGTCGCGGTGAACCTCGGCGAAGCGTCGGAGTTCACGGCCGTCGGGCACCTCTGCCATCGGCTCTACGGCAGCGACTACGACCGCGGGGAGCTCATGCGCCACCACCACGGCCGGGTACACGAATACCTGCTCTCGAAAACCGTCCTGGACGCGGACGTCCTCATCAACCTGCCCAAGCTCAAGACCCACAAGAAGGTGGGCCTCACCGTGAGCCTCAAGAACCTGGTGGGGGTCAATGGCGACAAGAACTGGCTGCCCCATCATCGTGAAGGCGTGCCCGCCGAGGGCGGAGACCAGTACGCCACCTCGTCGTGGCCGGATCGGTTCGAGCAGCGCGTGCTGGCCGCGTTCAAAAGCCGGTTCCCCGGGCTGGGGGGGATGCGCCGCGCGCTGGCCGGGCCGGCGAAGCGCCTCGGCCGCCGGGCCTTCGGAGACACCGACCACGGGCGAATCCGATCCGGCAACTGGCATGGAAACGATACCACCTGGCGGATGGTCCTCGATCTGAACCGCGCGGTGCTGTACTCGGATGGCCGGGGGCATCTGTCCTCGCCGTCGCCCAAGCGCTGCTTCAGCCTGGTCGATGGGATCATCGCCGGCGAAGGCAACGGGCCCTTGGCGCCCGACCGGCGACCGGCCGGCGTGGTCATTGCCGGCGTCGACTTCACGGCCGTCGATCTGGTCTGTGCTCGCGTAATGGGCTTGGATTACACGCGCCTACCCATGCTCCGAGAGGCCCTCCGTCCGCATCGTTTTCCGCTCACCACGGTCGGCTACGCCGACATTCACTGCGTCTCCACCGATCCGGATTACACCGGCCGGCTGTGCGAACTCGCGGCGCCGGGGCTGGCCTTCCGTCCGCACTTCGGCTGGACGGGCCAGGTGGAACTCGCCCCTCCGACCTTCAAGAGCCGTGGTCATCTTCCTCCCTTTCAGGCTCTTGCCCTCTCCCAGACAACCGAATACCGTTGCCGCTGACTGCTGAGGCCTGAGAGCCTTCTGCCATGGTCAGAGGGGAAGGACCGCGCGCTGACCCAAGCAGGCGACGGGCCCGATGCCTTCGGCCCGATGGCGGAGCGGTTCGCTGTACAGCGCACGTCCACGATGTCCTGGGGCCGTTTTCGGGAGGAGTCGCATGATGGTTCGATACAGGCGACTCGGGCTTTGTGTGCTCATCTTGCCGGCGGGCGTCCTGGCCGCCGAGATGGAAAGCGTGGCCGTCTGGGAGCGGGGTCGGGCGGCGGCGGCGCTCGTGCCGCCGGGCGGCGACGAACGGGCGGCGCGGCTGGTGCAGGCCACCTTCGGCCGGCACTTGCGCGCGTTCTATGACGTCGAACTGCCGGCCGTCAAAGAAGACGCGGGCGACGGCCTGTTCATCGTGGCCGGCACGCCGGAGAACAACGCCGTCCTGGCCGGCCTGGTCGGCGAGGGGCTGCGGCTCAGGACCGATGCCCTCGGCGACGAGGGGTTTCAGATCGTCACGCACGCCGGCCCGCGCGGCCGGCACGTGGTCATCCACGGCACCACGCCGCGGGCCCTCAAACACGGCTGCCAGGAACTCATCTTCTACCTCATCCGGGCGACGCCGGGAGGCGGACGCCTGCCCTGGCCGTTGGACGTGGTCCGCCGGCCGGAGCTGGCCTATCGCGGTATCTACATCCTGCCCTGCTGGTCGCAGCATGATTCCATCGAGTCGTGGCGGCGCGTGCTGCTGTTCACCTCCGAGCTGACGCTCAACCGCGTGTGGTTCTGGCTGGACGGCTTCCCGGTGGCGGGGCACCCGGCCACGTCGTACAAGCCCGGCGGGCCGATTGACTACGACCGCACTCCCTTGGCCAGCAACGAGAACGTCCAGAGCCTGATCGACCTGGTCAACGCCGAGGACCAGAAGTTCTACATTGGCGGCGGCTGGATGAGCTGGCACCATCAGCAGGCC
Organism: Phycisphaerae bacterium; assembly: GCA_039961895.1. GTDB lineage: Bacteria > Planctomycetota > Phycisphaerae > UBA1845 > PWPN01 > JAAXZI01. The sequence goes on along the minus strand of JABRVU010000418.1, from coordinate 3,955 downwards.
GTCGGAAAGGACCCGGCCAAAGCCGAGGCGTTCTACCGCGACTACCTGAGGCAGTTCAAAGGCTTTTCGGGTTTCTACTTCGAGCCGACCGGAGAAGGCAAAGAGGTCAAGGACTGGCGGCCGGAGGCCCAGTCGCTTCGGGACACGATCCGGCGGCTGCTGGCCGACCGGCCGGAGTTCGAGGTCGCCGTGGCCATCGGCAGGTTCAACAACCCCGAATACCTCAAGCTCATGTCCGGTCTGGACTCCCGGCGCGTGTACTGGTGGTGGTGCTGGGGCGATCCGCTGGTGGACGACCCCTTCGCCTATTACCCGACGGTCCTGGGCTGGCACACGACCGTGCGCATGTCGGACATGCACGGGACGTCGTTGCCGCCGGGTCCGGCCCAGCGTCGCCTGGCCGGCGTGGCCACCAGCTACGACCCCGGCATGGGCTTCGGCAACCCGTGGAACGGCGGGTCCACGCTGTGGGGGGCCAAGGGCCCGCGCGACTTCCACCCCCACACGCTGCCTTACTTTTCCCACGAATATCGGTTTCGGGAACGCTGCTGGGATACGAACATGAGCGACGAGCGGTTCGCCGAACGGCTGCGCGCCCGCCTGTTCGACGCGGACATGCCCGCCGAGGCCGTCGGGCTGTACCTGAAGCTGGCCGGGTTCTGCCCGGCGCCGGCCAAGGCCGATCCCGAGGCCCTGTCGGACATCGCGGCGTTCGTGGATCGCCACGCCGGGCACGGCACGCCGCGCAACCGCGACACGCTCGCGCGCATGCGCGAGGCCCTGGAGGGGATCCACCGCACGCGGGTCCAGACCCGGCCGGCCCCGAAGTAGGCGGGCGGTACCTGCCGAGAATCGCGGATTTCGAAAGGCGGATCGCGGGCGGCCGCGCAGCGCGGGCTGAAAGCCCGCGGCCTTTTCCATCCCCGCCCGATCCCACATCCGCCATACCCGATCCCCAAGGGGACGGGGGCGGTCAGACTATCTTCTCGGGCACGCTGAAGGGGGCGCGATAGGTGCCGAAGAGGATCTTGTTGGCCTCGGCGTCGTCGGTCAGCTCGGTCTTGGGATCGACGGTGAGCTTGCGGCCCAGCCGATAGGTCATCTCCTCGAGCTTGAAGCGGTTGTCCTTGAGGTAATCCTGCATGCGGGCCATGGCGTCGGCGGCTTCCTTGTTGTCGCCGATGGCGCTGGTCTGCTTGCTGAAAGGCACCTCTTCACCGACGCGATAGGAAGCATTGGCCAGGTGGCACAGGGCCGATGAATAGTGCCCTTCGAGCACCTCGGCGTTGAGGTCCTGGGGATTGCGGCTGCGGACGGCGGCCATGAAGTTCTTGAAGTGCTCGCCGCCGGGGCCGCGGGCCACCTCGACGTCCGGCAGCGGCTCCTTCCTGTCGCCGCCGTTGGGGTAGAAGAACCCGTCGCCGCGGATGACGCCGCCCTCCAGATGAAAGAGATTACCGGTGTCTTCTCCCATGAAGGGCTTGCTCTTGAGGCCGCGGACCTCGAAGACGAGCTGGGTATCGCCGTAGTCGAAGATGGCCACCTGGCTGTTGGCGGCCTGGCCCTGGTCCTTGGGCCCGAAGCGCCCGCCGTAGCTGAACACGCTCCTGGGCAGCGTCGCGCCGGGGATGGCCCAGCGGGCGATGTCCATCTGGTGCACGCCCTGGTTGCCGATGTCGCCGTTGCCGAAATCCCAGAACCAGTGCCAGCGGTAGTGGACGATGTTCTCGTGATAGCCCTGCTCGGGGGCCGGCCCCAGCCAGATGTTGAAGTCGAGTTCCTTGGGCGGGGGCTTGATCGGACGGAAGCCGATGTCGCCGCGGGTGGATTCGCCGCCGCCGGGCTTGTAGCACAACCCGCGCGAGACCAGCAACTTGCCCAGCTTGCCGGAGGCGATGACCGCCGCGATTTTGGCGAACTTCCTGTCGCTGCGCGACTGGGTGCCGTGCTGGACGATGCGCTTGTAGCGGCGGGCGCACTCGACCGCGATGCGGCCCTCGTGAATGTTGTGGCTCATGGGCTTTTCGACGTACACGTCCTTGCCGGCCTGACAGCCCCAGATGGTGATCAGCGCGTGCCAGTGGTTGGGCGTGGCCACCGAGATGACGTTCAGTTCTTTGTCGTCCAGAGCCTTGCGGATGTCCTGGACGGCAAGGGGGGCGGAGCCCTGGCGGTCGGTGATCTGCTTGAGCTTGCCGGCGAACAGGCGCGAATCCGGATCGACGATATAGGCGATCTCGACGCCCTGGTCCTTCATGCCCAGGAAGGCGCCGACGTGCGAGCCACCCCGCCCGTTGAGCCCGGCGACGGCCACGCGGATGCGGTCATTGGCCCCCAGGACGCCGAACGACCGGACCGGGCGCGCCAACGTGGCCCCTCCGGCGACGGCCAGCGAACCCTTCAGAAAACCGCGACGGCTCAGACGTGACATGTCCGCTCCTCCCGAGCTGGGGGCCCGTGGGGCCCGACCTGAAGGCGTGCACCATCCCGCTGGCATTCAGTATGAACGTTCAGTCGGTGGGGGTCAAGCAGGGAGGAAGCGGGTTCGGGGTTCAGGTAAGGCGGCGAACGAGGTGGCAGGGCAAAGGAGGGACTTTGAGACCGTGGGACGGTGGAACAACACACGGGGATTACCGCACGCTTGAGCGCCTCATCATCCCATCATCCGCTCGTCTCGTGGTTGCCGAATCCTTCGATCGTGACCAGCACCGCCTGTGCGCTGAAAGCCTATTCCTGAACCCTGAACCCTACTCCGCACAATCCATCGGATCGTCGCCCAGGCAGCGCTGGAGGAGGCCGTAGTCCACCTGGTCCACGTCGCCGTCGCCGTCCTGATCGGCGGCGTCGCAGTCGGGGTTGAGGTTGGCGATGGCCGGCCCGGTGACGCAGGCCTGGAAGCACAGGCTGTCGGCCAGATCGGCGGCCCCGCTCAGGTCGATGTCGGCCGCCGGGCGGGCCTGCAACTCGACGACGTGGTCGAAGCAGTTGGTGTGGGTGGCGGCCCGGACCCGGATGGCGGGGAATCGCGCCCCCGCGGGAACGAAGCCGCTCTCGAGGTGATGAGCCCACTCGGGCGAGCCGTCCACCGACAGGAACAGCTCCAGGTTCTGGGTGAGGGCGACTTCGCCGCCGTAGCGGTAGAGGCCGTGGCCGCGGATGGCGAGGGTCTGGCCCGCGATCGCCGCCGACCAGCAGACCTCATCGACGGCATAGGTGTCGAACAGCGGGTTGCTCTCGATGAGAGTGAGCCGGAACGTCCCTTTCATGGGCACCGGCTCCCAGGCGACGCAATCGCAGAAGCCGAAGATGCAGCCCTGTTGATAGGTGGACTTGCCGCCCAGCCGATAGAGGCTCGAGCGGGCCGGCTCCGCGACGACGTGAACGGCCGCGTTGACGCACACCATGCCGGTGGCCGAGATGGTGAGGTTGATGGCCGGGAACTTGCTCCCGCCGACGACCGGGCCGCTGTCGAATTTCCTGGCGACGCCCAGCTCATCGACGAGCGTCAGCTCGAGCTGCTGCTGAACGGCGAACTCGCCACCCACCCTGTAGGTCCCCTCGCCGGTGTAATGCTTGCGGCCCTCGGGCAGGTTCACGTACCAGTTGACGCCGGTGACGGCGTATTCGGTGAAGAGCGGGCCGGGCGGGCGCGGTTCGAGGGCGAACGTGCCGGCGACGGGTATCGGGCCGCGAATCGGGCACAGGCACGGCCCGCTCACGCAGCCGTCGAAGTATCCGCTTTCCGGCGTGAGTCGATAGCGGACGGCTTTGGCGAGGGCGGCCTGTTCGGCCGAGGCCATCGCCAGCACGACGATGACGCCGATGCATCGCGGGTGAAGAATCATGGTTGACCTCCTGCCCCCGCCGCAAGGGGGCGCCCGGATGAGGTGGGTTGTCGTTTTCGCCCGGCGTGCTCTCTACCCTCCGGATACTTTATCCTCCGACCGGGGCGGTG
>JABRVU010000417.1:0-5365 GCA_039961895.1 Phycisphaerae bacterium | reverse complement strand
CGGCTGGTGCCCGTGCACACTGCCGTGGAGGCCGAATCCATGCCGCGCACGCAGACCGTATCCTTCCTGCTGGGCTGCATCCTGGGGACCGCCGCGGCGGGCGTTCGCGCCGAGGAGCCGGTGTTCGAATCGGAACTGGTCTTTCCCCTCCATCCCCAGCACAATCACGCCCCCGGCATCGTCGAATGCCCCAACGGCGATCTGCTGGTCTCGTGGTATCGCGGTTCGGGCGAACGGACGGCCGACGACGTGGCCGTCTACGGGGCCCGCAAGCGCAAGGGCGCGAGCGTCTGGAGCGAGGCCTTCCTGATGGCCGACACGCCGGGCTTTCCCGACTGCAACACGACCATGCACGTGGATGAGAAAGGCCGGTTGTGGCTGTTCTGGCCGCTGGTCATCGCCCACAGTTGGGAATCCTGCCTGACCCACTACCGCGTGTCGAGCGATTACGCCGCCGACGGCCCGCCGAAGTGGGAATGGCAGGGCGTCATCCCGCTGGTGCCGCGCGACTTCGAGAGGAAGATGGACGCCGCTCTCGCGGAGCGGTTGAAAACGCTGCCCCCGCCCGACGACGCGGCGACGAAAAAGAAGCTCGAGACCCTCAAGCAGCGGATTCACGACCCGCTCTACGCCCGCCTCGGCTGGCAGCCGCGCTGCAAGCCGACGGTGCTGCCCACCGGCCGCATCCTGCTGCCGCTCTATTCGGACACCTACTCGGCCGGCATCATGGCCATCAGCGACGACGGCGGAACAAGCTGGTACGCCAGCGAGCCGCTGGCCGGTTACGGCAGCATTCAGCCGGCCGTGCTCCGCAGGAAGGACGGCATGCTGGTCGCCTACATGCGCGAGAACGGTCCGATCGAGCGCATCCGGGTGAGCGAATCGAAGGACGACGGCCTGACCTGGGGACCGGTCGGCTGGATCGACCTGCCCAATCCGGGGTCCGGGCTGGACGGGCTGGTGCTGGCCTCGGGCGAATGGCTGCTCATCTATAACGACAGTACGCGCGGGCGGAGCAGCCTGGCCGTCTCGCTGTCCGACGATGAAGGCCGGACCTGGAAGTGGACCCGCCACCTGGAGCGCCAGCTCGCCGGCTCCTATCACTACCCGGCCGTCATCCAGGCCCGCGACGGGCGGATCCACGCCGTCTACAGCTACTTCGTCCTGGGCGGCAAGAGCATGAAGCACGCCGCCTTCAACGTCGCGTGGCTGCGCCGGAAAGCGGAATGAACCGACGCCGCCCGGGCCGTCGCGCGATCTGCCGTCACCGCAGGCATCCTGTCCGCCGACCTCCAGTCGCCATCCTGCCGTTGATTTCCGGCGAGCCGGCAGCGATGGGGTCGTCGCCGCAGGTGGTATGATGAAGATCCGCGGCCGGCGCCCAGGCCCGGTCGCATGAAGGCGGTAGGGGTGTCCGGCCGATGAGCGACTCCCTCGGCAAGAACCGCCGCCGCATCCTGGACTTCCTGGTGAAGGCCGTCCTGCTCAACCGCGCGGTGTGGCCCGCTTGAACCCATGGTCGCTCCAGTTCGATCCGCCTGATCTGGCCGATTGGCTCTGGCCGGCGGTCCTCGCGTTGGGCCTGGCCGAGCTGTTTCACTACCTGCGTCACGGTCGCCGGCCGGCCCGCGTGGGCGGGCGGTTCGTGGTCTGCGCGGCCGTCGTCGTGCTGGCTACGACCGCATCGGCCGCGGGGCTGCTGGGCCCGGTTCGCGCCAATCCCCCCGCGGCCGCCGGACTGCTGGGCGTGTTGCTGGTTCCAGCCCTGGCCCGGGCCTATGGTCGGACCACCCGGGCCCTGGGTCTTGCGGCCTGGTCGGCGCTGCTGGCCCTGCGGCTGCTGGCCGTGGCCGTGGTCCTGGTGCTGCTGGCCCGGCCGGTGGTCGAGTATGTGACCATCACGCGCGAGCGCGGAAGCCTGGCGATCCTGCTGGATGATTCGCGTTCGATGACCATCCGGGATGTGCCCCCGGACCGCCGCCGCCCGGAGGCCGCTCCGCCCATCGCCCGCCTCGAGGCCGTCCGGGCGGCGCTGTCCGAACAGGCCGACGCCCTGGCCGGGCTGGCCGGCGAGGTCGATCTTTGCTACTTCGCCTTCGACGCCCAGGCGCGGCCGCTGCCCGCGCCGAAGCTGACCGGGGGCGGCGAGCAGACCGCCCTGGCCGCCGCCCTCGAGCAGGTCCGCGTCGCCCTGGAGGCCGGCGGGAGCCAGCCGGTGGGCATGGTGGTGATCTCCGACGGGCGCGACAACTTCTCCGGCGACGACGAACAGCGCACCGCCGGCGAGTCTCTGGCCGCTGGAGGGATTCCCCTCTACACGGTGGGCGTGGGCAGCGAGCTGCCCGTCGGCCAGAACCGCGGGCTGCTGGCCCGCCGGCTGGACTGCCCGGAGAGCGTGGCCGTCCTGAACCGCCTGCCGGTGCGGGCCGAGTTCGTGGCCACCGGCCTGGCCGGCACGGTCGTGAGCATCGAGCTGCTGTGGGACGACGCGGTGGTCGAGCTGCAACAGGTCCGGCCGGCCGGGCCGGTCGAGCTGCTCCGCGTCAACCTCGGACACACGCCCAACGCTGGTGGCCTGCACCGGGTCGGCGTTCGCGGGCGGGCCGCGGGGCTGGCCGGACCGCAGGGCGAGAGCGGGCTGTCGCAGTTCGTGCGCGTCACCGATGAGAAGGTCCAGGTGTTGTACGTGGATCGGCCGCGCTACGAGCGGGCGGCCATCGCCCGGGCCCTCGAGGCCGCCGCCGAGCTGCGCGTGACCAAGGTGGACCTCCACCGCCCCGGCGGTGGCTCCCCGGCGCTGCTGCCGCGCTCGGGCCTGGAATGGAAGGCGTATCACGTGGTGCTCCTCGGCGACGTGGACCGTGAAGCCCTGACCGACGCGACGCTGGGGGCGATCCGCGATCTGGTCCTGGAGCAGGGCCGGGGCGTGGCCATGCTGGGCGGGATTCGGACGCTGGGGTCCGGGCCCTACGACGGGAGCCCGCTGTCCGGCCTGATCCCGGTGAGCCTGGGGGCCGGCGGCCAGTTGCCCGGGCCCGTGGCGTTCGAGCTGACGCCCTCCGGCCGGCAACACGCGGCGTGCCGGCTGCTGCCCGACGCCGCCGGCTCGATGCAGCTCTGGAAGCGCCTGCCGGCGTTTGACGGGGCGGACCGGCTGGCCGGCCTGGCCCCGGCCGCCGAGGTGCTCATGCACGCTCCCGCGGGCGAGCCGCTGCTGGTGGTGGCCGAGGCCGGGCGGGGGCGGGCCGCGGCCGTCGCCTTCGACTCCACCTGGCGCTGGTCCTTCGCCGACGCCCGGGGCTTGGAAGCACAAAGAAGGTTCTGGAGGCAACTGGTCCTCTGGCTGGCCAACCGCCGGCCGGAGGTGTGGGTGGCCGCCGACCGCCCGCGCTATGACCTGACGCGCCTGCGCTCGAACCTGGAGCGGGTGACGCTGCGGGCCGGCGTTACCGAGCCGACCACCGGCCGGATGCCCGACAACGCCTCCCTGACCGGCACGCTCACCGGGCCGGACGGCAAGGCCCGCGAGCTGCGCTGGGTGCGTTCCGGCGACGCGCTGACGGCCCAGCCGTCCCTCACCGCGCCGGGCGAGTATCACGTGCGCGTGTCGGCCAGGGCCGGCGACAAACCGCTGGGCGAATCCGAGACCGCGTTCGTGGTGGTCACGCCCGACCCGGAGCTGGCCGACCCGACCGCGGACCTGGAGAACCTCCGTCGGCTGGCCGCCCGGACCCGTGCCGCCGGCGGCGAGTACGTGCCTCTCGAGGAGTTCGGCCGGCTCATCGAGCGGCTCAGCACCCGGAAGCGCGCCGCCCTGACCCGCCATGTCCGCCGTGAAAACCTCGTCGATGACCGCCCCTGGCTCTGGTTCGGCGTCTTCGTCGGCCTGCTGACCGTGGAGTGGATCGCCCGCCGCCGGCTGGGACTGGTGTGAATGCGATGCCGCCCCGGCGTTGCATCCCGCCAAGCCGGGGAGCGCGAAAGTGGGAAAATGATAATAAGACCGGACAACCGGCATGACGCCCTGCCGCCACGGAATCCGCGTACCGCGGATATCTTCACGCCTTTTCAAAACTTTTGAAGGCGTCCGCGGAGTTTCGACCCGCCCGCCGTCACCGCTATAATCCCCGGCCATGGGCAGTCTTCACGATGAGGGCGGCGAACCGGCGGCTTTGGGCGTGGTGTCGTTCCTGAACGCCCTGCCGCTGGTCGAAGGGCTGGATGCGACAACCGGCGTGAGCCTGGTCTATGCGGTGCCTTCGGCGCTGGCCGGCATGTTGCGCGGCGGAGAGGTGGACGCGGCCCTGATCCCGGTCATCGACCTGGCCCGCGGCCAGGGGCGCTGGCGGCGAATCTCCGACGCGGGCATCGCCGCCGACGGCGAAACGCTGACCGTCCGGGTGTTCTCGCGCGTGCCGCCGGAGGAGATGACCGTCCTCTACGCCGACGACGACTCGCACACCTCGGTGGCCCTGGCCCGCTTGATCTGGTCGCGGTATTACGAGCGGCAGCTTCACGTCCGGCCGCTTTCGGCCGCCGACGGGCTGGAGGCCTGCGATTCGGTGCTGCTGATCGGCGACAAGGTAGTCAGCGCGCCGATGCATGACTTCGGCTTCGACGTGGACCTGGGCGGGGCCTGGAAGGAATGGACCGGCCTGCCGTTCGTGTTCGCGGCCTGGGCCGCCCCGCCCGGAGGCCGGACCGAGCGGCTGGCGGCGCTGCTGAGCGCGGCCCGCGACCGCGGCGTGGCCCGGGCCCTCGACATCGCCGCCCAGGCCGGTCCGCCGCGCGGCTGGCCTGTCGAACTGGCCGAGGAGTATCTGACCCGACGGCTGATGTACACCCTCACCCCGCCCGCGGTCGAGGGCATGAAGCTCTTCTTCGACCTGGCCGCCGAGGAGGGCATCATCGCCGAACGGAGCGAACTCGTGGAGCCGGCGGCAGGAGCGTGATCTCGTGAGCGTCGCGAGCCCGTCCAACCTGGGAATCGCCCCAGCGGACACAGGAGCGGCGGAGGTGCCGCGTGAATCCGCCATCCGCCATCCGCCATCCGCCATCCCGCGCCTCAGCGAGGCCGAGGCCCTGGCTCTCTATTTCGACTGCTCCATCCACGAGCTCGGGCGGCGCGCGTTCGCGGCCACGCAACGGCTGCACCCGGAGGACTACCGCACCTACGTGGTGGACCGCAACATCAACTACGCCAACTGGTGCACGGCCAAATGCATCTTCTGCAACTTCAAGGCCGATCCGCCGGGGATGAACTCCAGCCGCCCGGAGCTGCCCGCGGGATACGTGCTGACCTTCGACCAGATCGGCGGCAAAATCCAGGAACTCATCGACATCGGCGGCACCCAGGTGCTCATGC
>JABRVU010000416.1:0-1688 GCA_039961895.1 Phycisphaerae bacterium | reverse complement strand
GCACATGATCGTCAGGATGGCGGCCGGCATTCGTCCCCCTGGCCACGTGCGGTCTGATGCCCTCCCCCTCATGACGGCAAGCTCCACACCGCCCCCGCGTTGCCCGTCCCTCCTCGGCCGGTGCGGCCGCGTGTCTCCGCGACGGTCTCACGGGGCTTCTCTTCAGCATAGCGATTCCACTACGGCGGCTCCAAGCGAAAACACCGCCAGGAGCCCCCGGAGTGGGTGATACAATGGAAGGGGGGTGGCCATGCGGAAGGTCAAGACGCGCGTCGCGGATCCAGCAGGCGGCCCCGCCGTCCGCCCAGGCGTTGGGTGCCTGGCGTTGCGTCAATGGTGTTCGAGATGGCCACGCGCCGCACGCCGGGCTCGGACGGCGCGGTCCTGACGCTGGTCGGTCCACTCGAGGACCGCGGCACCCGCCGTTTGGAACCGGCATCCTGCCGGTCGAACGCGACCTGACGCCGATTCGCGTTCAAGGGACGCGGCCCAGCTCGCGGACATAGTCCGCCGGCGTGTCCATGTCCGCCAGGACGCCGGCGTCGGCGACCGGCAGCTCGAACACGTCGCCCGGATGAGCGGCCAGCAGCCCGCGAAGCCCCACCTGGTCGAACCGCGTGAGCACTTCCTCGATGAACCGCGCGGCGAACACCAGCGGATGCCCGCGACGCCCCGCGCAGGCCGGCACCACGATCCCGCGCCCGCACGTCGGGAACGCGCGGAGCATCCCGGCGATCAAGTCCGCGGTGACGGAGGGTTGATCCCCCAGCACCACGATCGCCGCCTGGTAAGCCGCCGGCGGCGCCTTCAGACCCGCGCGCACCGAGCTGAGCATATCGCCTTGAGGATCGGGGTTGACCACGAGTCGCGCGGGCCGGTCGGCCAGGGCGGCCGCGATGGCCGCATGGTCCGGGCCCACCACCACGCATACGTCGCTCACGCCCGCCGCCACGACCTGATCCACGACGTGAACAAGCACCGTCTGGCCGGCGAAGGGCAGCAGGAGTTTCTGCGTGCCCATGCGGCGCGACTGCCCGGCGGCCAGAACCACCGCGCGGATCATGGCCTGGCCGCCTCCGTTTCGTCGCGCGCGGCCGGCGTGCGCCGCTGGTGGCGGGCGGCGATCAGCTCGGCCACGATGCCGGCCGCGATCTCCGGAACGGTCCGCCCGCCCAGGTCCAGCCCGATGGGCGCGTGCACGCGGTCGAACCGCTCCGCCGTGGCCAGGCCGCGCCGAAGGAAATCCTGGCGCAGCAGGGCCGCCTTCCGCCGGCTGCCCATCATGCCGATGTAGCGGCAGGGCTTGTCGATGCACGCCGCCAGGGCCTTGGCGTCGGTCAGATGGCCGCGGCTGACCAGGGCCACGTAGGTTTCCTCGTCGAGGGACATGCCGGCCAGAATCCCGGCGGCGTCGCCGCAGCGGACCTCGGCCCGCGGCGGGAACAGGTCCGGGCGGGCGTATTCGGGGCGGTCCTCCACCACCAGCAGATCGAAACCCACCAGGTCGGCCTGCCAGGCCAGCGCCTGGGCCACGTGCCCGCCGCCGACGATGACCAGCAGCGGGTCGGGCACGATCGGCTCGACCAGCGCGTCTGGCTCGTCGTCGATCACGTGCGCCTGTTCCGCCGGGTACCAGCGTACGTCCGTGACCGTCTCGGGCGTTTCGCGCACCGCCGTCACCAGCGTCC